>JABITU010000351.1 GCA_018668195.1 Tateyamaria sp. | reverse complement strand
CGGACTACAGCACTCTGTGCCGGCGACAACGAACCCTGTCCGTCGCCATCCCCTACAAGGGTTCGGCAGGGCCACTGCACCTTCTGATCGATAGTACGGGCATCAAAGCTGAGGGTGAAGGCGAGTGGAACGCGCGCAAGCATGGCGGCCCCAAGCGACGGCTCTGGCGCAAGATACATATCGGAATAGATGAGGAAACGCTTGAGATCCGTGCGATCGAAGTCACCAGCAGTAGTATTGGCGACGCCCCGATGCTGCCCGACCTGCTTAGCCAAATCCCGCCCGATCAGGAGCTTGGCAGCGTGACTGCCAACGGGGCCTACGATACGCGCAAATGCCACGATGCAATTGCGGCGCGTGAAGCGCATGCCGTTATACTGCCCCGCAAGAACGCCAAGATGTGGAAGCCGGACACACCTAGGGCCAGAGCCCGCAACGAAGCCGTGCGGTCATCTAAATATCTGGGACGCGCACTTGGCGACACCTGACAGGATACCACCGCCGCAGCCGTGTCGAAACCAAGATGCATTGTGTGAAACTCCTCGTTCAGCGCCTCTCGGCGCGGGACTTCAATCGGCAAGTTGCGGCGATCCAGATCCAAGCTGCGTTCCTAAACGGCTTCACAGCTCTTGGCATACCATGTACCGTGTATCGTGGCCGTAGGCTAAGTCCATCCGGGGAAAGGGGAAGCTCAATCTCAGGCCGATTTGTGCAACAATGCCGGTGGTAACGGTAAATCAGCCCACGATTGGGTGATGGAACTTAAAACCTGTACTAAAAATCTCGCTCAGTTCTCCCGAAGGACACTGCAACAAACGCAAGACGGGCACAGATGGCTAATCGGAGCGCAAAATAGCAGCAACGTGCAGGAGAAGGCTTTCTACTTGGGGAAAGTAGAATAATATAATCTATCTAAAAGCTTGTTGTATTTTTTCATTTACCAAGGGCGTCACGAATTTGCTGACGTCCCCCCCGAGCCGCGCAATCTCTTTGACCAGCTTGGACGCGATCGCCTGATGCTTTGTCTCTGCCATCAAAAACACAGTTTCGATGGTATCATCTAGCTGTCGGTTCATGCCGACCATTTGGTATTCGTATTCGAAATCGGCAACCGCACGGAGCCCACGAAAAATGATACGCGCACCCACATCACGAGCGCAGTCGATCAACAGGTTGTCAAAGGGATGCGCAACAATTTCCGTATTGGTTTGATCAGACAACTTTGCACATTCTGCCTCGATCATCTGAACCCGGTCGTCAAGAGAGAACAACGGCCCCTTGTCTCGATTGATCGCCACCCCAATGACTAAGCGATCAACCATCGGGCTGGCGCGCCGGATGATGTCAATATGGCCCAATGTAATCGGGTCAAAGGTACCAGGGTAAAGGCCAATACGCATGGGCATCTCCAATCAACATCAGGAGTTGAATGCAACATGTCAAACAGAAGAATGCAACCCGGCTAATGACCCATTATCATACCTTGTAGCGCGTCTTTTTCCATGGCCAGCTCTGCCAGTCGCGCTTTTACAACATCTCCCAACGTAATCAGGCCTATCAGTTGCCCTGCCTCTACCACTGGCATGTGCCGGAACCTTCCGCTTGTCATCTTTTCCAAGGCATGATCGGCGCTGTCTTCTCGTGTACAGGTTACCAGTTTTTTCGTCATGAACCTTTCAACTGGTTCAAGAAGAATGGATCCGCCCTGGCTGGCTAAAACACGCACGATGTCACGCTCTGACAAGATTCCATCGGCGACGCTACCGTCTTTGGATACAACAACTGTTCCGATTTTGCGCTCTGCCAACATCTTTGCTGCCTTAGACACAAGCGTGCCCGGCGGCACCGTTACAACAGCGTCATCGGGTTTTGATTTGAGGATCTGGTGTACCAGCATGCGGCTCTCCTTGGCTACAAGATCTTGTTACTTAGCGTCCTCGCGTCAGGGCCCCTCTGTCAAGCCCACGATTGCGCATGCGTCAAGCGGCCTGCTCTGCCAGCAACAGTAGAGAGAGCATTATACTTTAATTGCATGATGCATGAGAGGGCCCGATTAAACGCGTGTTCAAACAGCATGAATATCTAATCGAGCAAGCTGCGTTACTGCAAAGCTTCCAGTCTCGCAACTTCGCCTCTTATCCCCTTGCTCAGCTCTTCGGCGAATCGGTTCAGGGTGTGGTGTTGGCGGTCCGTAGCGTGGCGGATCAGATAAAAGCTGCGGCTGAGTGAAAACTGATCCGTTAACACCCGCTCAACACCCGGAGCGGCCGGCAAGGCAAAATCATGCACAACCCCCACCCCCCCGCCTTGGCGCAACAGGTTCAATTGGACAGATACCGAATTGGACGCTAGCGCCACACGCGGCGCGCCAGCGTCTGCCAAATAGTCCAATTCTCGATCAAAAATCATGTCAGATATGTATCCAACGATCCGATGCTGCTTGAGATCCGCGATACTGTTGAGGGATGGCGCAGATGCGAGATACGTGCCGCTTCCGGCAAAGTGCAGCTTGTAGTTAGTGATGCGTTGAACCGTCAGACGCCCGGCTGTCGGTGCGCTCACCCCAATGGCCATGTCTGCTTCGCGACGCGACAGGTTGAATACACGCGGCAGAGCAACGATCTGAATGTCGAGCGCGGGATGCTGAGCGGTCAACGCAGCACAGACCTGCGGCAAAAGATAGTTTGCACAACCGTCCGGGGCCCCCAGCCGTATCTGCCCGCCAAGCGCGACCGATTGCGGCCCTTTTGTCTGTGGATGATGGTTGACAACCCCCTCTGCCGCAGCGCGGATAGCCGCCTCTGCAGTATCAGCCTTGATCAGCAACCTTTGGCCTGAATCGGTCAGTGCGTAGCCTTGCGGAGATTTGACGAACAGCGACACGCCCAATTGTTTTTCCAGCCGTGCTATGCGCCGCCCGAGCGTTGCAGCATCAAGCCGAACGACAGAGCTTGCGCCAGACAGTGTTTCCGCACGCGCCACTGCCAGAAACAGGCGCAGATCGTCCCAATGTGTTTGCAAACTCTGCGACCTTCCTTAGCATCTGACACCTGCCAGTGCTGCAATGTGACAGGCGTAATGCATTTTTGCAAAACGATTTTGGTAAATTTCCCCTTTTAGACCGTATTATGCAAGACTACCTTGTTATAACAAAGCGAACATGACCCCGTGCGCTTACCCCGACCCGCATGCCATGCGCCCCAGACCGACGCACCCAAACAGGAGACTTCCATGCAAGAGCTCACCCATTATATCAACGGCGCCCATGTCAAAGGCACATCAGGCCGTTTTGCCGATGTTATGAACCCCGCCACCGGCGAAATTCAGGCCAAGGTGCCGCTTGCTTCCTCAGACGAGGTTGCGCAGGCCGTTGACATTGCAGCCAAGGCGCAACCCGCCTGGGCCGCTGTCAATCCACAGCGCCGGGCGCGGGTCATGATGAAATTCGTGGATTTGCTGAACCGCGACATGGAAAAACTTGCCGAAGCGCTGAGCCGCGAGCATGGGAAAACATTGCCCGACGCAGCAGGTGATGTGCAACGTGGCCTTGAGGTTGTTGAATATTGCATCGGCGCGCCGCACCTGCTGAAAGGTGAATATACCGACAGCGCAGGCCCCGGTATCGACATGTATTCCATGCGGCAGGCACTGGGTGTGACAGCTGGCATCACCCCATTCAACTTCCCTGCCATGATCCCCATGTGGATGTTCGCGCCCGCCATCGTCTGCGGCAACGCCTTTATCCTGAAGCCATCGGAACGCGATCCTTCAGTGCCACTGATGCTTGCCGAATTGATGGAGGAAGCAGGCCTGCCCAAGGGCATTCTTCAGGTGGTCAACGGTGACAAAGGCGCGGTCAATGCCATCCTACATCATGATGTCATCCAGTCGATCGGATTTGTTGGCTCCACTCCGATTGCTGAGTATATTTATGGCACAGGCTGCGCAAACGGCAAACGTGTACAGTGCTTTGGTGGTGCCAAAAACCACATGATCGTCATGCCTGATGCAGACATGGATCAGGCGGCTGACGCGTTAATTGGCGCGGGGTACGGCGCTGCGGGCGAACGCTGCATGGCAATTTCGGTTGCAGTCCCTGTGGGCGACGAGACCGCTGATAGGCTTATCGAAAAGCTTGTGCCACGGATCGAAAAGCTCAAGGTTGGACCGTACACTTCGGGCAAAGATGTCGACTATGGCCCTGTGGTGACCGCTGCTGCCAAGGCCAATATCGAACGGCTGGTTCAAACCGGCATCGATCAGGGCGCAACGTTGGTGGTTGATGGCCGCGATTTCAGCCTGCAAGGCTATGAACAAGGGTTCTTTGTCGGCCCACACCTGTTTGATAACGCCACGACAGATATGGACATCTACAAACAAGAGATCTTTGGCCCGGTTCTTACAACCGTGCGGGCGCAAACTTTTGAAGAAGCAATTGGTCTCGCGATGGATCATGAATACGGCAACGGCACGGCGATCTTTACCCGCGATGGTGATACGGCGCGCGATTTTGCCAATCGGGTGAACGTTGGCATGGTCGGTATCAACGTGCCAATCCCGGTGCCACTGGCCTATCATACATTTGGCGGCTGGAAGAAATCCGTTTTTGGCGACCTCAACCAGCACGGCCCAGATGCGTTTAAGTTCTACACGCGAACGAAAACCGTGACAGCGCGCTGGCCATCAGGCATCAAGGAAGGCGGAGAATTCTCGATCCCTGTTATGGAATAGTGGGCCCACTTGCAAACAAATATCACAGAATGGCAGCCCCGACACTGGGCTGCCATTCTGGATGGTTCGCGTTTGCGGCAGCGCCAAAACAGCGGCCTTGCAATCCTATGGTAAAGGCGGGAACAAAGATGGCAATACTCTGCATTACAGCAGCAAAGGGAACATCATGGACTTTGCATTGAACGAAGAACAGAGCGCAATCTTTGATATGGCACACGCCTTTGGCCAATCTGAAATTGCCCCGCATGCCCGCGACTGGGAAGCAGATGGAACCATCCCCAAAGCGTTGTGGCCCAAGGTTGGAGCGCTTGGCTTTGCTTCACTTTATGTTTCCGAAGACGCCGGTGGCGCAGGCCTGTCGCGTCTGGATGCTACGCTGGTTTTTGAAGCACTTTCAATGGCGTGCCCCTCTGTTGCCGCGTTTTTGTCTATTCACAACATGTGCGCCAAGATGCTTGACAGCTTTGCCGATGACGATCTGAAGGCGCGCGTGATGCCTGGTGTGCTGAGCATGGAAACCGTACTTAGTTATTGCCTAACCGAACCGGGTTCGGGATCGGATGCCGCCGCCCTGCGCACACGTGCCGACCGCACGAACGAAGGATACACGCTCAATGGCACTAAGGCTTTTATTTCTGGCGGCGGATATTCAGATGCATACGTCTGCATGGTACGCACTGGCAACGCAGGCCCAAAAGGGGTTTCAACCGTCTATGTCGAAGATGGGACCAAGGGCCTGAGTTTTGGTGCAATCGAAGATAAAATGGGCTGGCGCAGCCAACCAACAGCGCAGGTACAATTCGACAATTGCAAAATTTCAAGCGATAGCTTGGTGGGTGAAGAGGGCATGGGCTTCACATATGCGATGAAAGGGCTGGATGGTGGCCGTCTGAACATCGCCGCCTGTTCACTGGGTGCTGCGCAGTCAGCAATTGACTCCACTCTGGCCTATATGGGCGAGCGCAAAGCTTTTGGCCAACCGATCGACCAGTTTCAAGGGTTGCAATGGCGCCTTGCGGACATGGAGATCGAACTTCAAGCTGCCCGCACTTTTCTGCGTCAGGCGGCGTGGAAGCTGGACAGCGGCGCCCCGGACGCCACCAAGTTTTGCGCCATGGCCAAGAAATTCGTAACCGAAGCCGGATCGAAGATTGTCGATCAATGCCTGCAACTGCATGGCGGCTATGGCTATCTGGCCGACTATGGGATCGAAAAGCTGGTGCGCGATCTGCGCGTACACCAGATCCTTGAGGGTACAAATGAAATCATGCGTGTGATCGTCGCGCGGGATATGCTGAAAAACCGATGACAGATATTTCCATCCGCATCACCGGGCGCGCGGGCCGGATCACCTTGAAACGCCCCGAGGCGCTGAATGCCATGACCTATGACATGTGTTGCGCGATCGAGGCTGCAATAGATGGCTGGCGCACAGATCCGGCTGTGCATCTGATCGTTTTTGATGCCGAAGGCACGCGCGCCTTTTGCTCGGGTGGCGATATCGCGGAACTGTACGAGACCGGCACCAAAGGTGATTATTCCTATGGTCAGACGTTTTGGGCTGACGAATACCGCCTAAATCACAAGATTTTTAACTATCCGAAACCTGTTGTCAGTTTCCTGCAGGGCTTTACCATGGGCGGTGGCGTGGGAATTGGCTGCCATGGCTCACATCGGGTCGTGGGCGATAGTAGCCAGATTGCCATGCCAGAATGCGGTATCGGTCTTGTCCCGGATGTGGGTGGCACATTGATGCTGGCGCTCGCGCCGGGTCGACTGGGCGAATATCTGGGCACGACCGCAGCGCGGATGAACGCCGGCGATGCGATATTCGCAGGCTTTGCCGATCACTACCTTTCCGAAACAGACTGGCCCGCGCACATTGCCCTGTTGGAAACCTCAGGCGACGTCGCTGCACTGGAAGCAGCGGCAACCACCCCTGCCCCGGGCCCCTTGCAAGCGGCCATACCCGACATCGAGCGGCACTTCCATGGTGCGTCATTGGGTGACATCGTGACAACGCTCCGGGCCGAGGACAGCGATTTCGCCCGCGATACGTTAAGGCGGATGGGGCGTAACAGCCCTCTGTCCATGGCCTGCGCCATCGAAACGCTGCATCGTTTGCGCGGCCCATCCATCAGTTTGGAAAAGGCGCTCGATCTTGAATATCGTTTCACCGCACGCGCGATGGAGCACGGCGACTTCCTTGAGGGGATAAGGGCCGCGATCATTGATAAGGACCGCAGCCCACAATGGCAGTTCACAGATGGCGACGTCCCTGCGACCGCAGTGAGCAAAATGTTGATGCCACTTGGAAAAATAGCTCTGAAACTGGGAGATGCAGGCATGAAGATCGGATTTATCGGTTTGGGCAATATGGGCGCCCCAATGGCAGCCAATCTGGCACGCGTCGGGCATACTGTCACAGGTTTTGACACCGCTGGCACCACGGCCGAGGGCGTGACCAATGTGGCTTCTGCATCCGCAGCGGCAACAGGGCAGGATGTTGTCATCACGATGCTGCCCAACGGCGCAATCCTGCAAGATGTGGCGGCACAGGTGATCCCTGCCATGCGCACCGGAGCGACGCTGGTCGATTGTTCGACGGTAGATGTCGAAAGCGCGCGCGTCGTGGCCGAAATGGCTGAGGCCGCAGGCTTGCTGAGCGTCGATGCGCCGGTGTCAGGTGGCATCGGTGGTGCTGCAGGCGGCACGCTGACTTTCATGGCCGGTGGCAGTGCGCCTGCTTTTGCAGCGGCCAAGCCACTTTTTGACATCATGGGCCAAAAGGCCGTCCATTGTGGAGATGCGGGTGCCGGACAGTCAGCCAAGATCTGCAACAACATGATCCTTGGCGCGACCATGATCGCCACCTGTGAAGCCTTTGCTTTGGCCGACAAATTAGGTTTGGACCGGCAAAAAATGTTTGATGTGGTCAGCACGTCATCTGGCTACAGCTGGTCAATGAACGCCTATTGCCCCGCCCCCGGGATCGGCCCACAAAGCCCGGCTGACAATGACTATCAACCAGGCTTCGCCGCTGAGTTGATGCTGAAGGATCTGGGCCTAAGCCAACAAGCCGCTGAAGCCGTAGACGCGGACACCCCAATGGGTCAACGTGCACTCGAACTGTACCGCAATTTTGTAGAGAATGAAGATGGAAAAGGTAAAGATTTCAGTGCGATGTTGCCACACTTTCAATCGCGCAACCGTGACTGAGGCTGCGATTTCCTGATACGCGACTCTGATCAGAATAGCGCGTGATGGTGGCTCGATTTGCCTAAAGCGTTATGCGAAAATCTTGCTGCATCTGACTCTGCCAAAAATCAACAATCTTCACGCGTTAAATAATGAATAATCTGTCAGGGATTTTGGCCAACACTATCGAAAAACCCCAAATCAACACAGCCCTCAGCACCTCACCGAGGTGGTGCCGTTTATGTCAAAACAACTGCAAGCTTCCGCTCTGGCTATTCGGCTGCAACTTTGCGCGCGGATAACATCGGCTTAAGGTAGTGACCTGTATGGCTATCAGCGTTTTCCGCAATCTGTTCGGGCGTGCCGGTTGCAACCACTTGACCACCACCATCACCACCTTCGGGGCCAATATCGATAATGTGATCAGCGGTTTTCACGACGTCTAAATTGTGTTCAATCACGATGACCGAATTGCCCTGATCAACCAATTCATGCAACACTTCCAACAACTTGCGCACATCTTCAAAATGCAGCCCGGTGGTTGGCTCATCTAAAATGTAAAGCGTCCGACCAGTTGACCGCTTGCTAAGCTCTTTCGACAGTTTCACACGCTGCGCCTCGCCCCCTGACAGGGTAGTCGCCTGCTGACCAACCTTGATATAGCCAAGGCCCACCCGCATCAGCGCATCCATCTTTTCACGAATGCTGGGCACCGCCTGGAAGAAGGTTTGCGCGTCTTCCACGGTCATATCCAATACGTCTGCAATCGACTTGCCCTTGAACTTGATCTCTAGGGTTTCACGATTGTACCGCGCTCCCTTGCAAGTCTCGCATTCCACGTAAACATCTGGAAGGAAATGCATTTCGATTTTGATGACGCCGTCACCCTGACATGCCTCGCAACGACCGCCCTTGACGTTAAAGCTAAACCGCCCGGGCTTGTATCCACGTGCCTTGGCTTCTGGCAGGCCAGCAAACCAGTCACGGATCGGTGTGAACGCCCCAGTGTAGGTCGCAGGGTTTGAGCGCGGCGTACGACCAATAGGCCGTTGATCGATATCGATCACCTTATCGAGAAGTTCGAGCCCCTTGATTGTCTCGCAAGGCGCGGGCGTCTGGCGTGCGCCATTCAGGCGCATCGAGGCCGTTTTGAACAAGGTTTCAATCGTCAGCGTTGACTTGCCACCGCCAGACACACCCGTCACGCAAACAAATTTGCCAAGCGGAAAATCCACCGTCACGTTTTGCAGATTGTTACCAGTTGCCTTGACGACCTTAATCGATTTCTTTTTGCCTTTACGCCGTGTCGTAGGCACCGCAACTTCGCGCGTCCCAGTCAGGTACTGCCCCGTCAGCGATGCAGGATCACCTGCGACATGTTCAGGCGTTCCACAGCTGACAACCTGTCCGCCATGCACACCTGCCCCCGGACCAATGTCGAAAACATAATCCGCCTCACGAATGGCTTCTTCGTCATGCTCGACGACGATCACGGTATTGCCTTGATCCCGCAGGTTTTTGAGCGTGCCCAGCAGCCGACTGTTGTCGCGCTGATGCAGGCCAATTGACGGTTCGTCCAACACATAAAGAACGCCCGTCAGGCCAGAACCTATCTGGCTGGCAAGGCGGATCCGCTGGCTTTCGCCACCGCTCAGCGTTCCGCTTGAGCGCGACAGAGTCAAATATTCCAATCCGACATTGTTCAGAAACCCAAGTCTCTCACTAATCTCTTTTAAGATTGCGCGGGCGATCTCATTTTTTTGCGCTGTCAAATGCTCGGGAACCGTGTTGCACCACTCAAATGCTTCGCGGATCGACATTTCGACAACCTGACCCGCGTGAAGGCCCGCAATCTTGACGGCAAGTGCCTCGGGGCGCAGCCTGTATCCGCCACAAGTGCCGCAGGGTCGGTTGTTTTGATAGCGTTCGAATTCCTCGCGGATCCAGTTAGAGTCCGTCTCACGATAGCGACGCTCCATGTTGGGGATCACGCCTTCGAACACGCGGCTCACTTGATAGACGCGCCCACCTTCGTCATAGCGGAATGAGATTTCTTCGTCGCCCGATCCATAAAGGAATACTTGCTGAACAAATTTTGGCAATTCCTTCCACTTGGTGTTTTTGTCAAACTCATAATGCTTGGCCAGCGCCTCGATAGTTTGCAGGAAATACGGAGATTTGCCCTTGCGCCAAGGCGCCAGTGCCCCATCATAGATTTTCAACGTCTGATCCGGCACCACCAGACGTTCATCAAAGAAAAGCTCTTTCCCCAACCCATCGCAAGACGGGCAAGCGCCAAAGGGTGCATTGAATGAAAACAGGCGCGGCTCAATCTCGGGGATGGTAAAACCACTGACAGGACAGGCAAATTTCTCGGAAAACGTCACGCGCTCTGGGTCACCCTCGGCGGGGGCCGTTTCCAGAATGGCAATGCCATCGGCCAGATCAAGTGCTGTGCGCAGACTATCGGCAAGCCGAGTTTCCAGCCCCTCGCGCACTACGATCCGGTCAACGACCACGTCAATGTCGTGGCGGAACTTCTTGTCGAGTGTCGGCGGTTCATCCAGCTCATAAAACGAACCATCAACTTTGACACGCTGAAAACCCTGTTTGCGCAGCTCAACGAATTCCTTGCGGTATTCGCCCTTGCGGTCGCGGATGATGGGGGCCAGCAGATAGGCGCGAGTGCCGTCCTGCATTGTCATAACCCGATCAACCATGTCCTGCACTTGCTGCGCTTCGATCGGTTTGCCTGTTGCAGGCGAATAGGGCGTTCCAACACGCGCAAAAAGCAAACGCATGTAATCATAAATTTCAGTCACCGTACCCACCGTAGAGCGCGGATTTTTCGACGTGGTCTTTTGTTCGATGGAAATTGCAGGGCTGAGGCCCGATATATGATCAACGTCAGGCTTTTGCATCATGTCGAGGAACTGCCGCGCGTATGCAGACAGTGATTCCACATAGCGCCGCTGACCTTCTGCATAGATGGTGTCAAAGGCCAGCGATGACTTGCCCGAACCGGAAAGCCCGGTGATCACAACCAGTTGGTCACGCGGAATGTCCACGTCAATGGATTTCAAATTGTGCTCGCGCGCGCCGCGCACCGCGATGTTCTTTTGCTCGGCCATGCAAGCCTCCACCAATTGTAATCAGTACATAAGGCGAAGCTGTGAGTTCTCCAATAAAAAAAAGAGAACGTTTCAGGAACGCTGAGCATGCATTAATGTGTGCACGGCCCAGCCCATCAACAAAAGAGCCATCACCGTCCAAACAAGCCCGGCATAGCCCGCCATGCCAAGTACCGCCAGCAGGATCGGGGTTCCCAGCGTGTTGCCCAGATTCCCTGTCTGCGCCATTGCGCCATAGGCTTGCGCCTGTTTCGCCGCGCCATGGTTCAGCTGCGGCACAGCAGCAAAGGTTGCCCCTTGCACCAGCCCGAGGGCCGCGGCCAAGGCAAGGCAAGCAAATGGTCCGCCAGGCACGACCAATAGCCAGACCATCGCGCCGATGCTCGCTAGAAATCCGCTCTGGATCAGCGTAACCGCACTGATATAGCGTAGGGCCACCACCCCAAACGTCATAGACACAAAGATAGACATCAGCGGCATTGCGCCCAAAACCCAGACCCGCCAATCGACCGGGATATAGGGTGGCAAGACAGTCAGAATGCCCAGAAAGCACAGGGTATAAAACAACCACCCAGCCCCGGGCGCAGCCGTGTCGGGCGACCGGTAGATCGCAATGTGATCCCACCACAGCGCATGCAGGGACAGCTCCGTTTCGACAGGCGCATGCTGCGGGTGCAACGTCACGCCCAGAATTGTTGCAAACAATGCCATCCAAATTCCATGGGCCAAAAACAGTGCCGAAATGCCGCGCGCCTCTACCAGCGGCAGACCAAAAGCCACGAGCAGGGCAAAAGCAACGCCGAAAAACGTGCTCCAAAGTGTTAGTGTCAGGCCGCGATGCCGCTCTGCGCTCAGTTGTGCAATCAAAGTTGGCGCCGCGACGACAATTGCGAGATGCGATAAACCTTCGATCAGCCGGGTAAGCAGCATCCAGAATAACGGCGGCAGAAACGCTTGGATAAGCGACATCCCCGCCCCGACCCAAAGCGCCCAAAGCAGTGCGCGCCGATAGCGTATTCGAGCGACAATCAGCCCCGCCACAACACCAAAAACGATGCCGACAAGGCCAACAAGTGACACCACGAACCCAAGCGACGCACCCGCCTGCGGATAGACCGATGGCAGTTGGTCAAAGATGACGCTGATTTTTGCGTATTGACCGGCCGCGCCCAAGCCTGCCCCCCAAAGGACAAGGATCAGTAAAAAGGATGTTCGTTCAGCCATGCACCCCGGCTACGCCTGAACAGCCGGGGTCGCAAGCCTTGGGGCTTGTGGCTTAAAGATTCTTGCTCACATGTGAATGACGCGGTCGTAAGCGTCGAGCACACTTTCATGCATCATTTCGGACAGGGTCGGATGCGGAAAGACTGTATGCATCAAATCTTCTTCGGTGGTTTCCAACGCCTGCCCCACCACATAGCCCTGAATTAGTTCGGTAACTTCGGCACCAATCATATGCGCACCCAGCAATTCGCCGGTCTTGGCATCGAACACGGTTTTGATCATGCCTTCTGGCTCGCCGAGGGCGATGGCCTTGCCATTTCCGACAAATGGGAATTTCCCAACCTTTACGGTATAGCCTGCCTCTTTGGCTTTAGCCTCGGTTAGGCCAACGCTGGCCACTTGCGGATGGCAATAGGTACAGCCCGCAATCGAGTTTGGCTTGATTGCGTGAACCTTGTTTTTGCCCGCGATTAACTCGGCAACCATGACGCCTTCGTGGCTGGCTTTGTGCGCGAGCCAAGGGGCACCTGCGATGTCACCAATGGCAAACAGACCATCAACGCCGGTCCGGCAAAATTCGTCAGTCACAACGTGCGTCCGATCGACTTTCACGCCAAGCGCCTCTAGCCCGAGGCCCTCTACGTTGCCCACGATACCGACCGCAGAGATTACCGTGTCAAAGTCGTGCTGTTCGACCTTGCCACCCACTTCAATATGGGCTGTCACCTTGCCTTTGGCCCGGTCAAGCTGCTTGACCATCGCCTTTTGCATGATCTTCATGCCCTGCTTTTGAAATGACTTTTTGGCAAAAGCGCTGATTTCTTCATCTTCGACAGGCAGAACCCGATCCATCACCTCAACCACGGTGGTGTCGGCACCAAGCGTATTATAAAAGCTCGCAAATTCGATACCAATTGCTCCCGATCCGATGACCAGCAGTTTCTTTGGCATGCGTTTCGGAGTTAATGCGGCCTTGTATGTCCAGACGAGATCACCATCAGCCTCGAGCCCAGGCAATTCGCGGGCACGCGCACCGGTGGCAAGGATGATATTCTTTGCGACCAAATCTTCGGTGCCCTTGTCCGTCTTGACAGATACTTTACCCTTGGCGGGGATCGCTCCCTCGCCCATGAACACTTTTATCTTGTTTTTTTTCATCAAGTGACCGATGCCACCCGACAATTGGCCCGCCACCTGACGAGACCGCTTGACCACAGCATCCAAGTCATAGCCAACGTTATCGGCCTTGAGCCCGAATTCCTTGGCTCGGTGCATCAGATGAAACACTTCTGACGACCGCAGCATCGCTTTGGTCGGGATACAGCCCCAGTTCAGGCAGATACCACCCAAGTGCTCACGCTCGACAACCGCAACATTCATTCCCAATTGGGCGGCACGAATGGCTGCAACATAGCCTCCGGGGCCTGAGCCAATCACCACCACGTCAAAAGAATTCGCTGCCATTTCCAAGCCCTCACGGATTTCTGATATAAACTAGTTTACCGTTAAACTATATTTTTCATTTCCTCAACACCACCAGAGCGCGACAAATCGCCTGACACAGTACTTTGATGTTTTTAGGCTATTTCAAATAGCTGCACCTATCATGCAGCGTCGTAACCGAGCGAGGCCTGTTATGCGTTCAAGCAGCTTCGATACACTGCAAGGACCTAACGATACTACCATAACCGCCGGCTGCAAGATAAGCATTCTCTCGCTGCGTTGTCTTACGACCAAGCGCGGCGTTTCGATGCGGAAAACGGCCAAATTGGCGGATCACCTCTCGGTGCGCACGGGCGTGAAGCAAATATTCATCGTCCTCCAACCGGTCGCAGATCAAACGCACTGTACGATCCTGATCGCATAGATTTTCCGAATGCTCTAAAGGCAGATACATGAATGAACGCGCCGAAAGCTCAACCCGCATGTCCCAGCCCTTGGATATAGCAGACTTGGCCGCAGCCAAGGCGGCCCTGTCCGTGGCGAATGCACGAGGATCGTCCCGGAACATGTTGCGCGGAAATTGGTCGGTCAGGATGATATACGCCAGAACCCCATTGGGATATGTCAGCCAAAGGGCAAAACGGCCCTCAGATGCCTGTTTCCACGTCTCTTGAAACTGTTCTCGGATGGCTTGGTCAAACGCATCGTCCTGCTCAAACCATTGCGTATGATTACAATCGTCCAACCAAAAACGTAATATCTCGTCAGGACCTATCATGGCTTCCACTCCTTGCAAAACCCGACCCCCAAGACAAGCTTCGCACTTATTTTACCACAACCCCAATCACGAAATGCAACAAAACCGACACATTACTGTGTTCTAGATTCGTCTTCAGGTTCCAAATAGGCTTCGCTGGCATATTCCTGAGCAATTTCCATTGCAACGGGGGTCGTCGCCGCCTGAGACATCACCACGTAAGAACCAGTTTCGTCTACTGGAATCGATTTCCGCTGTGTTGCGCGATACCCGGCATATCCGACAAGGATAACAAACAGTACTGCGGTATACATATAGAAGCCGGACGGCCCCACTTTCTCCATTAATGCGCCAACAATGAGCGGTCCAAAAACTGCCCCCAGACCATTGATAAAAACAAGTCCGCCAGATGCAGCCGTCATATCGTCATGCTCCAAAAAATCATTGGTATGCGCAATGAGCAGTGAATAAAGCGGATGCGATGAACCGCCAACAATAAATGCAGACATCAGCAACATGTTGAAATTCGCCCCGAACATCATGCCGACAGTCGACCCCAAAACACCGATGGCCGCGACGATGATAATCAGAGATCGGCGATCCATCCGGTCTGAAATCCACCCTATCGGGTACTGTAAAAGCACAGCTCCAACAAAGAATGTTGCCACAAAGGTTGAAATTTGCCCGATGCTTAACCCAACCTGCGCGCCATAGACGGATGACATGCCGAACTGTGCCGAAAACACACCGCCCAATACCAGCATTCCAAAACAGCCCAACGGCGAAAACCCTGCCAATTGGCGCAGTGTCATCGGTTTGGTCGTGTCAAATGCCGGTGTCGGACTGATCGACAAAAGGATTGGCGTGATTGCGACTGAAACCAATACCGATGGTATGACAAACAACACAAAACCTGAAGGGTCCGCCGTCAGTAGTAGCGCCTGACTGGCTACAATCCCAAGCGTTTGCACGATCATGTAAAGTGAAAGCGCCTTGCCGCGATTAGAATTATCTGCCGCTTCGTTCAGCCAGCTTTCGGCAGTCACATAAACCGCAGAAAAACAAAACCCGATTATGACCCGGCCCACAGCCCATAACCAAGGATCGGCAAAGGTCGGATACAAAATCATAACAGCAGAAATCAGCGAGGCGAGTGCCGCAAAGACACGCACATGTCCAACACGCCGGATCATGCCCGGTGCAATGCGGCTGCCCCCCAAAAAACCGGCAAAATAGGCGGACATAACTATCGACATCTCGAAGGTCGAAAAGCCTTCGATCTCGCCGCGAATACCCAGCAGGGTGCCCTGCATGCCGTTGCCAACCATCAGCAAACACATACCGAGCAAAAGTGCCCATGCACTGGTCAGAACTTGCAGCATACCCTTGCCCTTTGCGCGACGTTGGTGTTTCGTCGCGCTTGCCATGGGTGTCGGCCCTGCGTCTTAGACAGTTGCGACCTCAGGGTGTCGGATTTGTTGGTTTCGGCGGTGGCAGCAATAGTGACGCGTCACCATAGGAAAAGAACCGATAATCTTGTGCCACCGCATGTGCATAGATTCGGCGCACGCGCTCGGTGCCCATTAACGCCGACACCAACATCATCAGCGTAGATTTGGGCAAATGAAAGTTCGTCATAAGGCCGTCCGCCAAGCGAAACTCAAAGCCCGGATAAATGAATATGTCCGTCTCGCCCTGCCATGCTGCAATGCCGACGTCACGGGCCATTGTTTCGATCAGGCGCAAAGCTGTTGTGCCAACCGGAATGACGCGGGCACCACGTGCCTTGGCCTCTGCGATATCACGGGCGGCCGCGCGGCTCACCCGGCCCCGTTCGGCGTGCATTTTGTGGGCGGTTACATCGTCAACCTTGACCGGCAAGAAAGTGCCTGCCCCAACATGTAGGGTCACATGGGTGAACTGCACGCCGTGCTGTTTCAATGCGTTCAGCAGACCTGAATCGAAATGCAGCGATGCCGTGGGCGCGGCAACGGCGCCAATATTGCTGGCCCAAATCGTCTGATAATCGGTTTTGTCACGCGCATCGGCTGGCCGTTTGGCCGCAATATAGGGTGGCAACGGCATCGCTCCGACCGCTGCAAGCGCCGCATCAAAATCATCGCCTGTCAGATTAAACCGTAAATGCCCCTGCCCTTCGGCTGTGCCCTCCAACGTGGCCGAAAGCGCGTGTGAAAAGGTGACAATCTCATCCAGTTGCAGCTTTTTTAGCGGTTTAATCAGGGCAGACCACGCGCCGTTTGCTAACGGCTCTAACAAGGTTGCTTCTATTTTTGCATGCGTTTCACCCTGTTTGCTCAATCGGGTGCGTGTACCTTTCAGCCTCGCGGGTATCACTTTGGTGTCATTCAGCACCAATAGATCACCAGGCTTCACCCAATGCAAAAGGTCGCTTACGATCTGATCGTGGATCACATTCCCATCGGCCACCAGCAGACGTGCCGACGATCGCGGCGAGGCAGGCCGCGTTGCAATAAGACGCTCGGGTAGGTCAAAATCAAAATCAGTCAGTTTCATGGTGCTGCCATACCCAGTCGATCAGCGTTCATCAATCGCCTGCTGACGTCCTTTCAATCGCAGTTGTTCGCGGGTATTGCCCAACGGCTGGGGCACAAAGACCTCAGGAATAGCGGCTGGCCCATTTTCGCCATCGGCTTGCGGAACTTCTGGCCCCGGAGCGCGAAAAATTCCTCGTAACAGCCCAGGGGTCAGCGCCGACAACGGATTGATGGAAACACGCGGTTCCGAGGTCGGCCCACTCAGACGGTAATTGAACCCAATCAATCCTTCACCCTTGCGCGCAAACAGGCTACCGATGCCGTTTATCAGGTAGAGCGGCGAAACAACCCCCCGCATGTCAAGAACCGAGCCCTCTACATCATAGGTTCCCTCCATCGATAGACCAATGGACGGCCCAACAGCGCTCGCACGGGTCACAACCATCGTTTTGGGCGTAAGGCGAAATGCGGCCTCGACGTCATTAAAGTGGATTCCACCGCCGTCCATTTGCTCAAGTAAACCCACAACACTAATCGCATTCAGCAGGGCGGCGATCGCTGGTGCGTCCTTAATGCGTGTTTTAGCTACATTAAGCGTTCCATCAAAAGAGGCTGATCCGACAGGCAGCAAGGTCAGGGATAATGCCCCGCCTCGTGCCTGTTTCAATATGCCTGCAGACGCCGCAACCCCACCTGCGTCGTCTGACGTAATCTGTATCGCGCTACGCCCGCGCAGCGGCAGCACTTTGCCACGTATAGGCGCGTCGCCGTTAACCCGCGCTGTGAATGCGCCATCCAGTCCACGCGCCAAGCTGAAATTGCCCTGCACACCGGTCAGCGCAATAGTATCGGTGACCTGCAACTTGTCCAGCGTGAGGGTCAAAGGACTGCCCCCGCCAGTTTGGCTTTGTACGGATGCATCACCGCCGAAATCCGCTTGTCTCAAGTCTATGATGCCGCCCCGAACCACCACTTCAGGGGCCTTGCCTTCACCGCGCCCAACAATATCGACCGCACCGGACAGCCAATTGCCAAGACGGACCTTGTCGAAACTGGCGCGCTCCAGCAAATTGTCTTTTGTTAGAGAAACGGTGCCGGTGGCGCTCAGCCCTGGCGCGTCCAGGCTCAGCTGGTCGATGCGCGGTGAATCACCCAGAACAGCCTGCACTTTCAGCGACCCTGCGGCTGTGGCCGGTTTGCTCCAACCCAATGGCGGCGAGGACAGTCTTAAACCAAGCAAATCCGTGTCAAAATTAAGTGTGGGTGCTTCTTTATTCACCGGCAGTGTGATTGTGATGGCCCCCGATCCTTGCCCAGTAACCATTTCGGTGGGCAGCCCAAGGTTAAAGGCCTCAATTGTCCGCTCAGAAAGCTCGATTGTGCCAGTCACTGTCCCTGGTTGTGGCGTGGAACTGATCGGTTGCGCCCATCTTGCGTTGAAAGGCACCCCTTCAAGCGTTCCGCTCCCGGAAACCTGTACTTGCTCGTCGCTGGCGATGACGCGAAGCGAATCAGCGGCCAATCTGCGGCCCTTGATCAGCTTCGTGCTGTCCAACGCGCGCGCAATGCCCGAAACATCAAAGACAACATCAGGGGCTTTCAACCCTTTCTTGAGCGGAAATGCGAGGTTGCCTGCCAGCCGCAGACGCCCCGTGGCCAAATCAGGGGGCAACCCTGCTTTGGTCATTATACTGAGCGGTGGTTGGTCCAAAAGTGACAAGGCAGCAGTCACTGTACCTTGAGCCTCGAGCCGAACAACGGCAGGTCCATCCGGGCGCACGGTCACGTCTGGAACAATAAACGACGATCCGGCAACTTTCACAATGCCGCCCTGCGGGGCCGCGACCTGGCCATCATCCAAAGAAACGACAAATCGGTTTTCGAGCAAGCTGGCCGTGCCCCGTGCACCAGTAATCGGCGGCAAATTACGCATAAACCGGACATCTGCATTGGCATAGGAAAAACTGGCATAGGTCTTGACAGAAGTGTTGGGACCGCCGCGGACTGCCGCATCCAGATCTTGCAGTTCGCCGCTTAGCACGTTTTTAACCAACCAGGCTCGGGAGCGCTGCGCAATGCGCTCCGGCCACAACGCGAGTAACCGATCCTGCGATAATCCGTCCATCTGCGCGTCAATACTGTAGCTCCACCCCTCTGGCTCTGCTGTCAGAGCGCCACGCGCCCACAAAGATTGGCCCTGATCGCGTAACAAAACCTGACCAACGTCAAACCTGAAAGGTGCAAGACGTAGGCGAAAATCCATCTGAGCTGAATCTATCTCGATCGGTATATCATACAGATTATCCGGGTTCGTAGTTAGCATGCTGGTCTGAAACTGACCGACAAAATCTTCTAACTGGCCTGTATCGCTAAGCCCCAAAACCGCTTGTCCTTCGGTTCGGCCTGTGAACCAGGCACTGTCGATGGACAATTCGTCAAACGTTAGAATACCTGACACTGGGTCATAGCTGAAATAGCTGCGCGCTGATGTGAACGGGACCGGCCGCGTTGCATCAGTGGGCTGGACCACACCCTCGCCAATCGCCAGCGTTGCATTGAGCGGGCGCAGACTTGCATCCTTGGCGATGCCCCCTCGCATCGCGCCTGAAATCGGCGCGCGCAAAACTTCCAGCCATGCAAAAGGGGCGGCCCAAGCGGCGATATCGGTCGCGGGAACATCATCGACAGTTATGCCAAACTCCGACTCGACCGACCCAATAGTGCCCGCATAATTTGCCTCAAGTGTCGCGACGCCCTGCCCGCCGCTGAGCAGTGCCAAATCCGACGTCAACCGGACGGAATCACCGTTACGGTTCAACCTGATGCGTCCCCCGTCTATCGTCCAGGTTCGCGCCGAGCGCACATCTTCGATCTGCAAAGTCAGCGCCTGTACGCTTGCGTATGTCAGTTCTGAAAGTGCCGGCAGCGTTAGAATTGCATCTATCTTTTCAATCAATTCGACAAAAGTCGCAGCTTGTTGGCTCGGTGCGGTCAGATCTAGCGCGCCTGACAATACGACGGACCCGTCTACCTCGCGGCGCAGCCTGGCAAAGACGCCAGTCACACTGATATCATTGGGCTGAACCCCGCCGCGCAAAAGCGCCGGAAGCGACAAACCGGCGCGCACCTCGGCGAAGGCCAGAATTTCGGCATCATTGTCCGTGACAATTTGGACATTCGTTAGTCGAATTCCCGGCTTGATACCTTCCTCTACAATGAAGTCGAGCTTGTCGAATTGAAGATTAGCCACGCCAAGTGCAGCATTCGCGCGCTCTTGGATCTGGCTGCGCGCCCAGTCCGGGGCGGACACGGAAAAGCCAAGCATTAGAAAAATCACCAGCGTCAGCATTGAGGTCAGAATCAAAGACATGAGCAAACTGCCAATCGCATGCCGGCGCCAAAGGTTTTTGCGCCGCGGCTTGGATGGTTCTGATGTAGGGACTGCTGTGTTCATGCCTTTATTCTTCTATGCCTTGCACTATCTTACCAGACACAACCGTACTAACCGTCCAAAAAGGCCAAACTATGCTCGAACTTTCGACCCAAGCCCCCGATTTTACGCTGCCGCAAAGCGATGGAACAGAAGTAACTCTGTCTGCGCTCAGAGGTGGGCCTGTCGTTCTGTTTTTTTACCCACGCGACGACACCCCAGGCTGTACCAAGGAATCGATTGCCTTTTCTGAAGGTCTTGCCGAATTTGAGGCGGCTGGCGCCAAGATTTTTGGAATTTCAAAAGACAGTGTTGCAAGCCATGTAAAATTCTCAAACAAGCGCAATCTGACTGTGCCGCTTTTGTCTGACGCGCAGGGTTCAGTCTGTGAAGACTATGGCGTGTGGAAAGAAAAAAATATGTACGGCAAGACATATATGGGGATCGAACGCACCACGTATCTAATTGATTCCGCGGGCAACGTGGCCTTGGTATGGCCCAAAGTCAAAGTGCCCGGCCATGCCGAGGCCGTTTTGGCGGCAGTCAAAGCGCTTTGATGTTACCATTGGCGCAAATGGCAGAGGCAGTGCTGCGCACAGCAGACGGCCGCGAAAAGACGGCACTTTCCAAGCACTATGCATCCGAGTGGCGCAGCGCCCGCGCGGAAGATAACGCACCAGAAATTGGCCTGGCATCCCCGCCCATGCACCCTGCGCGGCCGACAACGCCAGAGCTGCTCAGCCCCCGTGATGTGCCGCGTCGTAGGCCGGGAAGTCCCGAAGGACGCATTGCTTTGTTGCATGCAGTGGCACATATCGAACTGAACGCGGTTGACCTGCACTGGGACATCATTGCGCGATTTTCTCATGTGCCGATGCCCATTGGTTTTTTCGACGATTGGGTGAAAGCTGCAGACGAAGAATCAAAGCATTTCAATTTGATGTGCGACTGTCTTGAAACGATGGATAGTTTTTATGGCGAACTTCCAGCCCACGCCGGTATGTGGCGCGCCGCCGAAGATACAGCAACCGACTTTATGGGGCGGCTCGCCGTTGTGCCAATGGTGCTTGAGGCGCGCGGCTTGGATGTGACACCCGGTATGATAGAAATTTTCCGCAAAGCCGGTATCGACAATGCGGTCAAGGCGCTAGAAATGATATATGCAGAAGAAGTCGCCCACGTGGCCTACGGCTCAAAATGGTTTCATTTTTTGTGTGGGCGCGAGAATTTGGACCCTAAAGTGGCGTTTCATAAATTGGTTCAAAAGTACTTTCACAGCCCGTTAAAGCCTCCGTTCAACGAGGAAAAGCGCGCCGAGGCAGGATTGCCGCCTGATTTCTATTGGCCTCTCGCGGTCAAGAATTAAAATTTACGGATGAATACGCAAAATTTTGCCACTTTGACAGATTTTGGCTGTGATAATGTTCATATTCCAGAGCAAGGCTTGCCCCGTTGTGCAGCGCACATTATCCCATGTCTGTGACGGTTTGTTTGGGGACAAAAGCGTCTGTCATTGGATGGGGACGAGAACGTGCGAACACGCCTCGGAATTAAGGTGCATGCGCTGTCGGAGATGTATTTCCCCGAAAGGCGTGTCTTTCTTAAATCGGACAAAGATACACGGTTCATCCGTCTGAAATCGGGCACGCAACTTATCGCTTTCGCCGGTAGCTCTGTTGTCGTGGCCTGGACCATCGTGGCCACAGCGATCCTTTTGATGGACAGCATTGGCTCAGGTAATTTCCGCGAACAGGCCAAGCGTGATCAGAGCATCTACACCGAGCGCCTCAACACGTTGTCCGCTCAACGTGACGCGCGCGCAGTGGAGGCGCTGGCAGCCCAAGAACGGTTCAACGCTGCCTTAACCCAAATCTCTGTCATGCAGTCCGAACTGCTTGCCTCTGAGACGCGTCGGCGTGAGTTGGAAACCGGCATCGAAGTGATCCAGAGCACATTACGGAGCACTATGAATGACCGCGAAGCGGCGCGGCGCCAGATCGTGGCTCTTGAGGAAAAGGTTGAGAATGGTGGGAACGGCATTGGATCAGCGGCGGCTCTGAGCGCACCAATGGATTTTGTGGCCGATGCGCTGGCCCAAACGGCCGCCGAGCGTGACAAGATTATCCAGGATGCCCAAGCCGCTTTGCTGGCCGTCGATGAGTTGGCGACTGAAATTGCATTGATGCAGGACCAAAACGATCACATATTTCGTCAGTTGGAAGAAGCTATGGCCATATCCGTCGCTCCGCTTGATAAAATGTTTCGCGCTGCTGGCATGCCAACCGATCGCATCATCGAGCAGGTTCGGCGCGGATATTCCGGCCAGGGTGGTCCGCTGACGCCGCTGCACTTTTCCACAAGCGACGCAGATCTGACCCCTGATACATTGCGCGCCAACCGGCTGCTGGCGCAAATGGATAAGCTGAACCTTTACCGGATCGCCGCCCAAAAAGCACCATTTGCAACGCCAGTGAAATCTGTGTTCCGGTTCACCTCGCCGTTTGGGCCGCGGCGTGACCCCAAGACTGGCGGTCGCCGCATGCACAAGGGCGTCGATTTCGCCGCCTCGGTTGGGACACCGCTTTATGCCACTGCAGACGGCGTGGTGACCCATGCCGGCTGGCAATCCGCCTATGGTCGATTGGTCAAGATCAAGCACGAGTTTGGCATCGAAACCCGCTACGCGCACTTGGCAAAACTCCGCGTAAAAGTTGGCCAAAGGGTCTCGCGCGGGGAACGTATCGGTGATATGGGAGCATCTGGACGAGTAACTGGCGTGCACCTGCACTACGAAGTCCGCGTCGGTGGTAAAGCCGTAAATCCAATGATCTACATCAAGGCAGCAAGCGATGTTTTCTAAAAGTAAAATAAACGAACCCGGTCAAAGTGCCGAAGCGCCCAAACCTGCCGCTCCTGCGGCGTCTTCTCCGAAGTCTTCAGAATTTAAGGCCAGCGCACCAAAAGCAAAACCGCCGGCCTCGATCCTGTCGGCAGATCTTCATGTTACTGGCAATATGAAGACAACGGGTGACATTCAAGTTGAAGGCACGGTCGAAGGTGACATTCGCGCCCATCTGCTAACCATCGGGGAAAGCGCGACTATTAAAGGTGAAGTCATTGCTGATGACGTTGTCATCAATGGACGCATCGTTGGGCGAGTTCGTGGTTTAAAAGTGCGTTTGACTTCGACAGCGCGTGTCGAGGGCGACATCATCCACAAGACGATTGCAATCGAAAGTGGCGCCCATTTCGAAGGGTCCGTGCAGCGGCAGGATGATCCGCTGAACCCCGGATCCAAGCCCAGACCTTCTGCTATTGCGTCGGCTCCGCCAAAAGCGGAGTAATCTGCTTTTGAATACGATAAGATCATAAAGGAGCGTCAGGCACCTGAGGTACCTTTATGATTCTTGGTGCGCTATTTGGTAAGCATCCATTGCCCCTTGGGCCAAAATGCATCGAAGGCAAAAGCAAACATGACATCGTGTGGCAGATCCTGGCCATCCGAATTACGTACGCGAATGCTGCCAATTTCACGACCGCGGCTAATCAGTTCCGTATCCAGCGCTGACGCCTGACCACGCGTCCAGGACAGTGTGATCCCGGCTTGTATAATCTCGCCTTCGTCGGCCAGCCGGGTGAGAGGCCACGCACGGTCGGACACCCGAATTACCCGCGCCAAGGGCGCAATGCCATGTGGTGGCCGTGCGCCCGAATACAGGAACGGGCGCTGGCTGCTGTCATATTTGTTATACGGGTTGAAGCCGTAGGCCCTGCTAAATGGTGGCTCGGCCATGACAATGCCATCTGGATACGCAGCCTTGAACGCAGACCAGCTGTCGATCCATGTGGGCAGTTGGCGCAAGGCCTGCCCGTTCATGTCACCGACAATGCCCTGCCCTGTAGCTTGCTGCCACCAGCTTTGGGTTTCCCGGTCATACATGATCATGTCCGAATTGCGTAACTTGCCCGACACACCGAAACTCAGAATCTGGTCGTCAACCCGTCTGTCAAAGGTCATCGCCGAATTGCACAACGGGCAAAACGTCACTGCAATTGGGGCTCCGCCCACGTTGTCATTTACGATCTCGTGCCACATCAGGTACCGCAACGGATAAGCGCGCGCCTGCTCTTTATCAAAGACAACAGTAATCACAGGCTCGCGTTCGCCGAGTTTGCGTTTGTCTGCTATGGGGACAAACTGAGGCGCATCGAGCGCAGGGATTCCGTCTTTGGGTGGGCCACCCGACATGACCTCAACCCAACTTTCGATAGATGTGTTCTCAAAATCCGTTTCAGGCCATTCATTTACCCAGGACTCGGGCGAAGCAGCAGTGAAAGACGGCAGAATAGCCACCAAAAGAGTAAAAATAATATAGCGCATGCTGACCTCTCGCTTCAGGCGTGTAGCATGACCCAATCAAAGAGACGCACCAAGCCCCCTCACGAAGAATTGAGGCGACCGTATATTAAAAAAAAATGCTGAAATGCCTGAGACGCCGTACACCATCTAACGCTGCCTGACATTAAAGATTTCAGCGTGTTAGATGATGCAAGTTTTTCGCATATCGCTTTAGTCGGTAACTGTCACCGACTTCATAAAGTCCGGAGCGCCCGTAATGCTACCGGAACGGCTATTCCCACGTTTGATCGCGTCTAGGACCTCCAATCCGGACGTGACCTTGCCAACTATGGTATATTGCCCGTCTAGGAAATCGCCCGGAGCGAACATGATGAAAAACTGGCTGTTGGCCGAATCCAACTGGCTGCTGCGGGCCATGCCTACGGTGCCACGGGCAAACGTCTCGTCGGAAAACTCGGCTGGCAGGTTGGCATAGTCGGATTGACCGGTGCCAACGAATCGCCCACCGTATTCGTCAATGTTCCCGTATTTGACGTCGCCCGTCTGCGCCATAAAGCCATCAATCACCCGATGAAAGGCCACACCATCATAGCTGCCTTCGGCGGCTAGCGTTGTAATCCGTTCAGCGTGGCCGGGCGCGATATCTTCGTAGAGGTCGATGGCAATCACGCCTTTCGCCTCTCCGGCGACGGTTATTTCAATCCCGGACGCCAGCACAGGCCCAGAAACCAGCGCTAGCAGTGTCGCGAGCAGCTTATGCATCTGCGGCAACCTTGACGCTGATCATGCGGTCGGGTTCGGCTGGCGGCTCGCCTCGGGTGATCGCATCTACATGCTCCATGCCAGAGGTGACACGGCCGTAAACAGTATATTGACCATTTAGAAAGTTGTTGTCCGAAAAGTTGATAAAGAACTGACTGTTGGCGCTATCCGGGTTGGCAGAGCGCGCAGCCCCCAATGTGCCGCGGTCATGTGGCAGCTTGGAAAACTCGGCCGGCAGGTCGGGCAAATCGGATCCGCCAGTGCCCGCCATGCGGATGTTAAACCCATCTTCCATGTCACCGTGTTGCACGTCGCCTGTTTGGGCCATGAAGCCGTCGATCACGCGGTGAAACGCCACGTTGTCATAAGCTCCTGCGCGCGCCAGCTCTTTCATGCGCTCAGCGTGTTTGGGAGCGACATCGGCCAACAGCTCGATTGTGACGGTGCCCCCTTTCAGCTCGACAAGGATCGTATTCTCGGGGTCTTTGATATCGGCCATTCGATTTCTCTCTGTGCTTTGCAATTTGCCCGCCTACCTAAGCCGCAAAGCGGTTGGGGACAAGTGATGCATTGACGGCCCTGCGATTTGTAGCGATGCAAGGGCAACTTTGCAAAACGGAGCGGGACGATGGGCTGGAAAACGCTGGACGATATGGATTTGGACGAGAAACGGGTACTCACTCGGGTCGACATTAATGTACCAATGGAAAATGGTAAGATGACCGATGCCACTCGGATCGAACGGATCGTCCCAACGATTGTCGACATCCGCGCCAAGGGCGGCCGCCCCATCTTACTTGCGCATTTCGGACGCCCCAAGGGACAGCCCAACCCTGACTATTCGCTGCGCCCGCTTGTGCCAGCCTTGCGAGATGCTTTTGGTTGTCCTGTCAGTTTTGTGGAGCGTCCGACGCGTGAATGGATCGACGCACAGCCCTCTGATGCCGTGATCCTGGTCGAAAACATGCGTTTTTCGCCCATGGAAGAAGCCAACGATCCGGCGATGGCACAGTTTTTATCCACGCTGGGGGATATCTATTGCAACGATGCATTCTCTGCCGCGCATCGTGCACACGCATCGACAACCGGCGTGGCGCAACTTTTACCGTCCTGCGCGGGACGACTGATGCAGGCGGAATTGAGTGCCTTGGAAGCCGCATTGTCTAATCCAAAACGCCCTGTGGGTGCAGTCGTAGGTGGGGCCAAAGTCTCGACCAAGCTGGATTTGTTGCAAAATCTGGTCAAAAAAATTGATGTACTGGTAATTGGCGGAGGCATGGCCAACACTTTTCTTGCCGCTCAGGGCGCGGACCTTGGACAGTCTCTGCAAGAGAACGCATTGCATGACACCGCACGGGCTATACTTGATGCCGCCGCCAAAGCTGGATGCAGGGTGATCCTGCCAAGGGACGGTCGAGTTGCGCGCAGTTTTGCAGCGGACGTGCGCTATGATCTTATCGCTCTCAATGAAACAACCGTGCTGGAAAGCGATCAAATTGTTCTAGATGCTGGCGACGCTGCCACACAAGAGATCGCGGAAGCATTTGGTGCGCTCAAAACTCTGATCTGGAATGGCCCACTGGGCGCATTTGAGATTGCACCCTTTGACACAGCGACTGTGGCAGCATCCAAGACCGCAGCCGCGCTCACAAAGTCAGGCAAGTTGATCACCGTTGCAGGCGGCGGCGATACAGTCGCCGCGCTAAATCAAGCCGGGGTAGCCGATGACTTCACTTATATCTCGACTGCCGGCGGCGCGTTCTTGGAATGGATGGAAGGCAAGGACCTGCCCGGAGTCGCTGCCCTGATGCAATAGCATTGGATCAAGTCGAAACTGTGTAACGCAAGGTGGGTATAAGGTATAATATCTGCTGACAATCAAAAGATGCCAAAATCGTAACTTCACCGTGTTCCTTTGCCAGTCAGGGGGAATCGCATTCATCCGCCTTTTGTAACAGCGGGACGCACCCGTTTATCCAAGCGGCACTGCTCACAAATACTCCAAACGCAATTCCAGGACGATGGCATACTGGCGCACCTCATGTACAAGTGTTTGGCAAAAGGGGGATTCACAGAGAGAATCACCTGTGCCATACTGTACTCAACTGTTCAAAAAGAAGCGGTACAAGGCGCCAGATATGACCCGCAAAACCCGTCCCGCTTTGGGATTGTTTATCTTTTTCGCGACGGCTTTCGCTTTGGGAGCATACTTTACCTTTGCCGCGGTACAGGGTGATTTTGGTCTGTTTCGCCGAGCAGAGATTGCAGCCGAAGCCCGGGACCTATCAATGCAGCTTGATGCTGTGTCCGCCGAAGTCATCAAGATTGAGAATCTAACCAAACGGCTTTCAGATACTTATCTTGATTTGGACCTTTTAGATGAGCAGGCCCGTACAGTTCTCGGCGTGCTACGTGCGGATGAGATTGTAATTCGTTGATTTATCACATCATTAATTAATTTTTTAGCAATTCCCGTAATGCGGCACAATGACACTCGCTTGTGGTTACGGAATCTTATAGGATATAGTTTAACGCTAAACTATTCTTGAATGTAGAGGTTCACCATCATGGCCGCGCGCAAAGCCAAACCTAAGTCAAACGTCTCTTCCGAAGAGCTCAAAACTTATTACCGCGACATGTTGCTGATCCGGCGGTTCGAAGAAAAAGCTGGCCAACTTTATGGCATGGGGCTGATCGGGGGCTTTTGCCACCTCTATATCGGACAAGAGGCTGTTGTTGTCGGCTTAGAGGCTGCAGCAGAAGAAGGCGATAAGCGGATTACATCCTATCGCGACCACGGTCATATGCTTGCCTGCGGCATGGACCCGAACGGCGTGATGGCGGAATTGACAGGGCGCGAGGGCGGTTATTCCAAGGGGAAAGGCGGCTCGATGCACATGTTCTCAAAAGAAAAGCACTTTTACGGAGGCCACGGCATCGTTGCAGCCCAAGTGCCTTTGGGGGCTGGTCTTGCGTTTGCTGATAAGTACAAAGGAAACGGGCGCGTTTCGTTTACCTATTTCGGCGACGGTGCAGCAAACCAGGGCCAAGTTTATGAAGCATTCAACATGGCTGCTCTTTGGAAGCTGCCGTGCATTTTCGTAATTGAAAACAATCAGTACGCGATGGGAACATCGCAACAGCGTTCAACATCATCAGCTGAAATTTGGGAACGGGGCAAAGCCTTTGGGATTCCGGGCGAAGCGGTAGATGGCATGGACGTGCTGGCTGTAAAGGCAGCTGGTGAAAAGGCTGTAGCGCATTGCCGCTCTGGCGAAGGCCCGTACATTCTAGAGATCAAAACTTATCGCTATAGAGGCCACTCAATGTCGGACCCGGCCAAATACCGGACCCGTGAAGAGGTGCAAAAGATGCGCGATGAACGTGATCCTATCGAAGGTGTCCGGTCAATGTTGCTGACGGGTAAACACGCCTCCGAGGATGACCTGAAGGCCATCGACAAAGAGATCAAGCAAATCGTGAACGCGAGTGCAGAGTTCGCCAAAGAAAGCCCTGAACCGGCTCTGGAAGAACTCTGGACCGACATCTACGCGTAAGGAAGAGACCAAAATGGCAACCGAAATTCTAATGCCCGCCCTGTCGCCCACGATGGAAGAAGGCACCCTAGCAAAATGGCTGGTCAAGGAAGGCGACACAGTCGCATCCGGCAACATCATGGCCGAGATTGAAACTGACAAGGCAACGATGGAATTCGAAGCCGTTGATGAAGGGGTGATTGGCAAAATTATCATCGCCGAAGGCACCGAAGGCGTAAAGGTCAACGCGATTATCGCAGTCCTTCTCGACGAGGGCGAAAGCGCTGACGATATAGTGGCAGCACCAACTGTAGCCGAAGCGGCCCCGACCCCCGCTGCCGAAGTTTCCACACCCCTTGCAACTGCAGCAGCGCCAGCAGCACCCGTTGTGGACCTGAGCCCGGATTACCCCGAAGGCACTCCGATGAAAACACAAACAGTACGCGAAGCGCTCCGTGATGCGATGTCCGAAGAAATGCGCGCCAACGAAGACGTCTATCTAATGGGCGAAGAAGTTGCCGAATACCAAGGCGCCTATAAGGTGTCCCAAGGCATGTTGGATGAATTTGGTGCTAAGCGTGTGATTGATACGCCGATCACCGAACACGGGTTCGCTGGGATCGCGACTGGTTCGGCTTTTGCCGGTCTACGTCCAATTGTAGAGTTCATGACATTCAATTTCGCCATGCAGGCGATCGACCACCTGATCAACTCTGCTGCAAAGACACTATACATGTCCGGCGGTCAGATGGGCGCACCTATGGTCTTTCGCGGGCCCAACGGTGCGGCTGCTCGCGTTGGGGCACAGCACAGCCAGGATTACGCCGCTTGGTACATGCAAATCCCTGGCTTGAAAGTGGTGATGCCCTATTCTGCTGCTGACGCAAAGGGACTTATGAAAACCGCCATCCGCGATAACAACCCAGTGGTTTTTCTTGAAAATGAAATCCTTTACGGGCGGACTTTTGACGTTCCCGAAATGGACGATTTTACAGTGCCATTTGGCAAAGCACGTATCTGGCGCGAAGGCACCGATGCAACCATCGTCTCCTTTGGAATAGGCATGCAATATGCGCTGGCCGCCGCTGACAAATTGGAAGTAGATGGAATAAGCGTCGAAGTGATTGACCTGCGCACCCTGCGCCCCATGGACACCGGCGCAATCATCAATTCGGTTATGAAGACAAACCGCCTAGTCACCGTCGAAGAAGGCTGGCCACAAGGATCGGTGGGAAGCTATATCAGCTCAGTGATCATGCAAGAGGCGTTTGATTATCTCGACGCACCGGTGATCAACTGCACCGGCAAAGACGTGCCCATGCCCTATGCAGCAAACCTCGAAAAACACGCATTGTTAACCACAGACGAAGTGGTCGATGCTGTGAAAAAAGTCACCTACCGCTAAGGAGCCGGTCATGCCTATAGAAATTCTCATGCCTGCGCTTTCCCCAACAATGGAAGAAGGTACGCTCGCAAAATGGTTGGTCAAAGAGGGAGATACAGTTTCATCTGGTGACCTTTTGGCCGAGATCGAAACCGACAAGGCCACGATGGAATTCGAAGCCGTAGACGAAGGGGTGATCGGAAAGCTTCTCGTCGCCGAGGGCAGCGAAGGTGTAAAGGTCAACGCGATCATCGCCGTGCTGCTGGAAGATGGCGAAAGCGCGGATGATATCGGTACAGCCCCAGCAGCACCTGCTGCGGCCCAACCCACCGCCGAAGCTGTGACAGCCCAAGCACTCATGCCGACCGAAACCATTCCAGCGCCTGTTGCCACGAGGTCTGACGCCGGCACCCGCATCTTTGCCTCGCCGCTGGCGCGCAGAATAGCGGGGCAAAAGGGCCTCGACCTGAATAGTATAAAAGGCTCAGGCCCGCATGGCCGCATTGTCAAAGCTGATGTGGAAAATGCAACAAGCACACCTGCCTCGATAGCAGAAGCCGCTGCTGCTCCGACACCGGTTGTAAGTTCAACCGTCACTTCTGCAGGCCCTTCCAGCGATACTGTGCTCAAGATGTACGACGGGCGAGACTACGAAGTAATCAAACTCGACGGGATGCGAAAAACCATCGCCGCCCGCCTGACAGAGGCCAAACAAACCGTGCCGCACTTCTACTTGCGACGCGATATCAAGCTAGATGCATTGCTCGAATTTCGCGCCATGCTCAACGGTCAACTGGCCGATCGGGGCATTAAGCTTTCAGTGAATGACTTCATCATCAAAGCATGCGCCCTTGCCTTGCAGCGGGTGCCAGATGCCAACGCAGTCTGGGCGGGTGACAAAGTGCTAAAGCTCACTCCATCCGATGTCGCTGTGGCCGTAGCCATCGAAGGCGGGCTTTTTACACCTGTTCTGCAAGACGCACATCAAAAGTCACTTTCAGCGCTATCTGCAGAGATGAAAGACTTAGCAAACCGCGCTCGCAACCGCAAACTGGCACCCCATGAGTATCAGGGCGGCAGCTTTGCTATTTCAAATCTTGGGATGTTTGGGATCGACAACTTCGACGCGGTTATCAATCCGCCGCATGGCGCGATCCTTGCCGTTGGTGCTGGCGTTAAGAAACCAATAGTCGGCAAGGACGGCGAATTGACCGCGGCAACAGTGATGTCAGTGACTATGTCAGTGGATCACCGTGTCATAGACGGTGCGCTTGGCGCACAGCTGTTGAACGCCATCATGGAAAACCTAGAAAACCCTGTCGCTATGTTGGCTTAATCTTCAAGCATGATACAAACAAGCCGGGGCAAACGCCTCGGCTAGTTTGTACTCTCTGAGCTGAATTTAATAATCTTTGCCCAGCATGTGGTTCATTGATACCGCAGGCTGTTCACAACCGGCTTCACCGACGATACGTGCAGGGATACCCGCAACAGTTTTGCAGGGCGGTACTTCGTCAAGAACGACAGATCCAGCGGCGATGCGGCTGCAGTGACCCACGCTGATGTTTCCCAGCACCTTTGCACCAGCACCGATAAGGACACCATCACCAATCTTTGGATGCCGATCTTCTTCTTCCTTTCCAGTCCCGCCCAAGGTAACCGAATGAAGCATCGACACATTGTCACCAACAACCGCAGTCTCTCCAATTACTATGGAGTGGGCATGGTCGATCATTATGCCTTTGCCTATCCGGGCGGCGGGATGAATGTCGATACCGAAAATTTCTGACACACGCATCTGAAAGAAATATGCCAGATCCTTGTGCCCTTCAGACCACAAAAAATGCGCCACACGATAGGCCTGAACGGCTTGGTAGCCCTTGAAGTACAGAATGGGCTGCACAAAGCGATGGCACGCAGGATCCCTTTCATGAATGGCTATCAGGTCGGCACGCGCAGCAAAAACAAGGTCAGGTGCTTTTTGATAAGCTTCTTCGACAATTTCCCGAACTACCACCATCGACATCTCGTTGGACGCCAGTTTGGCAGCGATCCGGTAAGATAGTGCTTTTTCAATAGACTTGTGATGCAGAATACACGCGTGAACAAATCCACCGATCAGGGGTTCATCGGCAACAGCCTGACGTGCTTCCTCGGTTATTTGGTCCCAAATCGGATCGATAGACGCAATATTTGTTCTGAATTCAGTCATGACATGTCCTCTCCAATCGCTCATAGCCTAATTAAGGAACATTTTCCAAACGCAAACCGATGATGACGATCATTGCTCGCAGCGTTCAGTCTGAAAGCATCAAATTTTCTATATGCATCAGTATTTTTTGTGCAAAATCCAACTGAACAAGGCATCATGCGTTGATGGTGACCGTCGCATAGAGACCAGGCCCGAAACGCGCTGAATTCTGGGCGACCGAAACCTCAAAAATTCCTGACACACCATCTTCCAGCCTCTTGGTCGCGGTATACGTCCAGTTGGGCTCAGTGACTGTGACCTCTCTGAGCAACTGGTTCGATTGTGTCACCGTCACGGTATATGCTTCGCTTTCCTCCCCCAAAGGAACTTCGGCAAGGTCCCACGAGTCACCGTCAATGCGTGTTCGACGGATGTAGTCAAAGCGCAAGCCATCTGCATCTGCTGCCACTTTCAGATGCGCCGGCGCGTAGGGTCGCAACCCGTTCCCATCAAATGCATGAATGAATTCCTCATATGACAGATCATCGTAAGAGCGTCGCGCTGGTCCAATGCGATAAGTTTGCGCAATTCGCCGCAGATTACGTTGCATGTCGATCTGCGAAGGAACACCATTCATTAAGACGCACCAAGAGCCGACAGGCCAGACGTCAGGTACCAGTCCGTCGCTGCCCAACTGCCCCCTCAAACGGTGGCTTAACAAATACCGATCCGGCGCAATCAATTCAGCATCGCGGAACTGAATCAGCTCCCAAGTGCTCAGACTGCCGTCGCCTATTGCAAGCAGATTCGCACCATTGAGCAGAGCAAGATCCGATACCGACGACAACGTACTTTGCAACATCTGCACTTCAAACGGCTCACCACGATCAATTATTCCACTTTTCGCGTTGCGAAGGGGTGAAGATACGAAGCCAATCGATGAGCGTGCTGCAATAATCGAATTAAGCCCAAAGTCTGAATCAGTTGATGATTGATGTAGATATGGAGGGACTCCTGGGACACTT
>JABITU010000350.1 GCA_018668195.1 Tateyamaria sp. | reverse complement strand
GCTTTGACTTGGGTCAGTCCACGTTCAGTCTGGTCGCCATTGTCGACCACGGCCATCGAACGAAATTCGGCGATTTCAGAAACGGCATTGGCGCGCGATTGCATCCATTCCTTTTCCTGTGCGTTGGCAAAGCGGTAGGTGAAATCGAGTTCTGCATCGCCCCCCAACAGGGCGGCCCCCTCAACCGAAAGACCCGTTTCAATAGCGGTGCGTACGGAACCAACGGCTGCGATGGCAGCCACCCCGAGGGCAAGGCAAGACAGGAAGATTGTGAAGCCCTTCAGCCCCCCACGAAGTTCACGGCGGGCAAAGCGGGCGGCAATGGCAATGCTCATTTGGCGGTGCTTTCTTGGGCGATCAACCCGTCTTCGAGGCGGATGATTTGATCACAACGCGCAGCTAAGACATCGGAGTGCGTGACAAGGACCAAGGTGGCACCGTGTTTGTCGCGCAGGCCAAACAACAGGTCCATGATGGCGTTGCCGTTGGTCCCGTCCAAGTTGCCCGTTGGTTCATCTGCCAGCAGGATTTTCGGCCTTGCGACAGAGGCGCGCGCCAAGGCCACACGCTGCTGTTCGCCGCCTGACATTTGTGATGGATAATGATCTGCGCGGTGGCTTAAGCCAACATCTGATAGTTCCGAACGCGCCCGTTCAAAGGCATCTTTGACCCCCGCCAGTTCCAGTGGGGTCGCGACGTTTTCAACCGCAGTCATGGTTGGGATCAAATGGAACGATTGAAACACAATGCCCATGTTATCGCGCCTGAACCGCGCGAGTGCATCCTCATTCATGGCGGTCAGGTCTTGGCCGAGGGCGTGAATGGTTCCGCCGCTTGCTTGTTCAAGACCACCCATCAACATCAGCAAAGATGACTTTCCTGAACCCGATGGGCCAACCAGCCCGACGGTCTGCCCCTCTTCAATGTCGAAAGAGATGCCATGCAAAATATCAACACGCCCCGCATTGCCGTTCAAAGATAACATTGCGTTTTTTAGCGAGAGGACTGGTGTTGTCATGCTTTGATACCTTTATAGGATGTAACAACCGATATGGAGCTTGGATCACAATGCGCAAGTCAATCAGCAGTATTGCCACAATTTTCTTCGCTTTTCCCGCTATTGCAGACCCGATCCAAGTGGTGGCTTTTGGTGACAGTTTGACCCAAGGATATGGGCTGCAGGTTAAGGATGGGTTTGTCCCACAGCTCCGAGCGTGGGCAGACGCGCAGGGGCTTGAGGTTGCTTTGAGCAATGCAGGTGTATCGGGTGACACGACGGCGGGTGGGCTGTCGCGCGTCGCATGGACATTAACGCCTGACGTCGAGGCGATGATTGTGACGCTTGGGGGCAATGACGTTTTGCGCGGGATTGATCCCGCTGTGAGCCGTGCAAACCTACAAGGCATCTTGAGCGAAGCGCGGGCTGCGGATGTGACTGTTCTGTTAATAGGGATGAAAGCGCCGGGGAATTTTGGGCCGGACTATAAGGCCGAATTTGACGGCATGTATCCAGAACTGGCTGAAGAATTTAATGCGGTTTTCTTGGACAGTTTCTTTGCGGGATTGGGGGATGCAATCAACGATCCCGTGGCCCTAGCGCCTTATATGCAAGGGGATGCGATTCATCCCAATGCGGATGGGGTTGCGTTGATTGTGCAGGGGGTTGGGCCAAAACTGGCTGAACTGCTGGAACGCGTTGGCGGTTGATAGAAACAGAAAAACGGACGCGCTGGCGTCCGTTCTAGTATTATAATCCGGTTATAGAACCAGTAGCTTAAGCTAGTGCGAGGTTCGCAGCGCTTTCGCGGCCATCACGGCCAGGTTCGATATCGAACGTTACTTTTTGGTTGTCTGCCAAGCCTGTAAGGCCAGCACGTTCAACTGCAGAGATGTGTACGAATACGTCATTTCCGCCACCATCTGGTGCGATAAAGCCGAAGCCTTTAGTTGAGTTGAACCATTTGACGGTGCCATTAGCCATCGTCTGTACTCCTGTATATTACTGCCCACAGTATGCGGCAGGTCGGCTAGGTCATAATCACATCGAAAGACTGAGCCGAAAGGAGCAGTAGGGTCGATAGGTGTAACGTCGCAGCCCCAATATGGGGCCTGTGGGTAACAATTTCAAGACAGGACCATTTAACAGCGAAAATCTGCTGATTAGGAAAACCCTAAAACTGATTAAATCAAACAATAGCAGCGCATTAGTTGTCCGTTGCTTCACTGATAAAAACAAACAAAGTTTCGATCAGGCATAAAAAAAGACCGGACACTTTGCAGTATCCGGCCCTTCTAATCGTCAAGCAAAGAAGCTTATGCGAGTGCGATGTTAGTCGCAGATTCGCGGCCGTCACGGCCAGCTTCGATGTCAAATGTTACTTGCTGGTTGTCAGCCAAGCCTGTTAGGCCTGCGCGCTCAACTGCAGAGATGTGTACAAACACATCTTTTGCTCCGCCTTCAGGTGCGATAAAGCCGAAGCCTTTAGTTGTGTTGAACCATTTTACGGTGCCATTAGCCATATCCGTATTCTCCAATTTACTGCCATCCGCGTAAGTGCGATGGCTCGGCGTGGTCGGTCTGTGATCGAAAGACTGAAGCCGTGTAAACGAGACAGTGGTCGAAAAAGATAACGTAAGCAGCTGCCATATGGCAGAGGTTGGAGATTCGGGCAAGGGGTATCTTCGGACTGCGACAATTGTGCCGGATCATATTTTGAAGGGTGAAACGGCACATCGGTACAGCGTCTGTATCGTGTCAGTATAACTTCGGTGCGCGGCGCACGATCCATTTTGGGCGCGTTAACGGGTTTTTGACAGGCTGTGAGGGCAGGCTAAAAACGGGGTGACGTGGTGGCGCAAATCAGCAAATCAGAGAAATTGGCGCGGCGGCGTCTTGTCTATAACCTGTGGTTGGCCAGCGAAGACCGCGTCCCGATGTACGAGATCCGCGCAGAGGTGCCAGACGCGTGGCACATGATCGAAGCGGACATAGATTGTCATGCGCCCAAGCAGAAGGTGACGCTGTATCTGGACGCCCCCGTGGCCAAAGCGTTCAAGGCGATGGGGCAGGGATATCAGGCGCCGATCAATCGGATCTTGGCGACCTATCTAGAGATGAAGGCGGGGCATCTGCTGGAGGCAGAGGCGATCATGCTGAAGGATCGACAAAAGGCGATTTTGGCAGCGGAACAAGCGGAGGGGTCCGAGACGAAAGGGCGTGGTTGGGGGCAGGTGTGTGAGTGAGGGGTGGTGGGTATTAACGGTTAGGTAAGGGTGGAGCGAGTAATTTGGTGCATGTCATCTTACTTGCGTCCTAAACATGGTGGGGCTTCGATCTTCTTTACTGTCCGCTTGTCACGTCGTGGGGGTAGTCTGTTGGTGGATGAGGTGGACCGCCTGCGCACTGCAGTTCAAGAGACGATGGCGACACGTCCCTTTGTTATTGATGCATGGGTGGTACTACCGGACCATATACACGCGGTTTGGACCTTGCCCGAAGGGGATGCAGATTATGCTCACCGCTGGGGCGCGATCAAAGCACGATTTTCACGATCAGTCCGTAGGGCGGGATTTATCCCGCCAATTGCTCCGAGGTTGCCATGTGGCGGGGTGAACCCCGCCCTACGAAAGGGGCAAGCCGGGGTTTGGCAAAAGCGGTTTTGG
>JABITU010000349.1 GCA_018668195.1 Tateyamaria sp. | reverse complement strand
GGTGCTTGAACAAAGCCGAGATAACCCTGTGTTCTATGTGCAATACGCTCATGCGCGGATCAATTCAGTTTTGGGCAAAGCGGCAGAGGCGGGCATCGCTGCAGATGACGCAGCACTTGGTGATGCAGATCTGAGAGTGCTCAATCACGAGGCCGAATGGGCGCTTGCCGCCAAACTGGCCGAATGGCCACGTCTCGTTGAGACGGCTGCGCGCAGTAACGAACCACACCGGGTGGCATTCTACCTGTATGACCTTGCCGCAGTCTTTCATAGTCTGTGGAATCGGGGCAACGACCTGCCACACCTGCGTTTCGTACAAGATGATTCTGCTACGAGCCAAGCAAAAATCGCGCTCGCCCGCGCCTGCGGCGTTGTAATTGCAGCGGGCCTTGGTATTCTTGGCGTCGAACCAGCCAAAGAGCTGCGTTAACCCCGCAATAGGGGCACTACAGGCGACACTCAAAAATATGATCCGTGCGGGCATGTATTCGTACGGGCAATGAGGCAAAAATGGCAAATATTCAATATATCCATTCTTTGGATAGTATCAGCGATTCTGAATCTACTGGGTATCCATACGGCAGTGAGCCGAACTCTGATTCTTCAGGTAACTCACTGAAATACTTTTCAAATATACTGGGTGGATTGCTTTCTTTAGCGTTGACGGCTGGCGTGGTTGTTTGGGGTTACAAGTTAGTGGTGCGCGATGTTTCTGGCATCCCAGTGGTCCGCGCTGCCCAAGGTGAAATGCGGGTCCGTCCCGATAACCCCGGTGGGCAGTTGGCCCAAAACACGGGTCTGGCAGTAAACGAAGTGGCCGCGTTGGGCCAAGCGTCCGGACCCGTTCAGCGGCTGGTTCTGGCTCCAGCACCGATTGAATTAAGCGCAGAAGACGTACCCATGACCGGAGACATGGTGGCACCTGTGCAACAGCCAGCGTCATTTGACGAGGCCGCCATTCGCGAGGATAAGCGCACCGCTATTACCGCTGCCGAAGCGCTTGAAAGCGGATCGGTCCAAGAGCTGCTGAATCAGCTGACGGCACAATCAGGTGGGGCAGACATCAAACCAGCGCTGGATAGTGATTTAACGTCGCAAGGGGCTGCAACTCAGAAACCTAAGGTTTCTGGCCCCGGTCCAAAAAGATCGTTGCGCCCCGTAGTGCGCCCGGCAACCGCGCCCGGAGTTGTTGTCCCGGCTGAAATCTTGAGTTCAGCAACAACCGAAATTGACCCGGCGACCATCCCGGCGGGGACACGCCTTGCGCAACTGGGTGCATTTGGCAGCGCAGAAGTGGCGCGCGATCAGTGGGAAAAGATGCAGGGGCGTTTTGGCGAATATCTTAGGGGTAAGGACCGGATCGTGCAAAAGGCGCAAAGTGGTGGCAGCACTTTTTATCGGCTTCGTGCGCATGGATTTACTGATTTGAGCGACGCGCGCCGGTTCTGTTCGGCGCTGAAAGCTGAGGGCACTGATTGTATTCCGGTTGTCACCCGATGAATTTCGGCGCCACCATCCTTGATGCGGATGGGCTGCGACTTACCCGGGACGAGGTTGCTTTTTTTCGAGAGGCAGATCCATTTGGCTTCATCCTTTTTACGAGAAACATCGATGCGTCGGATCAGGTTTATGCCCTTTGCTCGGAATTTCGCGAGGCTGTCGGGCGCGATGCGCCGATCACCATAGATCAGGAAGGGGGGCGGGTGCAGCGTCTGCGTGGTCCTACGTGGCGCGAATGGACGCCGCCCTTGGACTTTGTCCGAGCGGCTGGTGATGATGCGCCACGGGCGATGTATATCCGCCACCGTCTGATTGCTGATGAATTGCGCAGCATGACCATCGACAGCAATTGTGCGCCAATGGTGGATGTTATTGCCAAGCAAACCCACGCTTTCCTCCACAACCGTTGTTATGGGAGCGCTCCGGCTGACATCACTGATCTTGGGCGTGCTGCAGCTGATGGGATGCTCGATGGGGGGGTTTTGCCGGTTCTCAAGCACATTCCGGGTCATGGGCGTGCCAATCTGGACAGTCATTTTGAATTGCCGCGGGTGGATGTCAGCCTTGATACCTTGCGCGAGACAGATTTTGCACCGTTTCGTGCGCTAAGTGACCTGCCGATGGGAATGACAGCCCATGTGGTTTACGAGGCCGTGGACGATCAACCCGCAACCTTGTCGGCTGATATGATGCAACTCATCCGCGATGATATCGGGTTTAATGGTCTGATTATGACCGATGACACCGGGATGAAAGCGCTTAGCGGCACGCCCGGCCATATCGCTGAGCGAGCGATTGCGGCAGGGTGCGATGTGGTCCTTCACTGTAATGCTTCTTTGGCGGAGCGCGCCCAAACCGCTGATGCAGCGGGCCGGATGACGGATGCCGCCCAAGCGCGTGCCGAAGCTGCGCTTGCTGCGCGTCACGCCCCAGATGACATTGACATTGCCGAGCTGAACGCCGAACTTGAAGAGCTATCGGCCTAGAGCATGTCGCTCAGAAGCGGTTCCGGTTTTGAGCTTTTTGGACATGTGAAATCAATCGCTTAGAGCGTGTTCATCGACTCGGGTTTGGTGCAACACACTCTAGGTCAATAAAACGGGTGCGTGCATGGCTGACGACACTTTTGAAGAAGATAAGATACCTGTCGCTGACCGTCTTGCTGCCGAGGCGTTGATCATTGACGTGGATGGTTACGAGGGCCCACTTGACTTGTTGTTGACACTCAGCCGTACTCAAAAGGTCGACCTGCGCAAAATCTCGGTGCTGCAACTTGCCCGACAATATTTAGCATTTGTTGAAAAAGCCAAGGCGTTGCGTTTAGAACTGGCTGCTGACTATCTGGTGATGGCGGCTTGGCTGGCCTTTCTGAAATCACGGCTGTTGTTGCCCCCCGATCCGACCGAAGAAGGCCCTTCTGGTGAAGAGCTGGCAGCCCATCTGGCGTTTCAGCTGGAACGTTTACAAGGCATGCGTGACGCTGCAGCCCGATTGATGGCGCGTGACCAGTTGGGGCGCGATTTCTTTGCACGCGGACAGTCCGAGATGGTCACGCGAGTGCGAAAAGTAACCTATACGGCGACGCTGCTTGACCTGATGCAGGGCTATGCACGCATTCGCACACGCGATGAATTCCGCCCCTTTACGATGGACCGCGACTCTGTTTTTACGATGGAGCAGGCCCTAGATCGCATGCGGGGTCTCATTGGCTTTGCCGGTCAGTGGACCGATATTCTCAGCTATCTGCCTGATGGCTGGGAGGCAGATCCTGCCCGGCGACGCTCGGCGACGGCTGCCACTTTTGCGGCCTCGCTTGAACTGGTCAAGGAAGGCCAACTCGAAATTCGACAAAGCGAAACCTTTGCACCTATCCAGTTGCGCAAACGAGATGAAAACCGTGACACAAGAGACTGACCCAAAAGAAGAAAGCCTGTTCGAGGCCCCCCCCATAGCCGAACAGGAGCGGATGATAGAGGCGATCCTTTTTGCTACCGCTGAGCCGGTCACAGTGCGCGAGTTGGAAGCGCGCATGCCACATGGGTGCGACCCGGCCGAGGCATTAGCGCATCTGCGCAAACGTTATGAAGGGCGTGGAGTGCGGGTGATGAAAGTGGGCGATGCCTGGGCCATTCGCACAGCTGCAGACCTGGGCTTTTTGATGCAAAAAGAAACGGTCGAGACGCGCAAGCTTAGCCGTGCCGCCATCGAGACGCTGGCCATCATCGCCTACCATCAGCCCGCTACCCGCGCCGAGATTGAGGAAATTCGCGGCGTATCTGTCAGCCGGGGCACTGTGGATCAATTGCTCGAATTGGAATGGATCCGCTTTGGTAGGCGCAAGATGACCCCCGGCCGGCCGGTAACCTTTGTGGTCACCCAATGCTTTCTGGATCACTTTGGCCTCGAAAATGCACGTGATTTACCGGGTCTGAAAGAGCTGCGCGCTGCGGGTTTGTTGGAAAATCGGCCGCCGCCGGGGACGCTGCCGGGCCCGGAGGCAAGCGAAGACATCCAAGATGCCGAGGGCCAATCTGAGCTTTTTGAGGATTGATCAGTATTTATAGCGTTTGACGAAATATTTGATACGTCAAACATCGCCTAAGGCTTGGAAAGCCTTCATTTCGGGCAGGGTTTGATGATGCGGTTTTTTTGCATAACGCTTTTTGCCTGAAAATTGCCTCAATTTGCGTTATAGTTCCCGCAAAGCGTCAAAAGGCAGTCACATGAACATCAACCAAATCATCAACATGATAACCCGGATCGTTTTGCGCAAAGTGATCAACAGTGGTATCAATGCAGGCATCGATCGCGCGACGCGTGGGGGCAAGGCCACCCCACCCTCAAAGCGTAGAACCTCAGATGTGACGGATCAGGACGGACCTCACAGATCGTAGACTGTTAGGCGAGGATGGGCGCCTAAACTGGCGCTGTATAAAGCTGAGCTATGGTTGAATTTGGGTGACGCGCATCATCAGGCGGCGCGGTTTTCGGTCTCAGCTGTGACTTCGACACCGTCGTTGAATTTGATTCCTTCGATGACTTTTGGCAACTGGTTTCTTC
>JABITU010000039.1 GCA_018668195.1 Tateyamaria sp. | reverse complement strand
GGTCGTCGCCTCGCACGCGAAGTGGGATTTACCAGCGAAAGCTTATTCATCGAACAGTGGACTGACGACATGGAAACGAATTTCAACAACAGGAGCCTCGAAACCAAAGATATTCTTGGTGAACTTGTACGTATAGAAACGGTATCGGGCGCGAGCACAAAAGAAATAAATGACCTGATTGCCAAATTTTGTGAGCATTCGTCCGATTGCATGATTTCTGCAACTGGACCTTTCAAAACGCAAGAGAACATTGCTTTTCGGTTTGGCCCGGACATTGCAGGTGGCATCATTCTGAGTGGGCATACCGATGTTGTTCCAGTTCAGGATCAAAAGTGGTCACATCCGCCGTTTGATACAACAGAGCACGATGGTCGGATCTATGGTCGCGGAACCTGCGATATGAAGGGGTTTCTTGCGTCAATGATCGCGGCAGTGCCAAAACTGGCCATGGCCGATTTAATACGTCCGATCTGGCTGGCTTTCACCTATGATGAGGAAACCGGGTGTCTGGGCGCGCCGTATCTGGCTGAAAAGATTTCCAAACAATCCCCCGCTATCGAAGCCGTTATCGTTGGGGAACCGACAATGATGACTGTTGTTGACCAACACAAAGGGGCGTTTGTCGAATATGTCACGTTCAATGGTGTTTCGGCCCATTCCAGTCTGCCGTGGTTGGGGCTAAGTGCGAATGAATACGCAATCCGCTTTGCCACGCAATTGGCCGCCTTAAATGAAGAATTTTCGAGAGAATACCCAGTGACTGAAGGTGACCGCAGAACAACGCTGAACATCGCTCAAATCACTGGCGGCACCGCGCACAATATCATTTCGGATAAATGCCAAGTGATGTGGTCGTTGAGATGTGCGCCAGGCCAAGATGCCGATGCGATCGTTGAGCGTATTCGCACGATAGCGAGAGATTTAGAAACAGAAATGCAGAGCCATGCCCCCGAAACTTCGGTGAAGATTGAAACGGTTTTCGACGTCCCACCGCTCACTGCTAAACCGGCTTCATCCGCGCTTTATCTCGGGCTTGGGATAACGGGGCAAAATGCTGGCCGGTCCGTCAATTACGGGACAGAAGCCGGAGTTTACCAGAAAGTTGGATTTCCCACGATCATCTGTGGGCCTGGCTCCATCGAACAGGCGCACAAGCCCGATGAATGGATCGCGATCGAACAACTTGATGCCTGTGATCGTTTTATCGAACAAATTATTGCTTATCAAAGCGTTTGATCTTCAGGCTGACTTGCGTGCGATGACTTCGATTTCGACTTTAGCACCCAACGGCAAGGCCGCGACGGCTACGCAAGATCGGGCTGGCGCATGTCCTTCCATAGCTGTCGCATAGGCGGCATTTACAGCTGAATAATCGTTCATATCGACCAGAAAGACCGTGGTTTTCACAATATTGCTGATCTTGCTACCACTGGCTTCTAGAACGACCCTAATATTAAGAAATGCCTGCATAGTCTGATCGACCACGTTTGACGATACTAATTGCGCCTTAGAATCGATTCCGACATTACCCGAGACAAAGACCAAATCATCCAAAGTAACTGCATGGCTATAAGGGCCGACAGAGGGTGCCACTCCTTTCGCATCCACAAGATTGATCTTCATCAATTTTTCTCCAATAGGGAGTTATAGCGCGCCATGCTGATATTCGATCCGCAGGCTATTATTCCGACATTTCGACCGGCTGCGCTTTCTTTTAGAGGGCCGATAAGCGCAGCAAGAGATGCTGCGCATGCTGGCTCTGCCGTGATTTTAAGTATGTCCTGGTAGATCCTCATTGCGTGGCGCAAATCATCATCCTCAACCCGTACGATTTCATCTGTGTAGCGATGAGTAACACCAAAGGAATAAGGCATCGCCAATGGCGAGGCGAGGCTGTCGGCAATGGTGGCGATATTGTCAAGTCGCACAGGTTTTCCCGCTGCAAAACTGCGGAACATGCTATCGGCACCAAAAGGCTCCACGCCGATTACAGTTGCGTTTGGTCGCGCAAGCTTTATGGCCGCTGACAGGCCACTGATCATACCACCACCACCCACCGGGATGATAAACATATCAATCTCAGGGTGCGTCGCCACGAATTCCGCGCCGCAAGTGGCACTTCCAAGCGTCATATGCTCGCCTTCGAAAGGGTGCATTGTCACGCACCCTTCTCGCGCAGCAGTTTCCTCCATCACTGCAAAGGCCTCAACGATGTCTTTGCACAATATCACCTCGGCACCAGTTGAACGGCAGCCTTCAATGCGGATTGGATCAGCAGCCTGAGGAATGGCTATCTTGGCCGAAACCCCCAGTTTCTGTGCAGCCCAAGCAACCGCCATTGCATGATTTCCACCGCTTGCTGCAACGACGCCTTTCGCTCTGTTTTCTGCGGACAAGTTGCGAATGCCCAGATAGGCACCGCGTGCCTTGAAAGACCCGGCCTGCTGGAAAAGTTCCAGTTTAACTGCGCCGCTCGCAATATCGGGAAGTACGGTGCGCCACCTGTCAGAGTTCAGAGCTAGCGTTGGTGTCTTGATAAGAGTGTCGCATATATCCGCTTGGGCATTATGAATTTGTTCCAACGAAATCTCTGTCATCTACACTTCCCCAAATTTATCACGCACCATCTGTAATTAAGAAACGGACCCTTACAAAGGGCAAAATTAAATTAGTGTCCCCGACGGCTCTTAACTAGTTTACGGCTTGGCATGTTACGTTTTCGGATCGCCCAAAGTGTGGACCACATCCCAACATTGGGGGACTTTACCCCGTTCCAAGAAATAAGCACGAAATGGGATACCATCGACGAGATGACAAGACTGAACACAAGATGGCTTCGATTGTTCTGCTTTATGATCTAGGCGCGACACAGGGCAACGATGCCAAGGCCCGTGGGATCAGCGGCACACAGTGGACGACTTGGCGTCTTGGAATCGAAGCGTTTGGGTCAGCAGGAGCTAAGCGGCGGCAGAAGGTGGGCGGCTCTGATCATGAAAGAAAATAAGGTGTCTTTGCGCTTGAACACGCGCCGTACGCCCGTCACAAAATAGATCAATCACAAGATGATCTTATCGCCAAATGTGCTGGAATAGCAGTCTCGCTGCGCCACTTACAGCACGGTTTGATTGGTCGACATTCCCTGTGAAGATATAGATTATGGAAGCCTCAATCTCGCCAGCGATAAGGACATCGGCATACAGAAAATCGTCGGCTGGGTGCTTGAGGAAGACACGCCCGCGGGCTTTTCAATCATGCCTTAACGATGGCCTTGGACCGCAAAAACTCTGTTCCCGGGTTGACCCATTACTCCGACAGGGGCGACCATTAAGCAGATATATAATATCGAAAACTGAACAAAAATGCTGAGATCATGCAAACCATGAGCCGCAAGGAAGATTGCCTGAACCATACGCCCATGGAAATCTTCTTTGTTTTTTTGAAAAAGGTTGCTGTACCGTCAGTTGTTCAAAAAGTGTGATCAAAACTCGGCTGCTATCTTTGAATATATCAACGTCTTCTATCATCGGCATAGATACCAATCTTGGATCGGGAATCAAACACCGCAATAGGCGTACAACAATGTGACTTGGAAAATGGCAGCTAAGTATCAATCATCAATATGTTCGCTTACGGTCGAAGTCCTTCCGTTACGATCAAAATTATCAGTTTGACACTAGGCACGGCGACGTTTTGCGATTTCTTTTCATAGCGTTAATGATGGCAAGTAATTTTGTTTCTGACTGAAAATGCATAATCTAGCAGAGGGGTGTGACACCCAAATGCCTCGCAACTAAATTGGCCACATCAGTGAACCCGATCAGACCGATATCTTCGATGGTGTCACCTGCAATTAGAACTGGAACGCGTTCACGCGTATGATCGGTTCCAACCCAAGTGGGGTCGTTGCCGTGATCGGCTGTGACCATCAGCATGTCTCCTTTTCGCAAGCGAGGCAGGATTTGGCCAAGGGCGGCATCGAACCATTCAAGGTGTCGGGCATACCCCGCGACGTCCCGGCGGTGGCCATACAGGCTGTCGAATTCCACAAAATTAGCAAATGTCAGGCTGCCATCCACCGCAGTTCCGATCAGATCTGCCAAATGCGTCATAAGTTCTGTATCGGTGCCCCGGTGAACTTCATCAAATCCTTGCATGGAAAAGATGTCACCTACTTTGCCCAGCCCGTAAACGCGGTGCCCGGCGTCCTGAACCCAATTGCTCAGAACTGGGGCAGGGGGCATGATGGCATAGTCATGGCGATTGGCTGTACGTTCAAAGGTGCCGGTTGAGCCAATAAATGGCCGCGCGATCACCCGCCCTACGCGCATTTCATGCAGCATGGGGGCAACGGCCTTGCACAGGTCAAGCAGCCGGCCGAGGCCAAAATGCTCTTCGTGTGCGGCGATCTGAAAGACGCTGTCTGCGGATGTGTAGCAAATGGGCCAACCGGTTGTGATGTGGGCGGTGCCATGATCTGCGATCATCTGGGTGCCAGAGGCATGACAATTTCCGAGGATGCCGCCAACGCCGGCCGCTTCGCATACGATTTTTACGATCGCCTCCGGAAAGGCAGGGTTCGTGTTGGGAAAATAGTGCCAATCCCATGGTACTGGAACACCAGCGAGTTCCCAATGGCCCGAAGGGGTGTCCTTGCCGCGCGAGCGTTCGGTTGCGGCACCATATGGACCTGTGGGCAGGTCTGTTTTTCCGGAGGCTAAATCCATTGCGTGCCATAGCCCCAGTCCGTTCAGGTTGGGCAGGTACAAAGGGCCGGAGCGCGCATTATCAGCGTGGCCTGCAGCGCAAGCCTGAGCGATATGGCCCAAGGTATTTGCGCCAGTATCAGGAAAATTTCCGTTGAAATAATCGCCTGCATCCGGGGCTCCCCCAATACCAACCGAGTCCATGACAAGCAGAAATGCCCGCGCCATCAGCTCATGCGTTCCGCGATCAGGTCGGGCACATCCGGCGGCTGTGGCCCAAGGGTGATTGCCCGTCGCACAGCAGCCTCGGCGCGGTCGGCATCGCCGGGGCGTGCCGCGTGGATCACGGCAAGAGGTTGGCCTTTGGCCAATTTTTCCCCCAAACGCGCAACGCCCGCCAGACCAACCGCAGGGTTAATACGATCGCTCTCAACCACGCGCCCGCCACCAAGGTTGACCACGGCCAGTCCGAGCGCTTCGCCGTCGACGGCCGTGACATAAGCTGTTGTGTTGGCCGGGACCTCGCGAATGACAGTTGCCTCTGGCAGGAACCTCTTCCAGCGTTCGACAAAATGGATCGGCCCGCCCATGGCTGCGACCATTGCGCCGAACTTGTCGGCCGCGCGGCCATCACTGATCGCGCCAAAGACGGCATCGGCGCCTGACTGAGCATCCTTGACCAGCCCCGCGTCGCTCAGCAGCGCTCCGCCCAATGCGGCGCAAAGTTCCACCAGTTGCCCCTGCGACTGACCCGTCAGAATGCGCATGACCTCGGCCACTTCCAAAGCGTTCCCGAGCGCCGGGGCAAGAGGTTGGCTCATGTCGCTGATCAGTGCGCTGGTTTTACAGCCCGCCGCATTCGCTGTCTCGGTCAGGGCTTGTGCCAGTGCGCGCGCCTGCGCAATGTCCTTCATGAATGCGCCAGAGCCGACCTTGACGTCCAGAACCAGACCATCGACGCCTGCGGCCAGCTTCTTTGACAGAATTGACGCCGTGATAAGGTCTAGGCTTTCAACCGTCGCGGTCACATCACGGACGGCATACAAGCGTTTGTCAGCGGGCGCGATGTCGGCCGACGCGCTCACGATAGCACAACCGACCTTTGCAACGGTATCGCGCAGTTGATTTTCGCTCAGTTCGGTAGATAATCCCGGTATCGCCTCAAGCTTGTCGAGAGTGCCGCCCGTGTGTCCCAAACTGCGCCCGGAAATCATCGGTACATAAACCCCGCACGCGGCCAGTGCAGGGGCCAAAACCAGGCTCACACAATCACCAACCCCACCCGTGGAATGCTTGTCGAGCACTGGGCCCGGCAGGTTCCAGTCCAGCGTCGCGCCACTGTCGCGCATGGCCATGGTCAACGCAACACGACCACCGTCACCAAACCCATTCAGGCACACCGCCATCGCAAATGCCCCGGCCTGGGCGTCTGTTACCCTGCCATCAGCAAGGCCCTGGGCGAACCAGAACAGGTCGTCCTGGGTTGGCGTCTGGCGTTGACGCAGCTTGGCGATGATGGCGCGGGCGTTGCTCACGACGATGTGTGATCCATATGTGCCGCGCCGAATGCACCGGGTAGCAACTGTGCTAGGGTCATCGGTTGTTCGACCCCTTCCGTAGTGGCCATGGTCACTGTGATGTCGCGCGCTGCGAATTCGGCCAGCTTTTGACGGCATCCGCCACACGGTGGGACGGGCAGCGAGCTTCCGGCCACCACGTACGCTTCTACGATCTCGCGCTCGCCCGCTGCCACCATTGCCGCGATGGCCCCAGCCTCCGCGCAGGTGCCTTCGGGATAGGCGATGTTTTCAACATTGCAACCTACATAAATCTTGC
>JABITU010000348.1 GCA_018668195.1 Tateyamaria sp. | reverse complement strand
TATGATAAGGCAGCTCACCACGCAGCTTTTTGCGCCTTTTTGGAATTCCTAAAGAGCAATCTTTCCGGTCAAACTTCGATACGTATTGACGCGGATTGGGCAACCCAATCGAAAATTATAGAGGGCTTTTCAGAATTTGTGCTGCCAGACCGATTGATGCGGGAAGATACAGTTGATCATGAACTGGCCGAACTTGCGACAGCCGTTAGCCTTGCCGATATACCAAATTTGCCCAAGCCGGCTGTGGATACTCCGCATTCACTGAGCAATATTTATGACGCAAAGATCGAAGAATTAGCTCGGGGAGCGTATGGACAGGATTACCTGCTGTTTGGGTTCGAAGATTGGTCCTAGGCGGCTTGTGCTGATTTCGCTTCACTCAGGATAGTATAGAGTGTTGTTTTATCCGGGTTCGCCCGCAGTTTGGAACAAATCCCGGCATCTCGCAGAGTGCGCGAAACCAGTGCGAGCGCCTTTAGGTGCTCTACACCGGCATCTTCAGGAGCAAAGAGCGCGAATGCGATGTCCACGGGTTGCCGGTCGACTGCGTCGAAGTCGATCGGCTTGTCGAGCAATACAAAAGCCCCCATCACTTGGGAAATACCCATGATCCGCGCGTGTGGCAGGGCCACGCCGTGGCCCACACCGGTTGGTCCCAGTGCTTCGCGTGCCATGAGTGCCTCGACCACTGGATTGATGTTTAAGCCATAGGCGGTCTGCACCACTTCCGCGATCTCCTGCAAGAGCCTCTTTTTTGAGGATGCGGAGGTCACAACTTTGACTGCTTCTGGTTTTAGAAGATTTCCAAGGTTCATTCTGCTCGCACCGCTTTTACCACCATAGGGTCAAAACAACCTACGGGTCTATCCATCCTATGTTCCCGTCTTCTCGACGGTAAACGACGTTCAGCCCGTCTTTGGCTTCGTTCCGAAACACCAGTACTGGCGCTCCTGCAAGTTCCATTTGCATGACCGCTTCACCGACCGAAAGTGAAGGAATGTTAGTCTCCATCTCGGCGACGATCATTGGTTGTAATGTTTCCGGCTCTGGATTCTCAGATTCGGTGTCAGAAGCGAGGATATAAGAGGATGCACCAGATAGTTCAACCGGTTGTGCCCGATCGCGATGATGGTCTTTGAGCCGGCGCTTGTAGCGACGGAGTTGTTTCTCCATTTTTTCGCTGCACGAGTCAAAAGCAGCATATATTTCAGTAGCATGCGCCTTGGCTTGGGCGGTTAGGCCCGTGGATAAGTGCACGGTTGCCTCACATACATACTCATGGGCGGACTTGGAAAATATCACTTGGGCATTTGTGGGCCGTTCGGCATATTTTTGAACAACGCTCCCCAACTCATCCCTGACATGAGTTTGTAAGGCATCACCGATGTTGATCTGTTTGCCACTAATTTGGTATTGCATTCTTTCTCCTTCATGTGTTCCGCGCAGACTATGAAACGAGCCACAGGTGTGGTCCCCAGACAAAGTCAGAAGTGCGGGAGGGGCACAGCCATTCCGAGATCTATCGAGAGCTTTGAGAACAAAGCTAAAGACGAAGCAAGGGGAACAGCACAAGATGCCATGCTGTTATTGCACGCCATAACGGGGTCGCATGTCAATCAAAAGTGGCCATCGTGTTGGGTAAGATTTTCAAGAAATCCGAAAGTTTTCGCCAAGGTATACGCGCCTGACATTCTCATTTTGTACAACATCCTTGGGCGTACCAGACATTAGCATTTGCCCGTCATGCAATATATAAGCGCGATCGACGATTTCGAGTGTTTCACGCACGTTGTGATCGGTAATCAAAACGCCTATGCCCCGGTTTTTGAGATCAACAACTAGGTTGCGGATATCTCCAACTGATATTGGATCAACTCCCGCAAAAGGTTCGTCTAGCAGAAGGTATTTCGGGTTAGCGGCCAGAGATCGAGCAATCTCGACCCGGCGCCGTTCTCCACCCGACAACGCCAAAGCAGGGGCACGCCGCAGATGCTCAATGGAAAATTCACTCAACAATTCTTCGAGCCGTTCGCAGCGCTTGTGATGATCTTTGACCGTGATGTCGAGAATGGCAGAGATATTATCTTGAACACTTAGCCCACGAAAAATGCTCATTTCCTGAGGCAGATAGCCGATCCCCATTTGAGCACGGCGGTACATCGGCAATGTTGTAATATCAGCACCATCCAATTTGACTGATCCCGCTTCGGGTGTCACAAGCCCTGCGATGGCATAAAATGTAGTTGTCTTGCCAGATCCGTTTGGACCCAAAAGAGCAACGACCTCACCCCGCATAAGTTCCATATCGATGTCACGAATGGCGACTTTTTTGCGGTAGGATTTCCTCAATCGAGAGACACGCAGACCGGAAGAGCCGCTTGCAATCGTAAGGTTGGGCTTCGCCATCAGTTATTTCCAGTTTGCAGGATCGTCTTGACACGCCCCTGCATCTGCGCGGTCCCGTCATCAAGGTTTAAGGTCATGCGCTCTGCCATAAGAGCGCTTAGGCCTTGTGAGAGCAAAACATCGCCCGTCATAACGATCACACCTTCATCAATGTTGTAATTTGCACGTTGTGATTCGGCGGCATCAGTACCAGAGACCAGCGTGACACCGCCTGTCGCTTCAAGCCTTTGTATGCCCTGTTGATCCTGTCGGTAGATCACCAAAACCTTGGCAGCTGATAACCGCATGTCACCTTGGCTGATAACGACATTGCCGGTAAAGGTGGCCGCACTGGTCTTTTGATCGACGGCCAGCTCATCAGCGCTGACCTCGACTGGTGCTGAGGTGTCTTGCTGTATTGTGCCAAAGGTCACTTGGCTACCTTGAACGAAAGCCGGTGATGTAACTGCCAACAGGCAAGCGTAGGCAGCAACGTGCAGAATTTTCACTTTGATATCACTCTTTTGTATGTCGTGGCCTGTATACCAGTTTAACACCGTTTGTGAAAATCAAATGGGCGCTTTCTTTATTATTGCGTCGAACCAGCCGCATTTTGCCTGCATTAAACGTTCCAATAGGGCCGGTTGCGACCACGGACCCAGGTGATTCCAGTGCCAACGTTTGAAAATTTGCAGTCAAAGCTTCGGTTGTAATCTCATAGCCTGTTGAGGTTGTGATCACGACGTTACCCTGCAGTGTGGAGCGCTGCTCTAACATGTCAAAGATACCTTTTTCCGAGGACAACACCACACGGTTACCTGATGATAGATCAATCTGGGCCCAAATGTCGTTTCCTTCGTTGTTATGTTTTTTGCCCATCTTCATGGCCTGTGCGGATATGATTAAACGATCACCGGAATCGGTGGTGCCAGAGAAAACCGGGCCAGTTATCTGCTCGTTATGCAGGCGTTCCTGAATTTCATTTTCAGCAAAAGGGATCTCTGCAATGGGGTCTATATTCCGCGACAACAAGAACAGCGTGGACAACAGCATGAGCGCCATCAGGGGCAACAGCACCTTAAGCCAGGCCACAAAACGCGAATAGCGGTCCATTTCATTTCCTTTAATCCAGTCCGACCCTCAGGCAGTCGTGGATATGCAAAATGCCGCATGGAGCGGCCTGTAAGTCGGACTTCACGGCAAACACACAGGTGATTTTGCGATCGTTCATCAAAGCCACCGCTTCAACTGCCAGAGCTTCGGGTTGAACGGTCGCCGGAGAGGCGGTCATTACATCCTGTGCCATCAAAGACAGCAACCCGTCCATGTGCCGTCGCAGATCGCCATCAGTGATAATACCCGCCAAGGTGCCATCGAGTGCCGTAACGCCGACAACCCCAAGGCTTTTCTGACTGATTTCAATCAGTGCTTCGGTCATCGGGGTTTCCAGTGAAACCAGTGGCATCTGTATCCCAGAGTGCATCAGGTCCGACACCCGTGCCAATTGTGCCCCCAACTTTCCCCCGGGATGGAAGTTGCGGAAATGCTCGGCAGTAAAGGCGCGGTTTTCCATCAATGCCACTGCAAGCGCATCACCCATTGCCAATGTCATTGTGGTCGACGTGGTCGGTACAACGCCAGTGCCGCAGGCTTCGCCCAGGTCGGGCAGCGTAAGCACCACATCGCATTGGGTACCCAAGGAGCTTTCCGGGTTCTTGGTTATTCCGAGCAGAGGAATATTGAAACGCCGCGAAAATGCGACCATGTTGGCCAACTCCGGTGCTTCGCCCGAGTTTGAGATTGCAAGCACGACATCATGCTGCGTGATCATTCCTAAATCGCCATGGCTAGCCTCTGCGGGGTGCACGAATTGCGCAGGCGTGCCTGTACTTGCCAATGTCGCAGCAATTTTGCGCGCGATATGTCCAGATTTCCCGATGCCTGTAACGATCACGCGACCGCTGGCATTCATAAGCAGATCGATCCCGTTACGAAACGTGCTGTCCAGACCGTCGGCCAGCATATTCAGCGCCTCTGCTTCCAAGCGGATCACCCGGCGCGCAGTGTCGATAAAGTGTGTTTTGCTTGTCATGAGTGAGCGAAAATGTCGATTTCTGGCCACCCGGCCAGATCCAGCTGCGCGCGCATTGGCAGGAAATCGAAACAGGCTTGCGCCATTTCCAAACGACCCTCCCGGATCAGCCGTTCATTCAGAACACTGCGCAGACGGTGCAGGTACAGAACATCAGAAGCTGCGTATTCTAGTTGTGCGTTTGACAGGCTATCAGCACCCCAATCGCTGGATTGCTGCTGTTTCGAGATATCGGTGCCGAGCAGCTCCTGTAGCAAGTTTTTCAGCCCATGCCGGTCGGTGTACGTCCGAATCAGTCGACTGGCGATTTTAGTACAATAAACTGGGGCAGTAATTACGCCAAAAGCGTTCAGCATCGCTGCGATATCAAACCGCCCAAAGTGGAACAGCTTGAGCACATCGGGATTGGTCAGCAGGTCGCACAGGTTTGGTGCCTCGGTCTGGCCTTGTTTGATCTGGACGATATGCGCATTGCCATCGCCACCAGACAGTTGCACCACGCACAGCCTGTCGCGATGCGGGTTCAAGCCCATCGTTTCACAATCAATGGCCACGACCGGCCCAAGATCAAGCCCGTCCGGCAAGTCGGAGATATAAAGATGATTTGTCATGCCCCTGCTATAGCGCGGAGCCACGCGCGGGGAAAGCGCGGTTTATGTGGCTTTGATTTCTTCAATTTTAGGTAGTTTGAGGCGCGTCAGAAGAATTGTGATCAATGACCGGCAATCGTGGCCGCACCAGTCTGTGGAGTGAGCAGCGCGCGGCAAATCCGGGTGTTTGAGTGTCAGTCGTCGCCACGCGTGCACAATTAGAACCCGCAGAACACAGACCTGCAGCGCAGTCAGCGGAGTGATGCGAAGATGCATTTCAATTTCTCGAAGTACAAATAGCAATGCACTGTAGCCTTCGAGTAGCGCTTTTGATTCAAACTGTGAACCAAGCCAGGGCGGTAATTCTGCAGGGTGCAACATCATCGCCCCTTCAGGTATGGGCGCTCCTTTGGTGCCTATGAATAATCGCGGTGCGATTTGTGAATAACGGGCCGGATCGATGTCTATTCCGACGATAGGCAAAAGGATAACCTGTGCCTCAAGACCCATTTGATTAGGTGGGCCATAGATGCGTGGGTTGGCGGCGGCGCTATCATGCGCACCCTTGTCCGTCAGGTTATAGCGGCTGGTTCGCCCGGTTTTTTCGGATCGAACCCAACCGTCACTGCGCAAACGGTATAGCGCGACGCGCGACGCTTCGGGCTTGATGCCGATCTCGGCCATGATGGCTGATAACGTGCTCCCATCCAGCGAGGTTTCATGTGCCAGATCGCCAAAAACGGTCACTAGCACAGACCAAACGCGGATCGGTCCCAGCCCCGTCAGAGCTGTAATGGCTTTTTCATAAGTGTTAATTGGCATTCATCGTCAGCAATTCATACTCGGCCACAGCCTGCTCGTTCTGGTTGCTGATTGTAACGTACCAACGCACTTCGCCATAGTCACTATTTCGACTGGTTTTGGATTTTACCGTGAGTCTTACCTTTATGCTGTCGCCAGGTTCGACCGGTTTCATAAAGCGCAGATTATCCAGCCCGGTATTGGCGAGTACCGGACCGGGATCAGGGTGCACGAAAAGCCCGGCCGCAAAGCTAAGCAAAAGATAACCGTGCGCCACGCGCCCGGGAAAGAACGGGTTTGCCTTTGCTGCGTCGTCATCCATATGGGCATAAAATGTGTCGCCGGTGAAATGGGCAAAAGTCTCGATATCATCGAGCGTCACTTGGCGTGCTGGGGTGCGCAAAGTATCGCCGACAGACAGTTCGTTCATTGGCCGCGTGAACGGATGTTCTGTGATCTTTGCTTCGGTCCCACCCGGCACCCATTGGCCTGTAATTTCTGAAAGGATGTCCGGGTTGCCCTGAACCGCTGTGCGTTGCATGTAATGCTTGACTGCGCGGATACCGCCCAACTCTTCTCCGCCGCCTGCGCGGCCCGGTCCGCCGTGAACCATATGTGGCAAAGGTGCGCCATGGCCTGTTGCCTCATTCATACTGTCCCGATTGTTGAAATATAGCCTGCCGTGGAATGCCGCCGATGCCATTGTGATTTGCCGGGCGGCATCGCTGTCTCGAGTCATGACCGAGGCAACGAGCGATCCTTTGCCCCTGTTCAGCAATGCCGCGGCATGCTCCAGATCACGATAAGGCATGATTGTCGCGACGGGGCCAAAGGCTTCGACGTCATGGACGTGACTGGCCTCGTCCGGGTTTGTGCAGTGAAAAAGCATCGGCGGTAAAAACGCGCCGCAGCTGTCGGCCATGTCAAAGTTCTTCGGATCGCCAAAGGCCTGCTCGGCCTCTGTGCTGATCTGGCGCACCTTTTCCAAAACATCTTTTTTCTGAGCGTTCGAAACCAGTGGCCCCATTTTTGTTTTTTTTGCCCTTGGGTCACCTAGGGTGATTTTTGACAGGGCTGCGTCAAGTGAACCGATCACCGCATCGACTTGTGCTTGTGGCACCATGATGCGGCGGATGGCTGTGCATTTCTGCCCGGCCTTTATCGTCATCTCACGCCAAACTTCTTTAATGAACAAATCAAATTCGGGCGTGCCCGGTATGGCGTCGGGGCCAAGTATTGACGCATTGAGGCTATCTTGTTCTGCAGTAAACCGGACAGAGTTCGAAATCATATTCGCATTGGAGCGCAGATGCTGGGCCGTTTTGGCCGATCCAGTAAAGGTTACCACATCCTGGCAATCCATATGACCCAACAGATCGCCCACACCGCCCGAAATCAATTGCAACGCGCCATCGGGCAATAGCCCACTTTGCGTCATCAGACGCACGCATGCCTCGGTCACATAAGATGTCGCTGTTGCGGGCTTAACGATCGCAGGCATTCCGGCCAGCAGGGTTGGGGCAATCTTCTCTAGCATGCCCCAGACCGGGAAATTGAACGCGTTGATATGTAGCGCAGCACCTTGCAAAGGCGTGCATATGTGGCAACCCTGGAAGTGACCTGCACGGCCCAGCTGCTCGGTTGAACCATCAAGATAGACATGGCCATCGGGCATCTCGCGACGGCCCTTTGAGGCAAAGACCAGCATGGTCCCGATACCGCCATCAATGTCGATCAGGTGGTCGGCTTGCGTCGCGCCAGTATCAAAACTGAGGTCGTAAAGCGTTTGGCGATGTTCCTTAATCAAAAGCGCAAGCGCCTTAAGCATTCGAGCCCGATCATGAAATGTCATCGCGCGAAGCGCAGCGCTGCCTTTGTCTTGGGCATAGGCACGCATCGCTTGCACATCGAGGGCATCGTTCCCGGCTTCGCCAATCACTTCACCCGTAATTGCGCTTTCTATGGGTCGTGCGCCCGCGCTCGGTGGCACCCAAACGCCTGCTGCAAAACTGTGAACACGGTGCATGCTTGCCTCCTAATGTTGATCGTAGTTCACCACCAACCTGTCGCTTAATGGATAACATTGACAAGTCAGTACGAAGCCGGCCTCTACTTCATAATCTTCTAGTGAATGGTTGATCAGCATCTCGGCCTCTCCCTCGATCACCTTGGCTTTGCAGGTCGAACATACGCCCCCGCGACAGGCATGCGGGGCATCGATGTTGTGCCCCAGCGCCGCTTCGAGGATGGATTGATCACGCGCCATCTCGAAGCTGTGTGTCGTGCCATCCAGAGTGATCAGTGCCGTTGTCCCAGCGTCGGGCTGAGCTGCTGCGCGTGCCGCCTTGCGCGCAAGCATCCCTTCCTGGCTTGCGCCAAACAGTTCAAATTTGATCTGATCTTTTTGCAGGCCATGAGATTTCAGGGCCGCGGCAATGGCCATCATCATGGGTTCCGGACCGCAGATAAAGGCGATGTCGATTTGTGACACGTTGATCCAGGATTTGAACAGCGTCGCGCATTTTTCCTGATCGATGCGCCCAGAAAAAAGATCGATATCCTGTCCTGATTCCAAAACATGCATCACAGTCAGACGTTCCATGTAGCGATTTTTAAGGTCCTCCAGTTCCTCGCGAAACATGATCTTGTGAACCGCTTGGTTGGCATAGACAAGGGTGAAGGTGCTGTGCGGCTCGCGCGTCAACACTGTGCGAAGGATCGACAAAACTGGTGTGACGCCCGATCCGCCTGCAAAGCCAAGATAGGCTTTGGCACCATCAGGACGGATGTCAGAATAAAAGTTGCCCATGGGCGGCATCGCATCCAGCCGGTCGCCAATCTTGAGCTCTTGGTTTGCGAAGTTTGAGAATGCACCGCCATCGACACTTTTGATTCCAACCTGCAAGATACCATCATCAACACCCGAACAGATGGAGTAGTTGCGCCGCAGTTCGGTCCCTTCGAATTCCTTTCGAAAGGTCAGGTATTGGCCTTGAGTAAAGCGGAACATCTCCGGGTCGTCCGGCTGCAAGGTAACAACAACCGCATCGCGGATTGTGTGACGAATATCTGTCACGGTCAGGGGATGAAACCGCGCCATCAGATGCACTTGAAGTAGTCGAAGGGTTCCAGACACGCCCTGCAACGCCACTGGGCCTTGCAGGGCGTTGATCCGAACTGACTGATTTTTTCCAAGTTCGTAGAGCTGCAAAGCGGGCACCGTTCGGGGCCGCCCGCCGGTTGCGGCGGTGCAATACCATAGGATTCAAGTTTGGCCCGGCCCTGATCTGACATCCAATCTGTGGTCCAGGCGGGCGCAATTTGCCTTTTCAGAGACAGGTTTTTGATACCTTTGGCATGCAGGGCCGTCTCAATCTCCATGTTGATAACGGAGGTGGCAGGGCAACCGGAATAGGTGGGTGTTACCGTAACTTCCAATGTGTCACGCTGCCATTTCACATTGCGAATAATCCCCAGATCGACAAGCGAAATCACAGGGATCTCGGGATCTGGAATGTCGCCCAGCCAGCCCCAGACATCTTTGATTGAGGCCTGCGTCATCACCATTTTGCATCCGGGTAGCTGCGTGGCAGGGACTGCATCGTGGCCAACATATGCCCAAGATGCTCTGTATGCCGCACCCCGGTTTTGCCGCCCTGATGGAAAAAATCTGATTGCGGGAGCATTAGCATCGCATCGTCAAGGGTTGCAGACAGATGAACATCAAAGGCAGATCGCAGGGCTGCCATGTCAGTCAAGTCGCAGTCATCATTGTCAAACATCTCTCCTATGTAGGGGAAAAGCCGGTCAAGTGCGCCTTGCATGCGCTTGTTACTTTCTTCGGTCCCGTCGCCAAGTGCGATGACAGTGTCTGTTGAGCGTTCGCGGTGATACGTGACTTCCTTGACGGATTTTTGCGCGATGGCGCTGATCTCGGCATCGTCGTGGGCGGACAGCGATTTCAGCATCTCAAGATGCCAGGTGTCGAACAGAAATTGCCGGATCATCGTCACGGCGAAGTCACGGTTGGGCTGTTCTACAAGCAACAGGTTGCGAAAATCCCAAGCGTCCCGGTGATAAGCAAGCGTGTCGGCAGTCCGGCCTTTTCCTTCTCGCTCTGTGGCCAGCCCAAGCCAGAGCTGTGCTTGACCGATCAGGTCGAGGGCCGTGTTGGCCAGTGCAATATCTTCTTCTAGGGCAGGGGCGTGGCCGCACCATTCACAGAGGCGCTGGGCCAGGACAAGAGTGTTGTCCCCCATCCGAATGAGTCCCAAGACGCTCACATTGCCCCTACGTCATCTGGAATTTCAAAGAAGGTCGGATGCCGATAAACTTTGTCATCCGACGGGTCGAACAAAGCGCCCTTTTCATCCGGTGACGAGGCGGTGATTTGTGACGTTGGGACAACCCAAATGCTCACCCCCTCCTTGCGGCGGGTGTATACATCGCGCGCGTTCTGGATGGCATGTCTTTCGTCGGTAGCATGCAGACTGCCCACGTGCCGGTGTGAAAGGCCATGCTGCCCACGAATAAAGACTTCCCACAAAGGCCATTCGCTAGCCATGTCAGCACCTGCATCCATAATTTTCGAAATTCCGTCGAGTCACCGGGCAGGACCGGTCTTTTGTAGAAATGTATTTATGAAATCGGCAAATTTCAGAGCCACGTGGCCTCCAATGCGGGCTCATTGTGCTGCGACCTTTGCCGCTTGCTTTTTGGCCGCGTGTGCCAAGCGCGCTTCTCGCACCCAGACACCATCATTCCAAGCCTGCTGTCTGGCTTCGATCCGCTCTGCCGAGGCGGGTCCGTTCCCGCGCAGGACGTCGAAGAACTCGGTCCAGTCGGGTTGGCTGAAATCGTAGCCAGCCTTTTCTTCGTTCCAACTCAGATGTCCATCAGGAATCGTGAGGCCCAGATACTCGGCCTGCGGCACAGTTTGATCCACGAACTTTTGGCGCAGTTCGTCATTTCCATTGATCTTGATTTTCCAAGCCATGGATTGCTCGGAATGTACGCTTTCTGCATCAGACGGCCCAAACATCATCAGCGAAGGATACCAGAAGCGGTCAAGAGCATCTTGGGCCATGCGCTTTTGCTCATCGGTGCCGCTAGCCATCTTCATCATGATGTCAAAGCCCTGACGCTGATGAAACGATTCTTCTTTGCAGATGCGGACCATAGCGCGCGCATAAGGGCCATATGATGTGCGTTGCAATGGAACCTGATTCAAAATCGCTGCGCCATCAACAAGCCAGCCAATGGCCCCCATATCCGCCCATGTCAGTGTCGGATAGGCAAAGATAGATGAAAATTTCATGCGTCCATCAAGCAGCATCTCCGTCAGCTCATCTCGGCTGATGCCAAGTGTTTCCGCGGCACAGTAAAGATAAAGCCCATGCCCCGCCTCATCCTGTAACTTAGCCAGAAGGATTGTTTTGCGCTCTAATGAAGGGGCGCGGGTGATCCAATTGCCTTCGGGCAGTTGTCCGACGATCTCAGAATGCGCATGCTGGCCAATCTGGCGGATCAGGGTCTTGCGATACGCCTCTGGCATCCAGTCTTTTGGCTCAACCTTTTCGCCTGCGTCGATGCGGCGCTGAAACGCATCAAGCTTTTCAGGATCGTCCTGCGCGGCATCGGACTGGATCATTTGTGCGTACATTTCAGGCTCTTTCCAGTATCAGCGCAGTGCCCTGCCCGACACCGACACACATGGTGCAAAGCGCATAGCGGCCTTTTGTGCGCTTGAGTTGATAGGCCGCCGTCATAACCAAGCGCGCGCCCGACATGCCCAAGGGGTGGCCTATGGCAATTGCGCCCCCCTGCGGGTTCACACGCGGGTCTTCGTCGTCCACACCCAGATCACGTAATGTCGCGAGGCCTTGTGCGGCAAAGGCTTCGTTCAATTCGATCACATCCATCTGATCAATACGCAGGCCTGCGCGGGCAAGCACCTTTTTGCTGGCAGGGACCGGGCCAATACCCATAACGCGCGGCATGACACCGGCCGCATTCATGCCAACAATGCGCGCCATAGGTTCAAGCCCATTGCGTTCCGCAGCTGTGCCCGAGGCGATCAGCAATGCTGCGGCACCGTCATTTACACCCGATGCATTTCCCGCCGTAACGGATTTGTCAGCGCCGTTGATGGCGCGCAGCTTGGCAAGGTTTTCTAGCTTCGTTCCGGGCCGTGGGTGCTCGTCGGTATCTACGATAATCGGGTCACCCCTGCGTTGGGGGATTGTAACTTGAGCAATTTCATCTTCAAAGACGCCGGCGGCCTGCGCTGCCGCCCAACGTTCTTGAGAGCGCAGCGCGAATGCATCTTGATCGGCACGACTGATAGTCCAATCCTGCGCAACGTTGTCGGCTGTCTGAGGCATCGAGTCGACGCCATACTGCGCATCCATTTTCGGGTTGACGAACCGCCAGCCAATCGTGGTGTCATATACAGCGTTCGAACGGCCGAATGCCGCTTCAGCCTTTGGCATAACGAAAGGCGCACGGCTCATGCTTTCGACACCGCCAGCAATAGCGATATCCAGATCGCCAGCTTTGATGCCCCGAGCGGCAAGGCCCACTGCATCCATCCCTGAGGCACACAACCGATTGATCGTAGAGCCGGGAACGTCAACGGGCAGCCCCGCCAAAAGGGCAGCCATGCGCGCCACGTTACGATTGTCTTCCCCTGCTTGGTTTGCGCAGCCCATGATCACGTCGTCCAAGCTGGACCAATCTACATTTGGATTTCGTGCTATCAGCGCAGCAATTGGAATTGCGGCAAGATCATCAGCGCGTACAGTAGATAACGCCCCGCCGTAGCGGCCGATTGGCGTACGCTGCGCGTCGCATATGTATGCGTCCATGTTCAATCTCCCCGGCGCAATAGATATGGTGGTACGTGACTCGTAGCAATTAAAACGTTACGACATTTCTAAAGAAAATATGTTTTTGTAACTTTTCCCTTAAAGGTTGCTTATCGGTCTGCCAATTGGCCGTCCGTGCTATTACACAGATCTCGGGCATTGCCATAATGGGTGGTGGAAACGTCTTTATGCAGGCTTGCGCGATCGGTTAGGTTTGTTGGCTACACGATATTTAAAGACGGCCCTCATCAAAATTCGCGGGGCTTTTGGCCTTTGCTCGAAATCGAACGCATTGGCCGATTTACTTGGATGGTTAGATGACGGTGACCGACGAACTGCCGAGGCCCTCAATGCTCATTTCCATTTGGTCGCCTTTGTTGACTGCTGCAACACCGGCTGGTGTGCCCGACAATATTACATCACCGGGGGCCAGTTCAAAATATTCTGATAGATACGCGATCATTTCGGGTACCTTCCAAATCATCTGGTTCAAATCCCCCTCTTGGCGAATCTCGCCATTCACCCTGAGTGCGATCCGGCCTTGCTTAAGATGCCCAACGGTATCAACCGGATGCAACGGACCGCAGGGCGCAGACCTTTCAAAAGCCTTGCCGATTTCCCATGGGCGGCCCATCTTCTTCTGCGCGCTCTGCAGGTCGCGTCGCGTCATATCGAGCGCGAGTGCATAACCATAAACATGGTTCAACGCCTCGCTGATCGGAATGTTCGTTCCACCTGATTTCAATGCCACGAGCATCTCGACCTCGTGATGGACGTTATTGGAATGCTGGGGATAGGGAAACGCGCCAGATGGATCGAGGTTATCGGGGTTCTTTTGGAAGAAAAATGGAGACTCACGATAAGGATCATGCCCCATTTCGACAGCATGTGCCGCGTAGTTGCGGCCGATGCAATACACGCGACGCACAGGATACTGCGCATCTGATCCAAAGATTGGAAGTGTCACTGTCGGCAGTTTTTTGATCGCAAACAAAGACAAGCGGTCCTTTCAGAAAAACACGCTTAATTAGCGCAGAGTATCACTCTACGAACGTGTGCGAGATGAAACAGGTCTCCTATCATATCCTCGTTAATTGAATTCAATTGCTTCTTGTAGGGTGCATTCCACCTCAACATCTTTTGTGGATTAGTGACGTGCGCCTATGTTCAGAGCGGCCTAAAACAACGTGCTTTATGCAGCAGGCGTGGATTATCAGCCCTGCCATCGTTCAGCTTCATGCACCCCTGCGTCAGCTGTCATAGTTGGAGCCTTCTTCGTTTAAAATAGACTTAAGCTCGGCCAGATGACGTTCGTCTTGTTCGGGGTACTCTTCGATCTCTTGCGCTGTTTTCGCAGCGATGTCGTCGGGGATGAACCGGAGGGGCTTGCCCGTTTGCAGTGCCAACAGATAGGTCTGGCACGCGCGTTCGAAATAAAACATCCGGTTGAAAGTTTGCGCCACCGTGTCGCCCAGTACCATGATGCCGTGATTGCCCATCACCATGACCTTTTTGCGTGGATCATCAAACAGCTTGGCGCAACGCTCTCCTTCTTCTTCGAACGCCAGTCCACCATATTCACTGTCCAGGACAACCCGGTCAAAGAACATGCATCCGTTCTGATCCACTGGTGGTAATGTGCTATCGGCCAATGCCGCCAGCGCTGTCGCATAGGGCGAATGCACGTGCATTGCACAACGCGCATGGGCGCAATAACGATGCATACCGCCATGCAGCCCCCAGGCGGTGGGGTCTGGCGCATCGGGCCCTTCCATGCTGGTCGGGTCGTTGGCATCGACAACGATAAGGTCACTGGCTTTGATCCGCGAAAAATGCATCTGGTTCGGGTTCATAAGAAACTTGGTGCCATCCTCGTTGATGGCCAGCGAAAAGTGGTTCGCCACGGCCTCGTGCATGTTCAGGCGTACGGTCCAGCGGAAAGCCGCGGCAAGGTCCACGCGTTCTTGCCAGTGGTCCATGTTGGGGCGCAGTTCTGTGACGGTCATTTCAAATCTCCATTTCACTTTGGCAAACTTTGCACGGGGCATGCGGGCCGGATCAACTAAAAAATACTCTGACCGCTAAACCACAGCGTTTAGCACAGTGCTTGACATGGGTTTCTGACAGCATGGCAACAAAGCTGGATTAAGGTCACGATGACAACCCAAGCGCTTATTTCGCGCGCGATGGGACCCAGACATATCCGTTTTCACATAGGATATCCGCCTCGCGCAGCCCGTGGGGCTTGTCCAGTGGTGGGGCAAGGATCGTCATCTCATGTGCTTCGGCCCGTGCCGTCGCATCGTCGGGGTCTGTATCATACAAGCGCAGTTCGATTCCGGCGCCACGCGGAGGGGTCTAGGGCAGCAACCCCAACAGAGGATGCGACCGATATGTCCCGTCGCAATACAACTGAAAAATCTGATTGCCATATGTCATGATGGCAAAGTCCCGGGTCAATTGGTGGGCGGTCATACCGAACACCGCCTCAAGAAAGGCGGCTTCGGTGGGCACGTCGCGCACCAAAAGGTTCAGCCAAAGCCGCGCAAAGACCGCCCAAACGCATCAGCACCTATCGTCTCGTAGTCCATAAGGTCAGATTTGATGATCTATTGTTCGCCGTCAACTCTGCTGCATTTGCTGATCGGGCTTTCTTTTTGTCGGCCATCAATTGCCGAGTTGCGAGTCAGCTTCAAAACAACGCATGCCAGCCCTTGCGCAGGCTTTGGTTTTTTGATCCAACAGGATATGGAACATGCCCTTTTCCCATCTTGGCCCGCCACCACCCCAGCCCTCATCGATGTTGCTGCGGGTCGCGCACCTGCGGATACCGTCATACGCGGCGGTGTCTGGGTCAACGTCCACACGCGCGAGGCGCTGCCAAATCACGACATTGCAATCAAACATGGGCGCGTTGCCTGTGTGGTGCCTGATGCAAGCCACTGCATTGGTCCCAACACCGAAATTATCGATGCCAACGGGAGATATATGATCCCAGGCCTCTGTGATGGTCACATGCACATCGAAAGCGGCATGCTCACACCTGCGGAATTTGCCGCCGCCGTTATTCCACACGGCACCACCAGCATGTTCACAGACCCCCACGAGATCGCCAATGTCCTTGGCGTGGTGGGCGTGCGATTGATGCATGACGAAGCCTTGATGCAGCCCGTAAACATCTGGACGCAAATGCCATCCTGTGCGCCATCCGCGCCCGGCATGGAGACCACAGGCTACGAGATCAGCGCCGAAGACGTCGCCGAAGCGATGACATGGCCCGGCATTATCGGGCTGGGCGAAATGATGAACTTTCCCGGTGTAGCAGCAGCTGATCCGCAGATGTTGGCCGAAATCGCGGCGACGCAGCATGCGGGCAAGACAGTGGGTGGGCACTATGCGTCTCCCGACCTTGGTCGGGATTTTGCAGCTTATGTGGCGGGTGGGCCCGCCGATGATCACGAAGGCACCAGCGAGGCCGACGCCATTGCCCGCATGCGGCAAGGTATGCGATCAATGATCCGGCTGGGCAGCGCATGGTTTGACGTTGAAAGCCAGATCACTGCGATTACGGAAAAGGGCCTGGATCCACGCAATATGATCCTTTGCACGGATGACTGTCATTCCGGCACTCTGGTCAATGACGGACACATGAATCGCGTGGTCCGCCATGCCATCGATTGTGGCTGCGATCCACTTGTTGCGCTGCAGATGGCAACCCTCAATACTGCGACACATTTCGGGTTGGAGCGCGAGGTCGGTTCGATCACACCAGGGCGCAGGGCGGATATCATCCTGACATCTGATTTACGCGCGCTGCCGATTGAACAGGTCATCGCACGTGGCCAGACCGTCGCTAAAAACGGTGTTCTAACTGCAACCTGCCCGCATCTTGACTGGCCCGATGCCGTCCGTTCAACTGTGCACCTTGGCAAGACACTATCGGCCGACGATTTCACGATCCATGCCCCCGAAGGACGCAATTCCGTCACCGCAAATGTAATTGGCGTCGTCGAAAATCAAGCTCCGACAAAGGCGCTGAAACGTGATCTACCGGTGACAAATGGAAAGGTCGAAAGCCACGGCGATACCTGCCAGATTGCACTGGTCGAACGGCATCGGGCAACGGGCGGCGTGACCAACGCTTTGGTTGCAGGATTCGGCTATGAAGGCCCGATGGCCATGGCCTCGACCGTCGCGCATGACAGCCACCATATGATCGTCGTAGGCACGGATCGGACGCAGATGACACTGGCCGCAAATCGACTTGCAGAGGTTGGCGGCGGCATCACCATCTGGCGGGACGGAAGCGAACTAGCATTGGTCGAATTGCCCATTGCAGGCCTTATGTCGGACAGTCCAGCACATGACGTTGCCGCATCGGCAGACCGCATGGTGCAGGCCATGGTCGACTGCGGCTGCACTTTGAACAATGCCTATATGCAACACTCTTTGCTGGCGCTTGTCGTGATCCCCGAGTTGCGGATCTCTGATCTGGGATTGGTGGACGTTCGAACTTTCGAGTTTATTCCAGTACTGGAGCCGACCACATGAAGATGCTTACTCCTGACATGCGCAAACACCTTGTGTTTCATGACCCGCAAGAAGCTGTCGCGCGGTTGATCACGCTTTATGATGAAGCAGTAGAATTTCTGTGCCATCAGTTCATGACTGCCATGAGCGACGGCGCACCCGAAGGGCGGATCCGGGCCTTTTATCCTGAAATCCGTTTTACAACGTCAAGCTATGCCCAGGTCGACACGCGGCTGAGTTTTGGTCACGTGTCCACTCCGGGCACCTATGCAACAACAGTGACGCGGCCCAATTTATTTGCAAGTTACCTGATCCAGCAAATTGGCCTGCTGATCACCAATCACGATCAGCCGGTCGAGATCGGCTATTCCAACACGCCGATGCCTGTGCATTTCGCCGTGGCCAATCGCCCAGATATCACAGTGCCGCAACAGGGCGCTGCCGATTTCACCCTGCGAGACGTGTTTGACGTGCCCGACCTTGGCAACACCAATGATGATATCGTCAACGGCACCTATGTCAGCCCGGATGGCATCGGCGCTCTTGCCCCCTTTACCGCGCAACGGGTAGATTATTCGCTGGCACGGCTGTCACATTACACCGCAACAGATCCCGAACACTTTCAGAACCACGTATTGTTCACCAACTACCAGTTCTACGTAGCCGAGTTCGAAGCCTATGCCCGGACCCAGCTGAACGACCCCAACAGCGGATACGTTTCTTTTGTGGCGACCGGAAACGCCGAGATCATATCGGGGGATCAACCGCTAGAAGCAAGCGCCAAGACGCCACAAATGCCCACTTTCCACCTCAAGCGTGCAGACGGTTCGGGCATTACGCTGGTTAATATCGGGGTCGGTCCGTCAAACGCCAAAACTGCAACGGATCACATAGCCGTTCTGCGCCCCCATGCGTGGCTGATGGTGGGCCATTGCGCCGGTCTGCGCAACTCTCAGGCACTTGGTGATTTTGTCCTCGCACACGCTTACTTGCGCGAGGACAATGTGCTCGACAACGATCTGCCGCCTTGGGTCCCGATCCCAGCGCTTGCTGAAATTCAGATCGCACTGGAACAGGCAGTTGCCGCAGTCACCAAACTGGAAGGTTACGAGCTTAAACGGATCATGCGCACGGGAACGGTGGCCACCCATGATGACCGCAATTGGGAGCTTAGAGACCAGAAAGGACCGGTTCAGCACCTAAGCCAATCCCGTGCCATTGCGCTGGACATGGAAAGCGCCACAATCGCCGCCAATGGCTACCGTTTTCGGGTGCCCTATGGCACACTATTGTGCGTGTCTGACAAGCCTTTGCATGGTGAACTAAAGCTGCCAGGCATGGCATCTGACTTTTACAAAACCCAAGTTGCAAGGCACTTAATGATCGGGATCCACGCGATGGAGCACCTACGGACCACCCCACTGGAGCGCATCCATAGCAGGAAATTACGCTCATTCGACGAAACTGCCTTCCTTTGAGGGCCGTTTAACAGCCAGAAATCGCTGAAAACCCCTGTTTTTCACCTGCCGCAACCCACTAATCGTTGTGTTTTCCCACAACATAGCGTTACATTCCCGATATGAGGCCCAAGTTGTCGGGCAGACGAAGGAGACCATAAAATGGCAAAACCAATGACAAAAACCCAACTCGTCGCCGCACTGGCTGAAGAAATGGGAACAGACAAGAAATCCGCAGGCGGCGCGCTGGACGCGATCTGCGGTCTGATTACACGCGAAGTCTCGGGCGGGGGTGCTGTTACGCTGCCGGGCGTTGGCAAGATCTATTGCCGCGAACGCCCCGAGCGTATGGTGCGCAATCCTGCCACCGGCGAACAGTTCAAGAAAGATGCTGACAAGGTCGTCAAGATGACCATCGCCAAGGCTCTCAAGGACAGCGTGAACGGCTAAAATCCTACATCACTCAGGATGATCAAGG
>JABITU010000347.1 GCA_018668195.1 Tateyamaria sp. | reverse complement strand
CACCGCACTTATCGACGACACTGTGTGATAGGGCGACGCAAAGATCGGATAAAGTGGCAGTTCATCCGCAAGGATTTGTTGCAACTCGGCATAAAGCGCTGTGCGTTTGGCCGGATCGTTGGTAGCTCCGGCTTCTTCCATGATCGCATCCACACGATCGTTAGAATACTGCTGAGTGTTTGACCAGATTACACCCTCTTTGATGTTGTCCGAGCTATAGGTCCGATGCACGCCGATAACTGGGTCACCCCAGTTGAATACGTTGTCCATCGTCATATCGAAATCCCAGGTCGAGATACGCTTCGCCCATGTCGGAAAATCTGCAGAGGACCGAACGGTCACGTTGATCCCAATCTTTTTCAGTTGGGGCTTCATGTATTCGGCGTAAGGCTTCATCGCAGGCCAACCATAATCAATCGAGAGGCCAAAGCGCATACCGTCTGACCCTTTGCCGTAGCCAGCCGCGTCCAGAATCTGGTTTGCCTTAGCTAGGTCGACATCATAGGCTTCGACGGTTTCATCATAGAACGGGCTGCCTGGGTGGATACCCGTCAGAGCCGTCGGGGCGGTGCCCATATTCAGTGCTTTGTTGATGAATTCCCGATCTACCGCATAGGCAATCGCTTTGCGTACCATCGGGTCAGAAAGCTTCTCTGCTTTGGTGTTGAATGCCAGCCAGTTGACGGGGCCGATGGCGGCATATCCAGCATTAGAGACTTTTAGGTCTGCGTTCTTTTTCAGGCGCACAATGTTCCGCGGACTGGATTCAAAGCCCGACATCTGCAGTTCACCGCTTTCCAGAGCTATGGCGCGCGTGCTGTCATCCGGCATGATCCGCATTACGATCCTGTCAAGATAGGGCAGGCCGTCCATGAAGTAGTTTTCGTTCCGCTCAAGGATGACGTGTTCACCCTTTTTGAACTCCACCAATTTGAATGGACCTGATCCAACGACGTTTTCCGAATTGGCGGGGTGGGTCTTGGGGTCTTGGCCATCGCCGTATACGTGTTTGGGGATGATTGCCAGCAATTGTGATGACATTGCCAGCAGCAACGCTGGGTGCGGTTTTGACAGTTTGATCACCGCAGTGTGTGCATCTGGCGTGGCAACCTCGGTCACGGGGGCGAACATTGATTTGAACGGGTGGTTGGCTTTCACAGTGTCGATTGAAAACGCCACGTCGTCGGATGTGATCGGCACGCCATCATGAAAAACTGCGTCTTTGACCAAGTTGACGGTCACGCTTAAGCCGTCGGCGGACACGTCCCATGATTCCGCCAAATACGGCTGTGGCTCCCAGCCTTCGTCATAGCGTAGAAGCGATGCAAATAACTGTGTGCCGGGCACGCCAGTGGCTGTTCCAGATTGCACAGCCGGGTTTAGGTGCCGCGGTGTTTGTTGAATGGCCATCGTCAATGTACCACCGGTTTTTGGCTCGTCGGCTGTGGCAGAGGTCGCCATTAGCGCGGCCACAGCGGTGGCCGCAAAGAGTGATTTAAACGCAAGCTTCATGAGTTCAGTCTCCTTCTTTCTGGTCATTAATAAAAATGCTGACAGAGCCTTGGGCCGCCAACGTGATGCCTCATTGGGACTCAAATGCAGTTTTAATGCAAGAAAATCGTCTGAGCATGTCGCCAACTTGTAATTTGTATGCGCAACGGCGTGATATGGATATTGTATAAATAATTATGTTTCTGTGGTGCGTCAAAATGCTTTAAGCTTTCTGAATAAGGGACAAGATCATGAACGAGGCACCCCCGTGATTACCATCTTTCAGGCTAAGAAGATCATCACAATGAACCCCGCACGACCTGAGGCGACTCATGTTGCGGTACGCGACGGAATGATTATCGGCACAGGCACGCTGAAAGAACTTTCCCTATGGGGACAACACGAGCTGAACAAAGATTTTGCCGACAAGATTCTAATGCCGGGACTGGTCGAGGGCCATTCGCATACGATGGAAGGCACGCTTTGGCGGTATACCTATTGTGGCTACTTTGACCGGGTGGACCCAAATGGCAAAACATGGACGGGCCTGAAGAATATCGATGCTGTTCTAGACCGGCTGACAGACGCAGAGCAGGCGCTTGAAGATCCGAACGCACCGCTGCCGGGCTGGCAGATTGACCCGATCTATTTTGATAACCGACGAGTGACGCGCGCCGATCTGGATCAGGTGTCAACGACGCGACCGATCGGGATCATGCATGCGTCGGGTCATATCTTGAACGTCAATACCAAGGCGCTGGAGCTGGCAGGCTTGCTCAAGCCGGGCGTCAATCACCCCGGTGTTCCGCTGGGGAAAGATGGATTGCCCACAGGCGAATTGAAGGGTCCGGAAATCATGACACCGGTTGGTATGCACGTAGGCTTTGACCGTGACATGCTGGCCTGTGACGAACGTGGCCTGCGCGACTTTGGCAAGCTTTGCGTTCGGGCAGGGGTGACTACGGTCACGGATCTTGCAGCACGCATGTCTGATGATGTTGCAGACATGATGTTACGTGTGACTGGTGAGCCGCGCTATCCTGCGCGCGTAATGGCGCTGCGCTTCTTTCATGGCTTGCCACCAAAGGATCTGATCGATCACGCCATTTCGCTACGCGCAAGGTCCACTGATCGAATGCGGCTGGGCGCGATCAAGGTTGTTGCAGACGGTTCAATACAGGGGTTTTCCGCGCGGCTGCGTGCGCCGGGTTACTTCAATGGCGCGCCCAACGGGTTGTGGTATATTTCGCCTGAGCAGATGCGCGAGATCTATGATTTGGCGCTGGAAAATAATTTACTGGTACATACGCACACGAATGGAGATCAGGCTACGCAACTTGCCATCGAAACGCTGGAGGCGGCGCTTGATCAACGCCCCACCCATGATCATCGCTTTACCCTACAGCACTGCCAACTGGCCGATGCTGCGCAGTTCCGGCAAATGGCCAAGCTGGGCATGTGCGTGAATCTTTTTGCCAATCACCATTTTTTCTGGGGTGACGAGCATTACCGTCTAACTGTGGGTCCGGAACGGGCCGAGCGCATGAACGCTTGCCGCACGGCTCTGGCAAATGACATTCCGATGGGCATTCACTCAGACGCACCGATCACGCCGCTTGGCCCGCTATTTACCGCCTGGTGCGCGGTGAACCGCATCACTGCTTCGGGCCGAGTGCAGGGGGATTTTGAATGCATTTCGGTCGAGGATGCGCTTTATGCCATCACGCTTGGTGCTGCCTATACGCTGAAACTGGACGGTGAAATCGGCTCGATCGAGGCTGGAAAACACGCGGATTTTGCGGTGTTGGAAGATGATCCGACCGAAATTGACGGTGCAGACCTGAAAGACGTGCGCGTTTGGGGGACCGTGCAAGCGGGTCGTGTGTTCGAAGCACAGGGAGCTTAACGGATGCTGCCTGTTACAGCGATTGGAGGCTATCTGGGTTCTGGCAAGACGACGTTGGTCAATCATCTACTGCGTAACGCCGACGGTCGCAAATTGGCGGTTCTGGTAAACGAGTTTGGTCAACTGCCGATTGACGAGGACCTGATCGAAGCACAGGACGACACTCTAATCTCGATCACAGGTGGTTGCGTCTGTTGCAGTTACGGAAATGATTTGATCGAGGCGATGATGAGCATGTTGCGAATGGAGCCGCGCCCGGATCATATCGTGATCGAGGCCAGCGGGGTGGCATTGCCTGGCGGGATTGCCGCGTCGGTGTCGTTGATGGATGGGTTCGAGCTTGATGGTGTCGTGGTTATGACGGATGCTGAAACCGTTCGGAGGCAGGCCGCTAACGACTATATCGGCGATACGATCGAGCGTCAGTTATCTGACGCGGATCTTGTTCTGTTAAACAAAGCTGATCTTGTGTCGGCTTCTCAGCTTCAGGATCTAGAAACTTGGATGGAAACTAACGCACCACAGGCTGGAATTGTGCGCACAGTCCATGGAGAAGTTCCGACTTCGGTTATTTTACAAGGGTTTGATCCGGATCCGGCGCGCTTTAGCGGTGCCACCCACGACAGTATCGCAGCGTTTGCAAGCGAGGTGTTGGATTTCTCTGGAATAGTAGATGCAGACGCCTGTGCCCAAACATTTGCTGATCCATGCTTTAACCTTGTGCGCGCAAAAGGGTTTGTCCCAACAGTAGACGGGCTTCGGGCAATTCAAGTCGTGGGGCGGCGCTGGGCGGTATCTGACGCGCCCGAGGATGCCGTGCCGGGGGTCGTGTTGATCGCCGCAGGTGCAAAGCTTGACCTCGCTGGGATCAAGAAAGCACTAGGCGACAGCGTCGCCTGATCCCTGCTGAGGTGCTGCATTGCAATCATGGTCGATTACAGTCGCGGGCGCATGCTTGATTGGCGAATGATCAATTCCGGTGCACAGTGAAGACTATCATTGGAATGCTCGGCGGGCTCTACGATTGCGCGGACGAGGGCCATGCCGGTTTCTTGTCCGATGCGGCGCGCAGGCATGCGCACTGTCGTTAGAGTTGGTTCGATGTCAGATGAGCCTTTGAAATCGCCTATCCCGACGATGGAAATATCTTGGGGCACGTTCAACCCTGCGGCCTTGGCGGCATAGAGCGCTCCGGTAGCAAGAATGTCGTTGCCGCAGATCAGCGCCGTAGGCAGGTCTGGTTGCGAAAACAGCGCTATGGCATCTTTTTTAGATTCAGAAATGCTGTAAACGGTTTGCAGCGACCAGTGGGCTGGCACTGTGATCCCTGCGGCACGGAGTGTGGCAAGGATCATGTCGCGGCGCGCCAGCGCGCGATCGTTGCCATCGGTTGGGGGCAACATGCATGCCACGCGCCTGTGCCCCAGCGATAGCACATGATCGGTGATCAGCTTGGCGGCCATCTGGTTATCAGCCCCAATCGATGGAAATCGAGATTTGTTCGAGTAATTCCACATCAGCGTGCAGGGGATGCCTTGGCTGTCCAGCAGCTGAAACACCGCTTCGTCATGTTCCAGCCCGGTCAGTACGACTCCGTCGACACGGTGTTCTAGGAACTTGCGCAGGATGACATATTCACGCTGCAGGTCGTAGCCGTGTGATGACAGCAGAATGGTAAAGCCTTGTGCCGCGACCGTGTCGGACAGTGCTTGGACCACCTCGGCAAAGATCGCGTGGTCGAGTGTAGGTACCAGAACACCAACGGTTCCGGATCGAATTCCGTGAATCGTTTGGGCCGCACGGTTACGAATGTAACCAGTGCGACGAACGGCATTATCAATCCTTTTGCGGGTGGTCGATTTAAGCAGTTCTGGGTGATTAAAATATCGCGACACAGTCGATGGTGACACGGCTGCAGACCTTGCTACTGCAAAGATATCGGCTTTTTTAGTATTTTTATCAGGCATTTAACTTATAGATCCGCACAAGAAATGAAAACATTTGCAAAACTATTTTCATTGCTTAGCGTAATTGGTCAAGCTGATTTGCGACCAAGGAGCGTTGATGGAATTCTTGTTCTACATGGGCGATGTGTTCATGCCGATCAATTTCGGTTTGCTAATGATTGGTACAATCGGCGGGCTCATTCTGGGCGCAACGCCGGGCTTGTCGCCAACAATGGCTGTTGCGTTGTTGATCCCGTTTACGTTCCAGCTTGAGGCGGCGCAGGGCCTGATCCTGTTGGGTGCGGCCTATACTTCGACAGTGGCGGGGGGGGCTGTATCGGCAATCTTGCTCAAGATCCCCGGAGCGCCTGCAAACATCGCGACCACGCTGGATGGCCATGCAATGGCGCAAAAGGGTGAGGGAGCTAAGGCGCTGCAGATCAGTTTTCTGGCCTCGGCTGTCGGTGGCGTCTTTGGCGTTTTGCTGTTGATCTTTCTGACACCGGTGCTGGCACAATGGGCCTTGGCATTCGGGCCGAGCCACTTGTTCTGGTTGGCGATCCTAGGGGTGACTGTCATCGGGTCTCTGGACGGCCGATCGGTGATCAAGGGATTGCTGTCAGGCTGCATTGGCCTATGGCTCGCCACCATTGGATTTGATGACATCATGGGGGCCCAGAGATTTATCTTTCACCCCAGTTTGGGCGGAGGCATCAACATCATTGCAGCCCTGATTGGCCTTTTTGCGATACCGCAGGTCATCACCATGTTCGCCAGCGGGCGGCACGACGACGGTGCAGAAGTGATAAAGGTGCAAAAACATCCCATCGGCGGCGCAATCCGGGAGCTGTTTCGAAACAAGCGTGCCATGGGCATTGGCACGGTTTCCGGTTCTGTCATCGGTCTGATCCCCGGCGTGGGTGGGCAAATAGCGGGGCTTGTCGCTTATGATCAGTCCAAGAAGTTCAGCCCCGATCGTGACAAGTTCGGCACGGGCCATCCTGAAGGTGTGATCGCCGCCGAAAGCGCGAACAACGCAATGGTCGGCCCCAGCCTCGTGCCCCTTCTGACGTTGTCGATTCCTGGTTCACCAACCGCCGCAGTTCTGCTGGGCGGTTTGCTGATCCATGGCATTTTCCCGGGCACAGACCTGTTTGACAACCACCCTGATGTGGCCTGGACCTTTATCAACTCGATGCTCATAGGCCAGATCCTGATGTGCCTGTTTGGCCTTTATGTGGCTGGCTTGGCTGCGCGCGTGGCGCAGGTGCCGCAAAGCGTGATGGCGGCTGTGGTGCTGGGTCTTGCGGTTTTTGGCAGTTACTCGGTGCAGTCATCCATGGGTGATGTCTATGTCATGGCGAGCCTTGGAGTGATGATGTATTTCCTTGAACGTTTCGGGTTTTCCGCAGCGCCGCTGGTGCTGGGTCTGATCCTTGGCCCCATTGCCGAAGCCAACTTTATTCAGGGCAGCATGATTGCAAAGGCAACAGACGGCGTGGGCCCATACTTTATGACCGGTGGTTTGAACCTGTTCCTGATCACGGTCGTCGTCGCATCGGTCTTGTACTCGGCCTACATGGAATTGCGCGCACGTCGTTATACGTCGAGAGAGGAGATACTGGCATGAGCGCGCCGTCCTTGCCCCGCCTGCAACACATCATCGGATCGGGAATCGTTGCGATTGTTGGCGTCTGGGTTGCGTATATTAGCTATACCCAACAACCCTCAGAAGCGTTCCTGTTCCCACGCCTGATTTCCAGCATCTTTGTCGTGCTGGCACTTTGGACCTTTGCCAAGGCCTGTCTGGGCTGGACCAAGGTGGGGCAGGGCATCTCGGCGCGACAGTTCATCAATTTGCTGCCCGGCTTGATCGTTGCACTGGTCTATATCTTTTGGGCGGCCAAGGGGCTGGGGTTCTATTCGGCCACCACGCTCGCCTTTTTCATATTGCTGAGCCTCTACGATCCGGCACCGCACGGGTCTTTCAAGACATGGGGGAAACGCATCGCAATCACGGCGGTCTTTATGATCGTCATGTACGGCCTCTTTGCACAACTTTTGACTGTGTACACACCGCGAGAGGTCTTGTTCTGACCCAAACAAGCGGCAGAACCACTTATCCTAGGGAGGAACCAAGATGAGAAAACTACTAGCAGGAGCGGCCATTGCTCTGGCCTCGATGACGACTTGTGCGATTGCTGATGGTCACGCAAATTATCCTGACCGTCCAGTGATGATGATGGTCAGCTATGGGGCGGGGGGCGCAACCGACTTTCAGGCGCGCATCGTCACGATGACTGCCGGAAACGAGGACGCGTTGGGTATGCCCATCGCAATCATCAACAAGCCGGGGGCAGGTGGCCGCGTAGGCTGGAACTGGCTGGCGACACAGGCTGAGGCAGACGGCTACACGCTGGGTGCCTATAACATTCCGCATTTTATCGCACAGTCGATCAAGGGCGGCGTTGAATATTCTCGCGACAGCTTTGAACCAATTGCCAACTGGGGAGCCGATCCGGCTGTGTTTGTCGTGGCTGCCGACAGCGGCATGAACTCGATGGACGATGTGGTGAACTTTGCCCGTGAGAACCCTGGCAAGCTGACCTTTTCGGGTGCGGGTCTTTTCGTGGGTCACCACATTGCCGCTTTGCAGCTTGAAAAAGCGGCAGGTGTGAAAATGGCCTATATCCCAACCAAGGGTGGTGGGGCCGCTGCGATGAAAGCCGTCATCGCGGGTGACGTTATGGGTGGCGTGAACAACCTGTCTGACGCATTCCGCGCGCGTTCGGCCGGAAACGTCAAGATCTTGGGCGTTTTCGATCTTGCGCGAAACGACTTTTTGCCAGACGTGCCGACACTGATGGAGCAAGGCTACGAGGTCGACAATGCATCGGTGAACTTCCGTGGCGTGATGGTGCCAAAGGGTACACCACAGAGCATCATCGACAAGCTGGCTGCGACGGTACCGACCATGTTCGAAAACAAGCGCGTTGCGGGCAAGATGAAAGCGGGTGGATCGCCCATGCATATCATGACACGCGACCAAGTGCTCGACATGTGGGCGGCACGCGAAGAAACGCTGAAAGAACTGCTTGCAGGTCTTTGAACAAACCAGGGCAGGGCGCTAAACAGCGCTCTGCCAATCTACCAAAGGAAATTACCAATGACTGCCCATGATCAAACTGCCGAGGTTGATGCTATTGTGGCGCGCGCGCGCGCAGCTCAAGCAAGATACGAGGCAGCCGGGTCGCAAGCTCTATACAACCGCGCCGCCCTAGCCGCAGGCTGGGCCATCATGGAGCCCGCGCGCAACCGTCACTTGGCAGAGTTGGCCGTCAAAACAACTGGCTTGGGCAATGTGCCGGACAAGATCACCAAGAATCATCGCAAAACGCTTGGTCTGTTGCGCGATATTTCCAATGTCCGGACCTATGGTGTTATCGCCGACGATACAGACACAGGCATCATTGAAATTGCGCGCCCCATAGGCGTTATTGGCGCAGTTGTGCCCTCGACTAATCCTGGGGCGACACCGGCAAATAACATCATCAACGCCCTGAAATGTGGCAATTCCATTATCGTGTCGCCCTCGCCTAAGGGCGTTGCCACCTGTGAGGTGCTTTTGGGCTATATTCACTATGAATTCGACAAGGTCGGCATCGACCGCGATCTGGTGCAGATGATTCCCGGTAGGGGATCCAAAGAGAAAACCCAACGTCTGCTCGAAGTGACGGACTTGATCGTCGTGACGGGCAGCCAGAACAACGTAAAGCGTGCCTATACGTCAGGCACGCCAGCCCTGGCGGTTGGTGCGGGCAATGTCGCGGTCATCGTTGATGAAACCGCTGATCTTGCCGACGCGGCTGAAAAAATTCGCGCGTCGAAGACTTTTGACAATGCAACGTCGTGTTCTTCAGAGAACGCGGTGGTGGTTGTGGATGCAATCTATGACGCATTTGTGCAAGAAATGGCCAAGACAGGCGGCGCGCTCATCTCGGATGAGGCCCGTGTAACAGACAAACTTTGGGTCAAAGGCCATTTGAACCCTCAGGCCATTGCCCGCGACGCAGATGCAATGATCGCGGCACTTGGCCTCGCAGGCGAGGTTCCGACAGGCACAGAGTATCTGGCCGTTGAGACCAGCGGCATTGGGCCTGATCATCCCCTGTCAGGCGAAAAGCTCAGCCGGGTGCTGTCGGTCTACCGGGCGAGTGATTTCGAAGCCGCTGTCGAAACAGCCTGCGACATCCAGTTGCATCAGGGGCGGGGACATTCCGTGGGCATCCACACCAATAATGAGGCCCGACCGCTAGTGTTGGCGCAGGCTATTCCAACCAGTCGCATTATCGTTAATCAGGCGCATACCTTTGCGACTGGCGGGTCGTTTACCAATGGCATGCCGTTCTCTTTGTCCATGGGCTGCGGGTCGTGGGGCGGGAATTCGATCGACACCAACGTGCATTGGCGGCACTTCATGCAAACGACAAAAATCGTGCGCGAAATCCCGGCAAATGAACCGGCGGTCGAAGATATCTTTGGCCCCTATTGGAAAGAGGCGGGTCAGTGATTTTTGACCGGGGCGGTCCGCCTGCAGGAACCGTCAGGGATTGGCTTGATGCGCGCGCTAAAGGCGATGGGGTCGCTATAGTCTTTCCCGAAACGGATGAGGTGCTTGGCTGGCGCGTTCTACGCGATGAGGCGCGAACAATGGCCCAGGGGCTGGTCGGCCTGAACATTCAGCCCGGCGAAAGTGTTGCGATTGTGCATCCGAACGGGCGGGAGGGTGTCGTAGCGCTTTACGCGGTGCTGTACGGCGGGTTCCGGGCGACTATGATCAATCTGGCGGCAGGCCCGGATGCAATCAGTTATGCGCTTGACCACTGCGATGCCCGTTATGCTTTTGTCCATCACGGCCAACTGGATACGATTGGCGCCATCGCGCCGCAGCGTTTGTCGATTGTGTCGCCGGAAATGCTGTCGCTACGTCTTGAAATTCCAAGTTTCGATGCGACCCAACATGCTTTGCTGATGTACACGTCGGGTACAACTGGCCAGCCCAAAGGCGTGGTGCACACGCACGCAAGCCTTTTGGCTGGGGGGTGGACCACAGCGATTGCACACGATTTGTCCCCGGCGGATCGGGGGCTTTGCGTTCTGCCCATTTACCATATCAATGGCTTATGTGTGACCGTTATGGGTGCGCTCGTGTCGGGTGGATCACTCGCGATGACAGCAAGGTTTTCGGTCTCGAGGTTTTGGCAACAGGCTGAGAAGGCCAAGGTCACCTGGTTCTCAGTGGTGCCGACAATCATCAGCCACCTGTTGCATGGCGATAGCGCGCCAAGCCAAGCGACCTGCGCACGCCTGCGCTTCGGTCGGTCCGCGTCCTCGGCCCTCGCGGTGGAAACACAATCAGCATTCCAAGACCGCTTTCGGGTGCCCATTATTGAAACAATGGGGTTGACGGAAACTGCGGCGCAGATTCTTTCAAACCCATTGCCGCCGGGGGTTCGCAAGATCGGATCGCCGGGCATTGCTCATGGCAATGAGGTTTGCATTCTCACTCCTCAGCTTGAACGTGCCGCGGCGATGCAGCAGGGCGAGATCGCGGTCAAGGGGCCAAATGTCATGCGCGAATATCTTAATAACCCAGACGCGACCGCCGATGCCTTTGCAGGCGAGTGGCTGCGCACCGGTGATCTGGGCCATATAGACTCGGATGGATATGTTTATGTCACAGGGCGTCTTAAAGAGCTGATTATCAAAGGCGGTGAAAACATCGCCCCGCGCGAAATTGACGAAGTGCTGTATTCCGAACCTGATGTGATCGAAGCTGCTGCCTTTGCACGGCCCTGCAAGAGCTATGGCGAAACGGTTGAGGCGGCGGTGAGTGTAAAGCCGGGCTCGGCACTTTCGGAAAAAGACCTTATTGCGCTATGCCAGCGGCGGCTGGGGTCATTCAAGGCACCCGAAAACATCCATTTCCTAGATGAATTACCCAAAGGACCATCGGGCAAGATCCAGCGTCTCAAACTGGCCGCCTTGATCCGATAAAGGGCGGCAAAGCAGGTTTGGTTTTGCCCTACTTCCGTTTTCTGCATACCGCTTGTTCATACCAAAGGTCTTGCACGCATCGCGCCGTTTCTATCCAATCGACGCGAAAAGGGAGACAGAAATGCAAGGTCCACTCGCCACATTGAAAGTCGTTGAATTCTCGGGGCTTGGTCCTGCGCCGTTGGCGGGGCAGATGTTGGCTGATATGGGGGCTGATGTTATCACAATTGACCGCGTCGCAGAGGCAGTGGACCCGTCTGATGTGAACCGACGTGGTAAGCGGTCGATTGTGCTGGACCTCAAGTCAGGCGGAGGACAGGCAGCGGCCTTGGCGTTGATCGGGCGCGCTGACATCGTGATCGAAGGGTTCCGGCCCGGCGTGATGGAGCGGCTTGGCCTTGGGCCAAAGGATTGTCCCGAACAGGTCATATATGGCCGGATGACCGGCTGGGGGCAGACTGGGCCGATGGCGCAAGTAGCAGGGCATGACATAACCTATCTGGCCACAACTGGCGTGCTTGGCATGATGGGCCCTTCTGATGCGCCACCTGCACCGCCTATGAACCTTGTGGCGGATTACGGTGGTGGTACGATGTTTTTACTCTACGGTCTGTTGGCCGCAGTGATTGAACGTGGCGTTTCCGGCAAGGGACAGGTTGTCGATGCTGCCATGATCGACGGCGTTCCGGCGATGATGGGGTTGATCCACGGGATGATGGCGCAGGGCGACTGGATGCCGGAGCGCAGCGCAAACATGCTGGATGGTGGCGCACCGTTTTATCGCTGTTACGCCTGCGCGGATGGGCAACACGTGGCCGTTGGCGCATTGGAACCACAGTTCTATGCACTCTTGTTAAACGGTTTGGGACTGAAAGCGGCGGACCTGCCAGATCAGAACGATCGCAGATCCTGGCCCGCAATGCATGACCGGTTCGCCCAGATTTTTGCCGGCCGCAGCCGGGATGAATGGTCTGCTGTTTTTGCAGGTACGGACGCCTGTGTTGCGCCGGTGTTGTCCATTGAAGAGGCGGCGGTTCATCCACATATGGCCGATCGCGCGGTCTATGTGGCACCGGGCGGTGTGCGGCAGTCTACTCCGGCGCCCCGCTTTGGCCGCTCTGTTCCGCATCCACCAGAACCTCCGAATGCGCGTGGTGCAGATACCGATGCGATACTGGCCGAACTGGGAATTGATCCCACGGATGGGGGCGGCACGTGAAAGCGTTAATTGTTGGTGGCGGGATCGGAGGGCTGGCTGCGGCGATTGCTATTGCGCAGCGGGGCCATGATGTCACGGTCTTGGAGCAGGCCCCGAAACTGACCGAAGTGGGGGCAGGCTTGCAAATCTCTCCGAATGGTTGGCGAGTGCTTGAGGCGTTGGGTGTCACACCGATGCTGCGGGACACCCTGTTTGAACCTGAGCGTGTCGAGATGCGCATGGGCGTTTCAGGGCGCAAGGTTTTTAGTCTGCAGATGCGAGGCTATGCTGCGCGACGGTGGGGGGCACCCTATATCCACATCCACCGCGCCGATCTGGTGGCCGCACTTGCACAACGATTGCACAGGTTGGCGCCAGACGCGATCCGAACCGGCGCGGTCGTGACCGGCTACGCGCAGGATCATACCGGTGTCACCCTGACGCTGACGGATGGCGCGACATGCTCTGGCGACGTAGCGGTTGGGGCTGATGGGCTGCATTCCGTCCTGCGGACACAGATGCTTGGGCCAGACGCGCCGCGCTATACTGGAAACGTGGCTTGGCGCGCTGTGGTGCCCATCGACGCACTCGGCGCTCACGCGCCGCCACCCGGCGCGTGTATTTGGGCAGGTGATGGGCGGCATGCCGTCACAACGCGGCTTCGTGCGGGTGCGATGGCCAATTTTGTCGGCATGGTTGAAACCCCAAACCCTGCGCCAGAAGGGTGGCATGTAGAAGGAAACAAGGCAGATGCGATTGCGGATTTCGAGGGCTGGAATCCTGTGGTTGCGACGTTGATCGAACAGGCTGAAACGCTCAATCGTTGGGCTTTGTTTGATCGCGCGCCCTTGTCCACCTGGCATGACGGTCGTGTGGTTCTTTTGGGCGACGCTGCGCACCCAATGTTGCCATCCATGGCACAGGGTGCCGTGCAAGCGCTTGAAGATGCTTGGATCTTGGGCGCACTCTTGGATTGCAAAGACACGCCAGCAGCTGCATTTTCCCACTATTTTGATTTGCGTATCGCTCGGACCACGCGGGTACAAAAAGGGTCTGCTGCCAATGCGCGGCTGTTTCACAAGGGCTCTACATTGGGAAAGACGGCGATCTATGGGCCAATGGCGATTGCCTCGCGACTGCTGCCCACAATGATCCATGCCCGGCAGGATTGGGTCTATGGATATGACGTTACCACATTAATCTGACTTTTTTAGTCAGAAAGACTTGACGACTCGTCGATTTTCATAAACTTACTGTTTTAGTCAAGTTACCAAGGAGCGATTATGACTTCCCCACTTATCCCCAGTTTGCTGGTCCTCGCGACTGCCGTGCCCGCTTTTGCCGAAGGTGAAGTGAACCTATATTCTTCCCGGCACTATGAAACGGACGAACGTCTTTATTCAGATTTCACAGAGAAAACGGGCATTACTGTTAACCGTATCGAGGGCAAAGGCGACGAGCTTATCGCACGGATGCAGGCCGAGGGCGCGAATTCGCCTGCGGATGTTTTGCTGACGGTGGACACGTCGCGATTGGAACGTGCGAAGAGTGCGGGCGTTTTACAAGCCACCGACAGCGCTGTTCTTGAGGCGCGCGTGCCCGGTTACCTTCAGGATGACGACAACACTTGGTTTGGCTTTTCGCAACGCGCGCGGATCGTGTTTTATGCCAAAGATCGCGTTGAAAATCCACCATCCAGCTACGTGGAGCTTGCCGATCCTGCCTATAAAGGAATGGTATGTCACCGCTCTTCAAGCAACGTCTATTCGCAGACTCTGTTGTCAGCCGTAATCGAAAACCACGGCGCAGAAGCAGCTAAGGCATGGGCGCAGGGTGTCGTCGACAACTTTGCGCGTGACCCCCAAGGCGGCGACACAGACCAGCTGCGCGGGTTGGTGTCAGGCGAGTGCGATATTTCGATCTCGAATACATATTACTTTGCCCGCGCCGTGCGGCGTGATGTCAAAGGGTTGGGCGTCGAAGAAATCGGCAACATTGGTTGGGTATTCCCTTCGCAGAATGCCGAAGGCGCGCACATGAACCTTTCGGGTGGCGGTGTTGCTGCCCATGCGCCAAATCGGGCTAATGCGGTTGCGTTCCTTGAATACCTCGCCTCGGATCAGGCGCAACAGTATTTTTCGGCGGGCAATGACGAATATCCAGCGGTTCCTGGTGTGTCCTTAAGCCCCTCTGTTGCTGTCTTGGGTTTGTTTAAGCCGGACGATGTCGATCTTTCGGATGTGGCGGCAAACGTGGCGACGGCGCAGACTATTTTCAACCAAGTTGGCTGGGAATAATTCGACCTGATAAAGCGTTGTGCGACAAGCGATACTCTACCAAAGGCGCCTGAAATATAATATTTCAACGTGTTAGGAGATGTCTGTCGTTTTGAGTATTCGTAAAACGCTTCACGTCACGCAAATGACGAAGGGCACCCTCGTGGTGCCCTTTTCTGTTTGGCGGGTCTTTCAGATTAATAAATCAACAGCAAAAGCCGACTTATCACCTCTGAGAATTTTTCTCTTAATGGTTCGACGCGGCGATTGTGATGGTCAGCTGCAACACGCCTCGACAGTCGTAGTATACGATCAGCGCGCGATTTTTCTGCGATAGTCTGCTGTGCGCTGCCGTTTGGATGCCCAAGAGCGATCATAGACGTCGCGCTATGGGGTGTTAAGGATCGAACGAGCGCCGAAAATGGCCGGTGAAAACCAAAGTATGGTTTCATAACTTCCTGGTGAGTTCTGTCATAGAAGCCGCCAGCACTCAAAGAGCGCTGGCCACACGATAATGGATCGCTAAGCCTGTTTGATCTTGCCCCAGATGCTGTCAATTCCGATTCATGCGGTTCTCAGTTAGATCTTCAACCACCGAAGGGTCGGCAAGCGTAGAGGTGTCGCCAAGCGCGCCAAAGTCATCCTCGGCGATCTTGCGCAGGATCCGGCGCATGATCTTGCCCGAGCGCGTCTTGGGCAGGCCAGGGGCCCACTGGATCAGATCCGGCGATGCGATCGGCCCAATTTCCTGACGGACCCAAGCGCGCAGTTCCTTGCGCAAATCTTCGGTAGGCTCTTGGTCATGCATCAAGGTGACGTAACAGTAGATGCCTTGCCCTTTGATCTGATGTGGGTAGCCAACCACTGCGGCTTCTGCGACGGCGCTGTGCGCGACCAAAGCGCTTTCAACCTCGGCTGTGCCCATGCGGTGGCCTGAGACATTAATCACATCGTCCACGCGGCCAGTGATCCAATAGTCACCATCAGCGTCGCGGCGACATCCATCGCCCGAAAAGTAAAAGCCCTTGTAGTCGCTGAAATAGGTCTTTTCAAAGCGCTCGTGATCTCCCCAAACGGTGCGCATCTGCGCGGGCCAGCTGCTTTTAATACACAAGACGCCCTCAACGTCATTTCCTTCAATCAATGCACCGCTGGAAGGTTCCAGAACCACAGGTTCTATGCCAAAGAATGGCTTCATTGCGGCGCCGGGTTTCATCGCATGTGCACCGGGCAGCGGGGTCAGCAAGTGACCGCCGGTTTCCGTTTGCCACCATGTGTCAACGATCGGGCAGCGCCCGCCGCCGACCACGTCATTGTACCAGGTCCACGCTTCCGGGTTGATCGGCTCACCTACCGTGCCAAGAATGCGCAGGCTTGAAAGATCGCACTTGCTGACAAATGCGTCCCCTTGCCCCATGAGTGCGCGGATGGCGGTGGGCGCGGTGTAGAATTGCGTGACCTTGTGCTTTTCAACAACCTGCCAAAAGCGACTTGCGTCAGGATAGGTTGGGACCCCTTCGAACATTACTGTCGTGGCACCATTTGCCAGTGGACCATAGACGATATAGCTGTGCCCAGTGACCCAGCCGACATCAGCGGTGCACCAAAAAATGTCACCAGCGCGGTAGTCAAAAACAACCTCGTGGGTCATCGCAGCATACACCAGATAGCCGCCAGTTGTATGCACAACGCCTTTGGGTTGACCGGTCGAGCCAGAGGTGTAGAGAATAAAAAGTGGGTCTTCGGCTTCCATCTCTTCGGGTGGACAATCAGCGGGAACGCTCGCCGCTTCTTGGTGTAGCCAGTGATCAAGACCCTCGCGCCAGCCAATGTCCTGGCCGGTGCGCTGAACAAGCAGGCAATGCGTTTCATGATCCACGGTTGCTAGCGCTTGGTCGACATTTTCCTTGAGGTTGGTCACGCGTCCGCCGCGTGGAGCGCCGTCAGCCGTGATCACAGCCTTGGCCTGACACCCCTTCACACGCGCGGCGAGCGCATCGGGCGAGAAGCCCGCGAAAACGATTGAATGAATGGCCCCTATCCGAGTGCAGGCCAGCATAGCGTAAGCCGCTTCGGGGATCATCGGCATGTAGATGACAACGCGGTCGCCTTTCCCAACGCCCAGCTTTTTCAGCACATTGGCCATCTTGCAGGTTTCTGCATGCAGCTCTTTGTATGTGATATGGCGCGCGGGCTCATCGAAGTCATCCGGCTCAAAGATGATTGCGGTTTGATCTGCACGCGTGGCAAGGTGTCTGTCGATACAATTGGCCGACACGTTGAGCGTACCGTCAGCGAACCAGTTGATTGAAACATTGCCCAGCGTGAAGTCGACATCACTTACCTGAGAGTATGGCTTTATCCAGTCGATGCGTCTTCCTTGTTCCCCCCAGAACGCATCCGGGTCGGCGATAGAGGCGGCGTACATCTCTTGATATTTGGTTGCGTCCACATGGGCATTGGCGGCTTGTTCGGCTGAAGGGGGATAAGTCTGGCTCTGGGGCATGCAGGTACCTTTGGTAATCTTTCAGGTTTTGGTTGGAGTATCACGACACAACAGGCAATACCCTGAGGGGGTAAATAGTCGTCGCACGGCTCTCGTCTGATGAGGCGATAATATCAGTGCCTGAAAAGAATGGAATAAATCGCTGGAATAAATAGATTTCGCTGTTAACTTTTTGCGATATTTTTGAACGGCTTGTAAATAATTTAAAAACCTTAGTAAAAGTACATTGGTATCAGTTGGTTGTTTGTAAACATTTGACGCGATAGTTTTGACCGAATGGCGGCCTTTGCAACATGTTCGCGCCAATATATCACCTTAAATCGGCGCGTTCGCCTGCCCTGTACCCCATTTTATAGAATCAAAGTAGCCCTCGCTCAGTCAAAACTTTGCGGGCTCCGCGAAAACACTCCAGACCTTGTGGGACACCGCAATAAATGGCCACTATGTGCACTGCGGCACGAATTTCCTCGACAGTGCAGCCGTTGTTTATGGCACCATTGCAGTGCAATTCCCATTCCTGCATCTTTCCCAATGCACCGATCATTGAAAGGTTCATCAAGCTGCGGGTCTTTGCGTCCAGTGCCGTGTCGCCCCAGCCAAAGCCCCAACACCAAGCCGTCATAGCCTCTTGAAAGGGGCGGTTGAATGCATCAGCAGCATCAAGATTGCTTTGCACGTAATCGCCGCCGAGCGACGATTTTCGCTGTGCGATTCCCTTTTGAAACAGGTCTTCATCGAAGAGGCTCATAATGCTTAAAATCCGTATCGTTTTGCTGTGAATACCGTGGTGATCTGCGTATCGTATTTGACTGCTATATATGAATCGGACCAAGCATTTGAATATTAGTGCTATCCATATTGATTTTGGTCTGAAGTCTCTCGCGTCGTGTTGCAGCCAAGCCATGTGCTCAAGGCCGACGAATAGAAATTATACGACAAGCTTCGCTTTATTAAACAATTTTTACAATGCAGATATTTTTTTCAAAGTCGGTGTGGCATCTTTTGGTAGCCCGTTTCTACCTGTACGGGTGGATGTGTGCGCGTCTGCACACGCCAGACAACTGGTTCCTCTTGGCAGTTTGGCAAACGCGCGCTAACCTTTCTGCAAGCAGGCGAAGAACGCCTTGCACCTAGGGAGATATAGGATGAATAAATACGCACTCGGCGCACTTGCTGGCGCCATGACCTGTACTTTTGCGCTAGAGGCTGCTGCCACCGAATGGAACGTATCGGTGTGGGGAAAACGCCGCGCATTTACCGAACACGTAGAGAAACTCGCCGAGCTGTTGTCAGAAAAGACAAACGGTGAATTCACTCTAAACATCAGCTATGGTGGTCTTTCCAAAAACCGTGAAAATCTGGACGGGATCAGCATCGGCGCGTTCGAGATGGCCCAATTCTGCGCAGGCTATCACCGCGATAAAAACCGCGTCATCACCGTGCTGGAACTGCCATTCCTCGGGGTTGAAAACCTGGATCAGGAAGTCGCTGTTTCCGCGGCTGTCTACAACCACCCTGCGGCCGCTGAAGAGATGGCACAGTGGAACGCCAAGCTTTTGATGACGTCGCCCATGCCCCAGTACAACTTGGTTGGTACAGGCGAACCACGCGATGACCTTTCTGATTTCGAAGGCATGCGGGTTCGTGCTACAGGCGGCATCGGCAACGCGTTTTCTGCGGTGGGCGGCGTTCCCACGTCAGTGACTGCAACCGAAGCATACCAGGCGATGGAATCGGGCGTTGTGGACACGGTCGCCTTTGCGCAGCACGCACATCTGTCATTTGGCACGATCAACCAGGCTGACTGGTGGACGGCAAACCTGAACCCTGGCACGGTGAATTGCCCCGTCGTCGTGAACATCGATGCCTATGACAGCCTTAGCGATGACCATCGCACCGCCCTCGACAGTTCTGTGCCCGAGGCGTTGGATCACTATTTGGCAAACTACGCTGAATTATTGGCGCGCTGGGACACTGTGCTTGCTGAAAAAGGCGTGGCCAAGGTCGAGATAGCCGACGACGTCATCGCGGAATTCCGTGCAAAGGCTGCTGATCCGATCCGTGATAAATGGATCGCAGACATGGAAGCTCAAGGCCTGCCTGGTCAAGAGCTGTACGATCTGGTCGCTCAAACGCTGGCTGATGCAAAATCTGGTAGCTGATCTGTCGTGATCAATGGCTGGGCAGGGTTGTTCCTGCCCGGCTGCGTCATGTTTCGACGCAAACAGGAGACATAAAACATGGCCGGCCCATCCACAGTACTAGAGGATTCCAGCCTGCTGAGCCGATTGGACCGAGCCTTGCTGCCGGTTGAAAGTTTCATGGCATTTCTCAGTGGACTGGCCGCTTTTTCGCTGATGTTCCTCGCTGCATATTCTGTCACAGGCCGTGAATTTTTTGAAAAACCACTGCTGGGCTACGTGGATTTGATTGAAATTTTAATGCCGCTGATTGCGATTATGGGCGTGTCTTATGTACAGCGCGATGGTGCTCATATCAGGATGGATATCATCATCGGGGCCACTCAGGGGAGGCTGCTCTGGTTTCTTGAATTGATTTCAATCTTGTTGATATTGCTTCTGATTGTTGCCCTCGTTTGGGGGTCTTGGGCGCATTTCGACCGTTCATTCGATTGTGCACGTCCATTGTGCAGTCGCGACAGTTCAATCGATATAAGTTTGCCAATCTGGCCTTCAAAGCTGATCGTACCGGTTGCTTTTTCCGTGCTTTGCGCGCGGCTGTTGTTACAGGCGGCGGGCTATGCACGAGCCTTTTGGCTCAATCTAGAACGTCCGGTGGCCGTTCCTCTGATCCAAAGCGTGGCTGCACAGGCCCGCGCCGAAGCCAAAGCTTTGGATGGATCCAAATGATGGTGAACTTCTAATGGATCCGATTGCAATTGGTTTGTGGACCACAGGCGGAATGCTGGCTTTGGTGTTTTTGGGTATGCGCGTGGCTTTTGCTGCGGGCCTTGCGGGTTTTTTGGGTCTGGTCTGGCTGCGCTGGAATGGGTTCGACTATGCACCTGAACGCTTTGTCAAATCGCTTGAAATCAGCGTAAAAGTTGCGGGTCAGGTGCCTCATTCCAAGGTATCCTCGCATGCATTGTCGTTGATCCCGACCTTTATCCTGATTGGCTATCTTGCGTATCATGCCCGCCTGACGACTGCTCTGTTCGAGGCCGCCAAGCGTTGGATCGCCTGGGTGCCCGGCGGGCTTGCTGTCTCAACCGTGTTTGCGACGGCAGGTTTTGCGGCCGTGTCGGGCGCATCAGTGGCCACGGCCGCGGTTTTTGCCCGGATCGCAATCCCAGAGATGCTCAAGGTTGGTTATAACAAGCAGTTTGCGGCCGGTGTTGTTGCGGCGGGTGGCACGCTTGCCTCATTGATCCCACCTTCGGCCATTTTAGTCATTTACGCTATCATTGTGGAACAGGACGTCGGCAAGCTACTGCTTGCTGGCTTTATTCCGGGGGCGTTTTCCGCACTGGTCTATGCTGCAATGATCATTGGGATCGCTATGATCTGGAAGAACGTAGGGCCACCGGTCAGTGGCTTTACGTGGAAAGAGCGTTTGGTTTCGTTGCCCCCCGCCATGCCCATTGTGGCGGTGGTCGTGATCATCATCTTTTTTGTCTACAACCCGTTTGGTGACGCTTGGGGCACCCCGACCGAGGGCGGCGCGGTCGGCGCATTTATCGTTTTCCTCATGGCACTGTATCAGGGCATGCGCTTCCGCGAGCTTAAGGACGCACTGATTGAAACGGCCAAGCTAACGGTTATGATCTTTACTATCATCTGGGGCGTTTTGATCTACGTGCGGTTTTTGGGGTTCGCTGACCTGCCGGGCGCGTTCTCGGATTGGATCATCTCGTTGACCGTTTCCCCAATGCTGATCCTTGTATGCATCCTGTTGGCCTACGCTGTGCTAGGGATGTTCATGGATGCGATTGGCATGCTGCTTTTGACTTTGCCTGTTGTCTATCCGGCGATCATGGCGCTGAACGGTGGTGAGTTTGTCAGCGCCGCCGACAGCACATTTGGAATGTCCGGCCCAATGTGTGCAATCTGGTTCGGGATACTGGTGGTTAAGATGGCTGAGTTTTGTCTAATCACGCCACCAATTGGCTTAAACTGTTTTGTCGTGGCAGGCGTGCGTGATGACCTGAGCGTGCAGGATGTGTTTCGTGGCGTTACGCCCTTTTTCATCGCTGATGCCGTCACGATTGCCTTGTTGGTTGCTTTCCCCTCGATCGTGCTTTGGCTTCCATCGTTGGCCTCTTGAATTTGAACAATGGGGCAGCGCAACCCTGCATATGACAAGCCCCAAAGGCACTTTGCTTGGAAGGCCGCAGATGTTCTTCTGGACACAGAGACGCTGTTGGCTGAATGTTAGAACAAAGGGGTACATTGATCACAAACGACCTTGCAACAGATTGGGTGGAACGTTTCCCTGGGCTGGCTCGGCTCGACGCGGAGACAAAAGCTCTGCTTACGGACCGCAGTGCGATTATCACTGTCCCTGAAATGTCGATGATCTTTGGCCCCGGACATTCACCTGAAAATATGTTGTTTCTTCTGGATGGCACGGTGCGGGTGCAACAGATTTCGGACACGGGTCATGAGATTGTTTTGTACCGCATTTATGCAGGCCAATCCTGTGTTTTGACCACGGCATGCTTGCTGGCTTATGATGACTATTCCGCCGCAGGTCTTGCCGAGACGGCGGTGAAGGCTGCAGCGGTTCCGCGCGTCGTGTTCGATGATCTTGTCGCACAATCCAAACCGTTTCGTGACTTTGTCTTTGCTGCATTTTCGAAGCGGATAACTGATCTTTTCCGAATGGTAGACGAAGTCGCATTTCAGCGGATAGATGTGCGGCTGGCGCAAAAGCTTATTGATTTATCAGATGGGGGCGCTGCGGTTCAAACAACTCATCAGAAACTGTCTGTCGAATTGGGCACTGCACGCGAGGTAATCTCGCGCCACTTACAGGAATTTCAGCGCCGAGGCTGGATAGAACAGGCGCGGGGTGTGGTGCGATTTCGGGATCAGGGCGCGCTTGAGCGTCTTGTCGGTTTGGAAACCTAAAAAACTTTTGTGCTTGGTGACATTATCACCAAAGTTGATGGGGTGATACATTAGGGTCCGGCAAGCTGTGATAAAGGGAACCGTCAGAATGACATCGAATTTGGGAACTTTCGACCGAGCATTGCGCATCGTTTTGGGTATGGTTTTGCTGGCTTTAACGGTCCGAGTTGGTCCGGCGGTGTTCCATACGACCGCGTCGACGCGGATCGTCATTCTGGTTGGCACCGTATTGATTGCAACAGCAGCTACGAAATTCTGTCCGCTTTACCGTTTGCTGGGCTTTCGAACATGCAAATCATGATCATGGAAACAGTTTTTACCCCTATGCAATCGCTTGTGGGCGGGCTTTTGATTGGTCTTTCTGCTGTGTTGCTCATGGCCACGACGGGGCGCATCATGGGAGCGACGGGCGTTGTCGCGGGATTGATCCGGCCTGCGAGTACGTCCGAATTTACATGGCGTGCCGTTTTGCTGGCCGGGATGATTACCGGCCCGCTGATCGTGTATGCGCTCACAGGGCAAATGCCTGAAGTCCAAGTGCCGATCTCGTCACCGATGCTGATCGCGGGCGGGCTTATCGTTGGCATTGGTGTGACACTTGGATCCGGCTGTACGTCCGGGCATGGGGTTTGCGGCATTGCGCGACTGTCTTGGCGATCCATCGTGGCGACGCTGATATTCATGGTGACAACTGGGATGACCGTTTTCATCATTCGTCATGTGATCGGAGGATAGGTGATGCGGTTGATTTCTGTATATTTCGTCGGCCTGATCTTTGGCGTTGGCATTTCGATCTCGGGCATGGCCAATCCGGCCAAGGTGCTGAATTTCTTCGATTTGGCAGGCACTTGGGATCCGTCGTTGGCCTTTGTGATGGGGGGCGCACTGATTGTTACCTTTATCGGATATCGTGTTGTGCTGAAACAGCCCGCCCCGATACTGGGCGCGCGGTTTCATCTGCCATCCGACCAAGCGCTTGATCTTCCTCTGGTCGGCGGATCGGCACTGTTTGGACTGGGTTGGGGCATCGCAGGGTTCTGTCCGGGCGGAGCGTTGCCCGCCATAGGAACAGGCAAGACTGAGGTCTTGATTTTCGTTGCAGCATTGCTGGCGGGGATATTCTTTGCCAAGGTGTTTTTGGTGACGCTGGTCTCGCGCCTGACGGCCTCCGCCTGAGATGGGAGAAAAATATGAAATACCCTCTTGATTTGAACATAAGGCCCGAGATTTCGGCGCATTTTGACGATGTCACCAACACCATCAGCTATATCGTGAAGGATCCGACCAGCAACCATTGTGCAATTGTGGATTGCGTGATGGACATCGACTATGCGGCGGGTCGTATCACTTCTGTGCATGCCGACCTGTTGATCCAAGAGATCCAGAGCAGGGGCATGGTGTTGGATTGGATCATTGAAACCCACGTGCACGCCGATCACCTAAGTGCAGCGCCCTACATTCAGCAGAAATTGGGTGGCAAGGTGGGCGTCGGCGAAAAGATCATGGTCATTCAGGAAACCTTTGGCAAAGTTTTTAACGAGGGGACCGAGTTTCAGCGTGATGGATCGCAATTTGACGCACTGTTCAAGGATGGCGACACTTATATGGTCGGGAACATGCAGGCTGTGGCAGTTTATACCCCGGGCCATACCCCGGCTTGTATGGTGCATGTGATGGGCGATGTTGCATTTGTCGGCGATACGCTTTTCATGCCTGATGGTGGATCAGCCCGAGCCGATTTTCCGGGCGGGGATGCCGGTGAGTTATACGACAGCATCCAGAAAGTGCTTTCGCTGCCAGATGAAACACGGCTTTTCATGTGCCACGACTATGGGCCCGGCGGCCGGGATATCGCTTGGGAAAGCACTGTGGCTGAGCAAAGGGCTGACAATGTTCATGTCGGCGGCGGCAAAACTCGGGATGAATTTATCAAGTTCCGCACGGAACGTGATGCGCAACTGGCCATGCCTAAGCTGATTATCCCTGCATTGCAGGTAAACATGCGTGCGGGCGAGGTGCCTCGGGACGAGCAAGGCAACCCCATGCT
>JABITU010000346.1 GCA_018668195.1 Tateyamaria sp. | reverse complement strand
TATTCCTGAGGCCACTAGCGTGTCCATATCTCGATAAATAGTGCGCACGGATACCTTAAGAGCATCAGCCATGTCTTGTGCGCGATGCAAGCGACCGTCGCGCAGGGTTTGAATTATCTCGAACAGGCGATCGGTGCGTCGCATGTTACGTTGATGTCCGGAAAAGTGCAGAAATTTCCGCAATCGGTATCATATCGGGATTTCCTTTCTGGTTGGCAAGCCAAAGAGCTGGGCCGTACAACTGACATTAAACTGTCAGTTTCTGTGCGGCCAGCCAAGAAAATTTGTTAAGTTAAAAGAAAGGCTGCTTTGATGTGGTTTGAGGCCCTTTCCGCCGGTGTGCCAAAAGCGTACAGGTCTTTACGAAGGGTGTGCATCTGCGCACCATCGATTGGGAGAGTTTCGTATGTTGAACAATATTGGCCTACCCGGCATCCTGCTGATCGCCGTAGTCGTTCTTGTCCTTTTTGGGCGCGGTAAGATTTCAAGCCTAATGGGTGAAGTTGGCAAGGGCATCACCAGCTTTAAAAAAGGTGTGAGCGAAGGCCAGCAAGAGCTGGAAGACGCGGATGTCGAAGACGTCAAAGACGTCACGCCTGAGACAGAAAAAGACAAGGCCTAATAGATGTTGGATCTCGGCTGGACCGAGCTTCTGGTTATTGGAATCGTGGCGCTGATCGTTGTCGGCCCTAAGGATCTTCCAGTACTTTTTCGGAATGTCGGCAAGTATGTCGGTAAGGCCAAAGGCATGGCGCGTGAGTTTTCCTCTGCGATGAACCAGGCTGCTGACGAGGCTGGGGTCAAGGACATTCAACGGGGCTTGAAAACGGCGACCAATCCAGTTGGCTCGGCGATGGATGGGATTAAGGGCGCCGCCAAGGACATCACTTCGAGTTTGAGTGATCTTGATGCTGACAGCGAAACTGGCAGGCTTGCTGCACAAAAGACTGAAGAACGTGCCGCCAACGCCAAAAAGTTTCAGGCGGCGACCGCTCGGGTAGAAGCCGAGCGTCGTGCGAGTGACGCGCAAGAGGCCTTGGACAAGGCCAAGGCGGCGGAGGCCGATTTGGCTGCCAAATCTGCAAAAGAAAGCTGACATGAGCCAAACAGACGACATGGAAGACAGCACTGCGCCATTGATCGAACATTTGGCAGAGTTGCGGACCCGCCTAATCCGAGCTGTGCTGGCGTTTTTGGTAGGTATCATCCTAGCATTCATCGTGGCTGAACCGATCTTGCAATTTCTGCTGGTTCCAATCGAGGAAACACTGCGTGAGTTGGGTGATCCGTCGCCAACAATGCAGTACACCAGCCCGCAAGAATATCTGTTCACTTTGTTCCGCATCTCTATGGTGTTCGGATTTGCGCTGACATTCCCAGTCATTGGCTATCAGCTCTGGAGGTTCGTGGCACCCGGTCTGTATCGACAGGAGAAGAACGCATTTTTGCCATTCTTGATTGCGTCGCCTGTGATGTTTTTGTTGGGGGCTTCTTTTGCGCATTTCGTGGTAACACCATTGGCTATGGCCTTTTTCTTAGGGTTTGCTGACGTTCCGTCCATCATTGCTGACCTCATGGGCACATTCGTGAGCACTGATGCATCCGTTGGCGCGGGGCCTGCGGCCACGACAGCCAATGAGGGAATTCGTATCACTTTTTTTGGCAAGGTTAATGAGAGCCTTGATATCACTTTGAAATTTATCATGGCTTTTGGGCTGTGTTTTCAGTTGCCCGTTTTGTTGACGCTCATGGGCAAGGCAGGGTTGGTGAGCGCAGAAGGTTTGGGCAACGTGCGAAAATATGCCGTTGTTGGTATTCTGGTGCTGGCAGCACTCGTCACGCCGCCTGATGTGATCACCCAAGGAATCCTGTTTGTGGTGGTTTATGGGCTTTACGAAGTGTCTATCTTTTTGGTGAAGCGTGTCGAGAAAAAGCGCGATGCCAAATTGCGCGCCGAAGGATACTTTGATGACGAAGACGACTTTGGTGACTTGCCGGACAATGACGACACGTAAGGACATCAATGGGGCGCGAAGCATGATAGACGATCCTATGGACCGCATCGCCGCAGCACTTGAGCGTATGTCGCCGCTGCCTGTGGCAGAACCGGATTTTAGCGCTGCGTGTGCCTTTGTGTGGCAAACAGGGCCTGACCATTTGGCGCCTGTGCAAAACGTGGCGCAAGTTCCGTTAAATCTGCTGTTGGGTTTGGATCGATCACGAGAGACGCTTCTTGCAAACACACGCCAGTTCGCAGCGGGTCTTGCCGCGAACAATGCGCTATTGTGGGGTGCGCGGGGCATGGGTAAATCTAGCCTTGTCAAAGCGATACATGGAACGCTCGCGGCAGAATTCCCGCAATTAAAGATTGTCGAACTGCACCGCGAAGACCTTCCATCGGTTGGCCGGTTACTAAATATTCTGCGGTATGCGGAAGATGCACGTTTTATTTTGTTTTGCGACGATCTGTCGTTTGGCCATGATGACGAGCACTATAAATCACTCAAGGCGGTGCTGGATGGCGGGATCGAAGGACGGCCGGACAACGTGATTTTGTACGCGACGTCAAACCGGCGCCATCTGATGCCGCGGGACATGATCGAGAATGAACGAGGTTCGGCCATCAACCCAAGTGAAGCGGTCGAGGAAAAGGTATCATTGTCGGATCGGTTTGGCCTTTGGTTGGGGTTCCATGCCTGCAATCAAGATCAATACTTAGACATGATCCGAGGTTACTGCGACGCCTATGGCGTAGAGATTGATGACGATACGTTGTGGGCCGAGGCGATAGAATGGCAGGCGACGCGTGGGTCCCGATCGGGCCGCGTGGCATGGCAGTTTTTTTGTGATCTGGCTGGGCGGCGCGGCGTACGGCTGTAAGTCTGCGAAAGAACAGGCGGGACATTCCGACAGTAAAGTGGCCCATCGTTATTGATGGTTATCAATCTGCCTGTTGCAATAAGACATTGGTCATGAATCGCCCGCAGCTGCGGGGTATTTGCGTTTATCTAAAAGTGGAAGATTAGGGTCGGCTATTCAGCGGTACAAAAGTGACTATGTTGGTTTAAACCAATGAACTTATCCGCAAGCATGGCGCTTTTGCGTTCGATTGCAGTCAAGTATTCGTCAGTCGTCTAGTCAAGATAAAGAGCAGGGTTCACGCTGTCAAAGCCGTCGCGTACCTCGAAGTGGACATAAGCATCGCTTTCATCGGCGCGCAGACGGGCGATTAATTGGTCGCGATTGACAGTGTCGCCTTTGGCAACCTGAACCTGATCCACGTTCGCATAAACAGTCAAAATATTTTTAGGATGGCGAATGACGATTATCGGAATACCTTCGGCGCTTTTGGTTATCGCCGCTATAGTGCCAGCAATGGCGGCTTTAACAGGGCTGCCTGGGGCCGCTTTGATATCGATGCCCTCGTTTTTACCTTTGTTGTAGTCTCGGATGATGCTGCCTTCGACTGGCATAGACATTTGCGTTGCGGCAGGCTCTTGCGTTGGAGTGCCCACGTCCACCGCTGGCACGTTAGTCGATGGCGGGTTGGACGGATTGGCGGTGTCATCTGGTGGAAGCGGTTTGGTGGCGCTTGGCGGAGTGGGGGTGGGCGTACCCGATCCCGGAAGAGTAGCGATATCTGGTGCGGTCGACTGTGCAGGTGCGGCTACACGGGCAATGGGGATCAGCAGGAACTGGCCTTCGCGCAAGGCAAAGTCGGTACCCAGTCCGTTCCATTCTGCGAGCGACTTGACCGGCACCCGGTAGAGGCGGGCAATGGTAAAGGCGGTCTCACCCCGTTCCACCTGGTGACGAATTGGCTCCTGGCCGGTCTCAGGCAGGAGCGGTTTTTTAGTTGGCTCTATGGCTGGTGTCGGGTCAGATGTATTGATCGCATTGCCTGCGAGCGTGCTGACGTCCACCCTGCCGGTTTGGATTGGTACTGCCGCAATTTCGCCGCTCTCTAGCGAGGGTTCGGCGACACGTCGGGGCAGGGCGATGACTTCGCCATGACGAAGTTTAATTTCTGGCTCTAGTCCATTGTAATGGGCCAGATCGTCGACTGGCAGTCCGACGCGGTCGGCCAAATCTTGCAGCGTATCGCCTAGCTGGGCCACGGCCACTTGGTAGCTGGGATAAGAGATCACACCGCTGCTGTCAGGGTCTGGCCGGTCGGCTGGTACGTTTTGCGCCGCATTTGATGTGGAAAAGCCACCGCTCAATCCGCGCAAATCAAAATCAAGAGGCTGGTCGCAGGCGCCAAGCGCCAATAGGCCACAGATGGCCAGAGAAAGCGACCGACGTCGCATGTGCTGTATCGGGATCATCTGCATCGTCCTCTGCCGAACCCCTCTGAGGTGGGGGCATTGCCGGTTGGGCCTGTAGTACACTATTTTTACTCTTTACCCAAGCCTTCGAGCAGAGGGACAAATCGCACATCGCGCATTTCATCATAGTCAAGACCGGATTCGGTTTTGCGCACGCGTATCAGGCTTTGTACTGTGTCTGACTGACCGACAGGCAACACCATAATACCACCCACTTTGAGTTGCGCCAACAGCGGGCCGGGGGGGTCTTCTGCGGCTGCGGTCACGATAATGCGGTCGAACGGTGCTTGGTCGGGTAACCCAAAAGAGCCATCGCCAGTGATTGCCGTGATGTTGTGTAAATTGAGTTGTGCAAAGATCGCGCGAGCCTCGTGAACCAGTCGGCGATACCGCTCAACCGTATAAATGCGACGCGAGAGTTTCGCCAGTATGGCTGCCTGATATCCTGATCCCGTGCCCACTTCGAGCACCTTATGGCGCGGCGTCACGTTCAATGCCTGAGTCATCAACCCCACGATAGAGGGCTGGCTGATTGTCTGGCCACAAGCAATGGAAAGAGGGATATCTTCGTAGGCGCGCTTGGCATGTAGCCCACGTACAAACGGACCACGATCGATTTTTTCCATCGCTTCCAGAACGTTTTTGTCCGTCACGCCCTTTGAGCGTAGCGCATACAGAAACTGCATCTTGCGCGTGGCTAGCGTTTCGTCATCGTTGGTCATGTGGCAATTGAATCCAACTTGCCCAGCATGTCATGTGCTGTGAAATCTGCCCGCATTGGGGTGACTGAGATGTAGCCGTCGAGGTTGACTGCCGCATCAGTGCCTGGTTCGGTCGCGATCTGCTGGTTGCCACCACGGATCCAAAGGAACTGGCGGCCCGTGGGTGACGCTGCTGCCTCTGTATGAAAGCCGGTGCCGGGTCGCAGCCCCTGAGGTGTAATCACTGTTCCCTTGACTTCATCGGCTGGTACCGGTGGGACATTGACGTTGTAGAACAATTGGTAGCCTGAATCGTTCTTGGGGCTGGCGGCGATAATCCGCTCAATTACTCCCGCGAGATGCGCCTGTGAGGCTTCGAACGTATTTTCCAGATCTCGGTTTGCTGGCCCATAGTATTGCGAGACTGCGATGGACAGAACACCTTGAAGCGCCCCTTCGATTGCGGCCCCCAGGGTCCCTGAATACAGCGCGTTTTCGGCAGAGTTATTGCCCCGGTTGACGCCTGACAAGATCAAGTCGGGCTTTGTGTCGTGCAGCACCTCGTGCAAGCCAGCTAAAATGCAATCCGCAGGGCTGCCCTCGACTGCAAAGCGGCGCGGACCCAACTGCTGGATCATCATTGGACGAGTGTAGCTGATGCAGTGGCCAACGCCTGACTGCTCAAATGCAGGCGCGACCGTCCAGACCTCACCATTGGCGCCTGCGATCTTGTTTGCGATCATATCCAAGACCTTTAGGCCCGGTGCAGAAATGCCGTCGTCATTGGTGATTAGAATGCGCATGTGATGCTTCCTTTGGGCCCTTATTAGGTGAGTGATGCCGGGTGGGGCAACCGGCCGTGCCTTTGGCAGATGTTTTTTTCGCAGACGCAAGCGTGACCGTTGCGATAGAAACGCAGTCCGCGACTGGCTCGCTCAGATACTAAGCTCTGACAAAATCCGTTTGGCTTGAGTTTCAGGTGCAGCGAGCGGCTTGCGGTCCTCGCCAGGGAAAAACCGTGCACGGGTGGCTGTCAGCATTGGGTCTGGTGTAACGATATGCACCTTTGGTCCTGTCTTGGCTGTTTCGGTTTGCCAGCTTTGCGCCAATGCAATTTGGGCCGCCTTGGTGGCACCGTAGCTGCCAAAAAATGGTTGCCCGGCTCTGGGGTCGTCAAAGAACAATGCCACGCCTTTTGAACCGAGCAGGGGGGCGATATAGGCGATAAGCGTAGCTGTGGCTGTGATGTTGGCCGCGACGGATTTGCTCATGTCTTTGGCGTCGATCATGCTGGCGGGGGCCAGAGGGGCTGCGTGAACAGCCGCGTGCATCCACAGGTCCAGTGACCCCCAACGATCATAGATACCGCGGCAGAGCGTTGCCATAGCGGCATCGTTGGTGATGTCCATTGGGGCCAATGTTGCGGTACCACCGCGCGCCTTGACCTGATCGTCCAGTTCCTCAAGCGCGCCGGACGTCTTGGCGACAGCGATGATGTGGTGCGTTGGAGCCAGTTCAAGTGCAAGTGCAGCGCCCAGCCCCCGAGAGGCCCCAGTAATAAGTGCGGTTTTAATCATGCGGTCGTGATGCCTGTGCTGGCCGCTCCCGTCAAGCAGCAGCAGGCAATCTGATCAGGCGAACGCCTATTTTGAACCGCTTGGCCACGTCCTGAGGTTTTTTGGTTGGCTTATTTGGGTACCCCCGATGAAACATCTTTGAATTGGTGCACAGCGGCCCACGTGTAGATTAGGGTCAGGACCCATTAATCCCGTGCCGTCAGCGACAATTTCACGATATTTCAGAGACTTGGGACGTACGGCCAATAGTGTTTTTATTTGCAAGCGGCCAAAGACGCTGAAATAAAGTGAATTTGCCGCCCTTTAGGTTTGCCGGATTTTTCTTTTGTCTACGTCGCATCTGATTGAAATATAACCACTATTTTTGCGTAGACGCTTCTTGCCAAAGGCAAAATCTGGCAAACTGACGGTACAGGATTTATGGGTCCTGACCCTAGGCGCACTGGCTTATGTCGCGGGTCAGCTTTGAATTTAGAAACCTGCGCGAAAAGCTATCTGAAATTCAAACCATATTGCTAATCTAATGTTTGCGGGGGATGCCCTAGAGGACTTACATGAGCATGGTTTTCGCTCTTTGGGTGCCTATCGGCTTGCACATGGTCCGCGCGCTGAATAGAAGGGCGCGAATTTACAGACACCCACCCCAGACGGGGCCAATTGCTATGGGAGCACACATGCAGGTCACTGAGACGCTAAACGACGGTCTGAAACGCGGTTATGCCATCACCGTGACCGCCGCAGAACTGGACGCCAAGGTTAACGAAAAACTGGTTGAAGCGCAGCCAGAAGTTGAGATGAAGGGTTTTCGTAAAGGAAAAGTGCCTATGGCACTGCTGAAAAAACAGTTTGGTCAGCGCCTGATGGGCGAAGCGATGCAGGAAAGCATCGACGGGGCGATGTCGGATCATTTCGAAGCATCGGGTGACCGGCCATCGATGCAGCCCGAGGTCAAAATGACCAACGAGGACTGGAAGGAAGGCGACGATGTCGAGGTCACATTGGCCTACGAAGCGCTGCCCGAGATACCCGAAGTTGACATGGCCAAGCTGACGCTGGAGCGTTTGGTGGTTAAGGCGGACGAGGCCGCCATCGATGAAACGCTCGCGTCACTGGCCGAAAACGCTCAGGACTTTAAGCCCCGCAAAAAGGCTGCCAAGGCCAAAGACGGCGATCAGGTTGTGTTTGATTTTCTGGGCAAGGTCGATGGTGAAGCCTTTGAAGGTGGCGCCGCCGAAGACCATGCACTTGTTTTGGGTTCGGGTCAGTTCATTCCTGGTTTCGAAGAACAACTGGTCGGTGTCAAAGGCGGCGATGAAATGGCAGTGACTGTTTCATTCCCCGATGATTATCAGGCTGAGCATTTGGCGGGTAAAGAAGCTGTATTCGATTGCACCATCAAAGAGGTTAAAGAGCCGATCGCTGCCGAGATCAATGATGATCTCGCCACCAAATACGGCGCCGAAGACCTAGTAGGGCTAAAAGCCCGTATCGCTGAGCAGTTGGAAGGTGAATATGCCGGCGCGGCCCGCGCGGTGATGAAACGCGCCCTGCTGGATCAGTTGGACACCGCTGTCAGCTTTGAGTTGCCCCCGTCACTGGTGGACGCCGAAGCCAAGCAAATAGCGCATCAGTTGATGCATGAAGACAACCCCGAAGTCGAAGGTCATGATCACCCTGAGGTCGAACCGACGGCTGAACATACTGAACTGGCCCAGCGGCGCGTACGTCTTGGTCTGTTGTTGGCCGAGCTGGGCCAGAAGGCCGAGGTTGAAGTCACAGACGCCGAGATGAGCCAAGCAATAATGGCACAAGCCCGTCAGTATCCAGGCCAAGAACGCCAGTTCTTTGAATTCGTCCAGCAGAACCAACAGATGCAGCAACAGCTGCGTGCGCCGCTTTTTGAGGACAAGGTCGTCGACCACATCGTCGAAGAAGCGAAAGTCACCGAAAAGGAAGTCAACAAGGACGATCTTAAGGCTGCTGTGGACGCGCTTGAGGAAGAATAAATATATTTTCGTTTATTGCGGGAAAGGGCGGGTCTGCTTAGACCGGCCCTTTTTCAATTTGATTTAGTGATTATTTTTCAAGGGCGTGACGGACTATCCATGACGTTATATAGCGTTTGACGAAATACCTAAGACATCAACCATCACAACGCATTGAATTTGTTGAGTTACTGCTGCGCTTGGCAATCCAAGTTTTTGCAGAATGATGGAAATGAGTATTAAACCGGTGACGCACGGTTTGCACTGAGATACCTTTGACCATGCTGCCGGGACAGCCCACAAAAAAGGCCGTGTCGGATGACACGGCCTTTTGGTTGAATTGCGTTGTGCGCCAAACGATCAGGCTTTGGGCTCTTCGTCCTCGGCTGAGACAGCTGCGCTGCCACCCAGCTCGTCGTCATCGGACGCAGCTGCGCCTATATCGTCAAAGAGTTCTGCAATCTCGAAATCGGCGGCTGCTTCTTCTTCGGCAGCCAATTCCTGAATTGATTTACCAGAGGCCTGAAGCTCGGCTTCTTCCTCGGAGCGTGCGACGTTCAGGTGGATAGTTACTTCGACCTCTGGGTGCAGGACCACGTGCACGTCGTGCATGCCCAGTTCCTTGATCGGTCTGGCGATCACGATCTGCTTGCGATCTACGGTAAAGCCCTCGGCGGTGGCCGCATCGGCCGCATCACGAGGGGTGACCGAACCATAGAGGTTACCACCGTCCGACGCTTGCCGAATCACAATGAACTGTTGTCCATCAAGTTTCGCGCCAAGCGCTTCGGCCTCTTCGCGTGTTTCGAGGTTTTGCGCTTCGAGCTGCACTTTTTGTGCTTCGAAGCTGGCGATGTTCTGCTTGGACGCGCTTAACGCTTTTTTCTGCGGCAGCAG
>JABITU010000345.1 GCA_018668195.1 Tateyamaria sp. | reverse complement strand
CGTTACCACACTGGCAAGGTTCCTAGGATGAGTACCACTGGACTACTTTGCTGACTTTTGAGGGAATGCTTCCGTATTAAACATCAGAATGTCTGCAGTCATTGCGGACATTCGAATTGCTTTGGGCAATAGCAGTTTTGTCCCGCAGTGTGTAAATTCCACCTCTGATCCTTGCTGCGGTCTGCATGAATGGCCGGTCTTCCTGCTGCGCGGCGGCACGAAATATGTCGCACTTGCGGCATTTCCTGCGCTGCGTGCGCACGCAGCGCAAATTACGAATTTACAGATTGGGCTCACTGCCGTCGTTCGCTGCAGGACGCATTGAGGTCTGCAATGCGGACAAACCCGCCTTTTGCTGGTGCAGCTACTGCTGACGCAGCATTTCCTCGCATGTGCAGCAGCCTGCATTTTGCAGCGCAGCGGATTTCACCAAACCGGCCATTCTATGGGGGCAAGACCCGTCGAATCCAAACCTTCCATTCGATGCGCCGGGGATCAACATTCAAGCTTCGGGCTTTGCAACCGATGGCTCGCCGACAGCTTAAATTCGCGGTGTCAGAACAGATGTATTGCAGCACGGGGTTTCGTGGTGTCGCAAATTTTGTCGCGAACTGGCGTTGGTGTCGCGGGGTGAATAGACGCCAAAAGCATTCGTCTCAAACTCGTTTGAGAAATCCAGAGCCGGTGAAAAGATGTTTGAGCGCCGCATACCAGAATGGCTACGACACTCGCCTGCACCGTCGGTGCGAGGCTTTGCGTCGCTTGCCGCGTTCGAAGCTGTGACACGTGGCATTTTGATTTCTGTGTTTCCAATCGCGATGTATGATGCTCTTCAAGATGCCGCTTTGATCAGTTCAATATACTTTTCGATTGGAATCATTTCGCTACTAACGGGTCTTTTAGTTCCCTTTTTGAGCCGGAAGATCCCAAGGCGCTGGATGTATAGCATCGGTGCGTCGGGTTTTGTTGTTGGTGCATTCTTGGCAGTTATTGGCACGCCAGAGATGATCATTCTCGCTCTAGTCTTGAGTTCGTTGGCAACGGTAACAACCTTTGTTTGCTTCAATGCCTATGTCCTAGATTACATCTCTCGGGTTGAGTTGGGGAAATGCGAAACACTCCGAATGTTCTATTCTGCTTTGGGATGGACTGTTGGACCTGTGCTCGGCGTCGTCTTGTGGGGATGGTGGAAACCCGCACCCTTTTTGATCTCAGGCACGTCAGCAATGCTTATGTTAGGCGTGTTCCTTTATTTGCGGATGGGCAACGGTAAGCTGATCACGCGTAGCAAACGTGAACCAACGAACCCGGTGGCTTACCTTGGGCGCTTTTTTCAGCAACCACGCTTGATTGCGGGTTGGCTATTTGCTGTTATCCGCTCCTGCGGCTGGTGGGCTTACGTCGTCTATTTGCCGATATTCGCAGTCGAAAATGGCTTAGGAGATAGCCTAGGTGGGATACTGTTGTCGGTAACGAACGCTGCGCTTTTCTTGTCACCGATAATGCTGCGATGGATGCAGAAACGGTCAGTGCGCTATTCGGTTCAAACAGGGTTTGCCGCCTGCGCAATATTGTTCACGTCCGCCAGTATCGCAGCCGCTGCCCCAACGGCGACGATTGCGTTGCTCTTTGCCGGGAGTTTTTTCCTGATCCTGTTGGATATTTGTGCCGGGCTGCCATTCTTGATGGCGGTCAAACCATCTGAGCGCACTGAGATGTCGGCCGTGTATTCATCATATCGCGATGTATCAGGGATACTAACGCCAGGTGTCGCATGGCTGATCCTGTTGACCGCCCCGATTTCAGGCATCTTCGCAGCTGCGGGGATCGCAAGCTTGCTGGCTTGGGGCATTGCCGGACGCTTACACCCTAGACTGGGTGACGCGCGACTAAAGCCGGTAGCCATATCGACGTTTGAACAGCCCGTGCTAGAGGGTGGTCCTTAGTGATCGCAGGACTCTGATGTGCCAATCTAATTGTTGCTATCATCAGGCTTTGGCCCTAAGGCTTCATCACCGCATGCAAAATAATCAAGTGCTGCGGGTCTTTTCGAACAGTCTCGATAAATGAAGTTGTCTGACCTGATGCTGGATTTTCCAGCCTCAAGATAATCTGATCGACTGTCGTTTTTGTTCGACCCTACGACACAATTGCAAAGATGCTGATAAACGGCACCCGAAGCACGCTTGATCCTCACCCATTGGCAGGATCGGGTCATTCAAATTTATTGCTGCAAGCGTCCAATTTCAGGACGACATGACAACGGCCTTCTTTTTGGGCTGCGCTTTTGAACTCGATTTGTGCCCTCTCGATATCCCTGCGCGGTTCGCGCACGGGGATGCAACATGGGCAAACCGACATGGTGACCAAAGGGTTATGATGTTGTTGGAGCATGACCTGATTTTGGAAAAATACCTGCTGTTCACACCCGGCCCTGTAAATGTGGCCGAGACCCTGCGCGCTGCGATCTGCAAAGAGGATATCTGTCATCGGGAAACCGATTTCGATGACCTTCTTGAGGGCATCGAGCACAAACTGATTTCGCTTTTTCAGATCAGGAAACGGGAACGCTATCGCGCAGTGGTGATCACAGGTTCCGGCACGGCGGCCAACGAGGCGATCTTGTCATCCGTCGTGGGCAATGGTGCCATTCTGATTCTGTCCAATGGTGAATTTGGCGGACGGTTGCACAAAACATCGTTGATCCACAATAAACAGACCCACCTGATCGAAATGCCGTGGGGCGTGCCATTTGATGTTGCACAAATCGCGGCCTATCTGCTGGCAAACAAGATTGATGTGGTGGCCATGGTCCACCATGAGACGTGTTCCGGCATGCTCAACCCGCTAGCCCAGGTCGGTGCTTTGGCCAAGGCCAGTGGCGCGCTATTTGTTGTTGACGGTGTCAGTTCGGTCGGCGCAGAGGTGATCGACATGGAGGCGTGCAACATCGCGTTTGTGTCTAGTTCCAGCTCCAAGGCCTTGGGTTCATATCCGGGGCTGTCTTTTGTCGTGGGTCGCAAGAAACAGTTCAAACGTCTCAAACACCACGCAGCCAAGACCACTTACCTGAACCTCGCGACGTTCTACGCATTCCTCAAGACCCACAGTCAGACGCCAAATACACCCGCCGTACCGTTGTTTTTTGCACTGGATCAAGCGCTAACGGACATTCTGCGCGAAGGCGTCCTTAAGCGCTATGCTCGCATCAAGGCGCGGGCTGATCTGCTGCGGAACGGCATGCGCAGGCTCAATCTCGACTTCCTGATCGATGAGGCGGATATGTGTTCGGTTCTGACTACGGTGCAGGTTCCGGCATCAGTATCAGTGCATGATCTGCGTGCGCGTCTACGTGAAAAGTCCATCATCATCTATGAAGGAAAGGGATGCTTTGCAGGTAAGGTTTTTCAGGTCGGTAATATCGGGGAGCTCTCGGATGAAGACATCCGGTATTTCCTGTCCACCCTCAAGGACGTGTTGCTGACGCTTCAGGCAGATGCGGCAGACCTTGTTAATCCGGTCAGAACAAAGCAAACGCTCCCCGCCGTGTCGCCTGTGCCCGCACATGTGCGGGTGGTGTCATGAACGATAAGCTGAAACGACTCTGGGCAACCAAGACCCAAGATGACGAATGGTGGTCGTCCTTTGTCACGGCACCGCTGGCTATCGTCGCCAATTATGGCGCTGTCGACATCCCTTGGATCACACCCAACCGGATCACAGCGGCTTCGTTCCTTGTGGCTATCGTGGCAACGTTTGCAATTCTGATCGGGGGGACTGCGTGTTTCATTGCAGCGGCCATCCTGATCCATATCAGCCATGTTCTGGATTGCATGGACGGTCAGATGGCACGCTATAGAAAGGTTTCGTCCCCCGTTGGCAGCTATTACGACCGTATCACGGATCAAGTGCAGGTCACGTTGTGGTTCGGGGCGGCAGGCTTTGCTGCATTTGCGCAGACAAATAGCGTCACGCCGGTTTTTCTGTCGCTACTCGGTATCGCGTTCTACGGATTGCGCGGCTACGCGAAATATGTGGCGTTAGAGATCGAAACGGGACGTAACCCAGATTACCCCGCTCAGATCGCGCAAATGAAACAGGTACAGACCACCGCAGGTCTCGGGTTTGGCTTGAAGGCAAATCTGGCGTGGTTCGGGCGTGAACAAAGCAAGGTGCTCGCCTTTGATGAAGGCGTCTTCATCTTCATGCTCTCTGCGGCACTCATCCTTGATCAACTCATACCTATGCTTTGGGTGTTTGCGGCCAGCCAAGTGTTCTGGGGCCTCTACAAATCGTGGCTTCGCGGGAAAAACATCGACGAAAATCTGAAGGTTCCAACTCAAAAATAGCCTGTTTCAATGCGGCTCATTTAGGATTCAAGTATTATGAAAAACGAAAAACACCGTGCACCGGTTGCCGTCATTCTGGCCGCTGGCATTGGCTCGCGCCTCAGTCCCCTGACCGACAATTGTCCAAAAAGCCTACTGACTGTTGGCGGGTCTATCATCCTTGAACGCATGATCCGCAATTGCCTGAGCTGCGGAATGTCACAATTTATTCTCGTGCTGGGGCACAAGGCCGACGAGATACAGAAATTTGTAGAGAAGACGTTTCGCGGCATCCGTGTCACCTATGTGATCAACGACCGGTACCGCGAGACGAACACAGGCTACTCCCTGATGCTGGCCTCTGAAGCGATTGGCACAGCTGAGTTTGTGAAATTCGACGCGGACGTCGTGTTTGATGTCAAAATTCTGCGCCAGCTTTTGGACAGCGACCACGCAAACGTCTTGTGTATCGACCGCAACATCGCGCTTGAGGACGAGGAGGTTAAGGTCATCGCAAACGATCAGATGCAGGTCATTGAAGTTGGCAAGTCCGTCGATCCCAAACTGGCTTTGGGCGAATCCATCGGCATTGAAAAGATCAGCGCCGGAACGGGCGCACTGTTATTCACAGAGCTTTCAGAAATGATGGAGAGCCGTGGAAACCTTCAGGCGTATTACGAGGCGGCTTACGCGCAACTGGTCGACCAAGATACGCAGTTCCATGCTCTTGATATCAGCGGTCTGGACTGGACTGAGATCGACACAGCCATAGATTTTGCCGCTGCAAATGCGATGTTTAGCAGCCCAGTCACAACCATATCCCGTGACCAGCAAAAGGTGCTGGACGAGGCTGCGGAAGAAGCGCCCATTCAGACGCACGTCTGATGCATCTACTGCCGTGGGCCACAAATTTGGCGCGCGGTGTACAGCGCAGTGATGCCCTTGCCATCCCGGCACAGGATCGCTGCATTTGAAAGGACCTCTTATGGCCAAAGGCAACAACAGTAAGCGTGGCAACAAAGAAGCCAAAAAACCTAAGCAAGAGAAGGCAAAGGTTTCCGCGACGGCCAACTCGCTGGATGGAAAACCCGCACTCGCAATTGGCGGTAAAAAGGTAAAGTAACCAAGTGGTAACGGATTTCGTCCGCCTGAGATATTCAACTTAGAGCAGTTGTGCGCCTCGGCGCGGGCGACGTCCGTGAAGTGTCCCGAAACGCCTTTGATTTAGATTTGGAAGCCCCGATGAGCGAAACAAAAGAGACTGGCACAAAGGTTCACTATGTCTGCCAGACATACATTGCCAAGACGACTGCGCGCGGGCAGCAAGGCAACCTTCAAATCGACAAGCAACTACAATATTCAACGCCTCATGAAGCTCAAGAGCGGGCAGAACGGGAATTTCGCGCGGAAAGTTGCGTCGGTGCTGACGCCTATATGGTGATAGAAGACAGCAGTAGCGGCGAAGTCGGAGACCCTACATTTTTAGTGAGACTTGGGTCTGTTCCTGAGCAGGATTGACTTCAAAATCGCGAGAGCATTGAAAAACATGGTTGGCCCACAAGCATTTGCCTGCGGGCCAGTAGGTCGCAATTTACATCATGCCGCCCATACCGCCCATGTCAGGCATGCTGTTGCCGCCCGACTTGGAAGGTTTGTCAGCGACCATCGCTTCGGTCGTGATCAGCAGGCCAGCGACCGACGCTGCATATTCAAGCGCTATCCGAACGACTTTAGTCGGATCGATAACACCGGCCTTCAACATGTCGCCGTATTGCTCTGACTGTGCGTCGTAGCCGAACGTCTTGCTGGTGTTCTCGACTATTTTTCCAGCAACCACTGATCCGTCGACACCCGCATTTTCGGCAATCTGACGCAGAGGAGCTTGGAGTGCCTTACGAATGATCGCGATACCAGCCGCCTGATCCGCGTTGTCTCCTTTGAGACCTTCGAGGACTTTGCCCGCATGCACCAGTGCGACACCGCCGCCCGGTACAACACCTTCTTCGACAGCAGCGCGTGTCGCGTTCAGCGCGTCATCGACACGGTCTTTACGCTCCTTAACTTCGATCTCAGTTGCACCACCGACTTTGATTACTGCTACACCACCCGCAAGTTTTGCGAGGCGTTCTTGCAGTTTTTCTTTGTCGTAGTCAGATGTGGTTTCTTCGATTTGCGCACGTATCTGAGTAACACGCGCAGCAATTGCCGCCTTGTCACCCGCGCCATCGATAATTGTTGTTGTGTCTTTTGTGATCGTGATCTTCTTGGCATCCCCAAGCATGTCCATCGTGACACTTTCAAGCTTTATTCCAAGCTCGTCTGTAATCACTTGACCACCGGTTAACACGGCAAGGTCTTGCAGCATTGCCTTACGACGATCCCCAAAACCTGGGGCCTTCACGCCTACAACTTTCAAGCTGCCTCGAAGGTTGTTCACAACAAGTGTAGCAAGCGCCTCGCCGTCAATGTCTTCGGCGATGACCAAAAGCTGCTTGCCTGCCTGCATGACAGCCTCAAGCAAAGGCACCATGGGAGCCAGAGATGTGAGTTTCTTTTCGTGCAGAAGAATAACGCAGTCCTCAAGGTTTGCAGTCATCTT
>JABITU010000344.1 GCA_018668195.1 Tateyamaria sp. | reverse complement strand
TCTGGGCCTCCCCTCCCGTCATGTGAAATGCCCCGCTGCGGTGTGCATCGGGGCATCTTGGTCTTAGTTGGCGAACAGACGCTCTGCGTTTGCAAGACCGTCGGTCATCATCAACTTGGCACCCTCTGGGCCCATGTTGATCGGGTCGCCCTGAACCGCGTTCTGCACGATTTCGGCAATCTCGGGGGACTGCACTGCAGCGTCGATGGCGGCTGCGATCGCGGCGACGGCTTCAGGATCAGACCCTGCCTTCATCGCCAAGAAGAAAACCGCATCAACGTAAGCATCCACACCGGATTCCACGAAGGTCAACGTTTCTGGCGCATAGCTCAGACGCGCTTGGTTCGCACTCGCGATGACTTTCATGTCGCCGGACTCAAGGTAGGGGAAATGCTCACCGGATGCGAAACCGGCCAGAACCTGCCCACCAAGGATAAGGCGGATCACTTCGGCGCCGCCATCCGCTGTTAGAAGGTTGAATTCGACGCCAGTCGTCCGCGTTGCCGCGTTCATCATCAGCACCTGTGGGGGTGCCATTGTGGCAACCGGCATGTCGCCCTGCTCTTCTGCGTAGGCGATCATTTCTTCAAGCGTGTCGAACGGCGCATCGGCACTAGCCACCAGCGCAAGTTCCGCTTTCGCGACTGTGCCCAGATAGTCAAAGCTGTCGATGTCGAACGGCAATTCGTCGCCGCGCTGTACCAGTTGCACCAGCACCGGAATGCCCACACCCATACCAATGGTCAGGTTATCAACCGGACGCTGGGAAATGCTTGTGAACATGGCCACACCGCCGCCACCGGGGCGGTTTTCGGCAATGACGTTCCAACCGGTCTGCTCTTTCATCACTGCGGCAAGGACACGACCCATCGTATCCGTTGAGCCCCCTGCCCCAAATCCGATTTCAATGGTCAGCGGACCGTCTGGTGCCCAGTCTTGGGCCACAGCGGGCGCACCCATTGCGATGACCGCAGCTGCACCGAGTGCCTTGAGTGTTGACGTAAATTTCATTGGTTTTCCTCCCTATTTATCGTCTGTCGTTATTAGTTGTTTTCGACGGATACCCGTCAAACAGCGCTTGCACACTGGCTGGCATTGCCAGCCCAAACGCGAGTGCTGCGCCAACTACTTTGGTGAAAGTATTTTTCATGGTTCCTCCTTTGGTATGAACTTTCCTGGGTTCATTAGGCCGTCTGGATCCAGCGCCTGTTTGATCTTGCGCATCGCGTCCAATTGGTTGGCTTGTTTGAGGTTGCGCATTACATCCAGTTTGCTTTGGCCGATCCCGTGTTCGGCGGAAAACGATCCGTTCAAGCGCATCAAGAGCGCGAAAGCTTTTTCCTTTGCGCGGGTTAACGGCAGGTCAGTCCACTCCTTACCTTCTGCCGCACTCAATGCGTAATGCAGGTTTCCGTCCCCCAGATGTCCAACGGTCAGCGGATCAAATCCCATCTCGGCCACCGCGGAATCCATGATCGTGACAAACTCAGCGACCGACGCCAATGGCAGCGCGATGTCCATATGATATGCGGGACCGTTTGCCATAATCGCCTCAAGAATGGACTCCCGCATGGTCCACAGATCAATCCGTTGCTGTTCGGATTGCGCGATCATGGCGTCAAGGACGACGCCGTCTGCCATCAGTGTTTCAAGTCCTTCAAAGACCAGACCTTGCAGGCGGGTATCGCCATCTTCGCCGACCTCGGCATCATCCTGACGCGATGACGCGACCTCGAAAAACAAGCCCGTTTCTGCTGGCGCATCCAAGGGCCGGCGTGTCTTCGGAAACTCTCGACAGATCACTTCAACAGCGGCAGCTGGCATATACTCATATGCTTCAACTGCGCCTCCCGTTCGATCCTGCAATGCGTTCAGAACTGTTGGCGCATCTGCAAGGGACGCCAAAGACATAAATCCCGTCGTGCGAACGCGTGGAAGCGGAGAAAGCTTGAACACGGCAGCCGTGATAATGCCCAGAGTTCCCTCTGCACCAATCAACAAATCCTTCAGATCATATCCGGTGTTGTCT
>JABITU010000038.1 GCA_018668195.1 Tateyamaria sp. | reverse complement strand
GCGCCACGCGCAGAGGTGCTGGTTGTCGCACTTTTATATGGATTAGGCGCGCATGGCATCATGACACTGAACGATTTCAAAGCGCTCGAAGGTGACCGACAGATGGGCGTCAATTCACTGCCGGTTACGCTTGGGCCCCGCCGGGCCGCGCAAGTTGCCTGTCTTGTGATGGCTGCACCGCAAGCCATCGTGATCGCATTACTGACCCTTTGGGATCGCCCAGTGCATGCGCTCGGCGTTGCGGTGGTTTTAGCAGCCCAGTTCTGGGCAATGAGCGTGATGTTCAAAGATCCCCGCGCCAAGGCCCCTTGGTATAATGGAACAGGCGTCTTGCTTTATGTTTCTGGCATGATGATCGCGGCCTTTGCCCTGCGAGGCGTATCATGAGTTTGGGGTGGGCAACGCTCGTGCGGCTGTGTTTGGTAAATGCAGCAATCGGTGGCTTGGCCGCCCTGCCGGTAAACCTGTTCAACCGGCTGATGACTGTGGAACTGGCCCTACCCGCTCTTCTGCCGGGGCTTCTGGTCGCTCTTCATTACGGCGTGCAGTTGACGCGCCCATTCTGGGGCCACCGTTCGGACCTCAAAGGGGGGCGGACCCCATTCATTCTTGGCGGCATCGCCCTTGTAGGCTTTGGCGTACTTGGTGCCGCTTGGGGAATTCAGATAGCAGAGCGGTCTGTCCCGCTCGCAATCGCGCTTTGGGTCTTGTCTTATACTGCCATAGGCCTTGGCATCGGCGCTGCGGGCACGTCATTTCTGGCACTACTGGCCAGTGCAACCGGCCCGCGCAAAGGTGGATCAGCCACATTGGCTTGGCTTTTGTTGATTGCAGGCGCCATCTTTGCCTCGGTCGGGACAGGGATCGCACTTGAACCATACAGCCCGGAACGACTGGTTGTCGTCATAGCTGGTGTCTGCGCGATCGCATTTCTGCTCTGCGTTCTGGCAACATGGGGGATCGAACGGCGGCTCTCTTCGGTGTGCGCCACCCTCGAAACACCACTGACTGAGGCACTGCGCGCGACATGGGCGGACCCGATCGCCAGACGTTTCACAGGATTTGTTTTCCTTTCCATCCTCGCATTTTATCTTTCCGAACTGGTGTTCGAGCCTTTCGCGGGCCACGTACATGGCCTAAGCCCGGAAGACAGCACCAAACTTTCGGGCGGCAAAGATGGTGCCGCACTTTTGGGCATGATCGGTGCGGGTGTGCTGTCGCATCTTGCCATTGGAAGCTTGCGGTTCTGGGCCGTTTTGGGCTGTGTGCTTTCGGCTTTGGGCCTATTGGGCTTTGCCGCCGGTCTGCCATTGGTGCCAAGCACGGTGGTCCTTGGATTGGGCAACGGCCTGTTTGTTGTCGGTGCCGTCGGTTCTATGATGCAACTGGCCGCAGCGCGTGCCAAGGCGACGGGCCTTCGGATGGGTGTGTTTGGTGCGGCACAGGCCATAGCGGCCGGGCTGGCCGGGTTGGTCGCAACCGGCATGCTTGATCTCACACGGATGATTTTACCGGATGCCGCCGCCTATGCGTCGGTGTTCACACTCGAAGCTGTTCTGTTCCTTGTCGCCGCCGTTGTTGCAGCGCGCGTGATGCGAGCAGCCTCTGATATGTCTGACGCAACCTTGGTTCCGGGGGAATAAAGATATGTATGATGTCGTCGTCGTTGGCGGTGGGCCGTCCGGTGCCACAGCAGCCGAAGATCTGGTCCGTTCGGGCCATTCCGTTGCCTTGCTTGACCGCGAAGGTCGGATCAAACCCTGTGGCGGTGCCATTCCACCGCGTCTGATGCAGGATTTTGATATCGGGGACGATCAGTTGCTGGCCAAGGTAAACACAGCGCGCATGATCTCGCCGACCGGGCGGCACGTGGATATCCCGATCGAAAACGGCTTTGTCGGCATGGTTGATCGCAAGGACTTTGATCCCTTTCTGCGCGCGCGTGCTATCGCGGCGGGGGCCACGTATTTTACCGGCACCTTTGTCAAAATCGAGCGGCCCAACGGAACACCGGTGGTGTTCTTTCGCGACAAGGCCACGCAAGAAACCCATGAACTGCCCTGCAAGCTGGTGATCGGCGCCGATGGGGCCAAATCCCGCGTCGGGTTGGCCGAAGTCAAAGATGCAGACAAGGTCCCACTGGTTTTTGCCTATCATGAGATCATCAAAGCCCCCGCTAAGACCGACATTTATGATCCGGTCCGATGCGACGTGATTTATGATGGTGCGATCTCGCCGGATTTTTATGGCTGGGTCTTTCCCCATGGCGATAGCGCAAGCGTTGGCATGGGTTCGGAACTGTCTTCGGTGAACCTCAAACAGGCAACGGCTGATCTGCGCGCAGCATCCGGCCTCGCCGAATGCGAGACGCTTCGCAAAGAGGGCGCGCCCATCCCGCTCAAACCGCTGGACCGATGGGACAACGGACAAGACGTGGTGCTTGCGGGGGACGCCGCCGGCGTTGTGGCGCCTTCTTCGGGAGAAGGCATTTACTACGCCATGGTCGGCGGACGGGTCGCAGCAACGGCCTGTGCAGCGACACTTTCGTCGGGGCGGGCCAAAGACCTTCGGCTGGCACGCAAGCTCTTTATGCGCGAACACAAGACCGTGTTTCGGGTGCTTGCCTCGATGCAGAACGCTTATTACCGATCCGATGACCGGCGCGAACGCTTTGTATCGCTCTGCCATGATGTCGATGTTCAAAAACTCACATTTGAAGCTTATATGAACAAAAGGTTGGTAAAAGCACGGCCTCTTGCCCACCTTAAAATTGGCATCAAAAATCTGGCTCACCTCACTGGGTTGATAAAGGCAGAACACGTATGAGCATCATGATCCCCGCCTGGGTTGATGGCACCCTGATCCCTGTTGAGAAGCTTGAGGCACACCAGCGAGGGCTGCGCCATAAGGCGGTTTCCGTTTTTATAATTCACCAAAGCAAAGTTCTGTTACAGCAGCGCGCTATGGGCAAATACCATACGCCCGGGCTGTGGGCGAACACCTGCTGTACGCACCCCGACTGGGACGAAGATACAGGAAAATGTGCGCTGCGCCGCCTCGACGAAGAGTTGGGACTAACAGGGATTCCACTCGAGCATCGCCACCACCTGGAATACCGTGCAGAGGTCGGCAGCGGACTGATCGAGCACGAGGTCGTCGAAGTCTACGTTGGATTTGCTCCGGACAATGTGGAATTTGCTGCAAACCCAGACGAGGTCATGGCAACCGAATGGATTGACGTACGCGACCTGCGCACCGCGCTGTCGAAATACCCGGAACGGTTTACACCTTGGCTACGCATTTATATGACCGATCATGCCGATACGATCTTTGGGCATGATCTGGCGCTTTCCTAAAGCTCAAGAGACCAGTCATCTTTACCGGACCAGTGCCTACTGAATTTTTGCAGCTGCGATTGATGCCAGCCAGTTGTTGTTCATGTTCGATGCAACGAAAAAGGCTGCTGGTATCCATAATTGGGGTGGTACGGTGCTGCCTTGGCATCCCGGTAATTGGATATCCTATAGTTTTTCTTGCTGCTTAAGTTTCGCAAATTATTAAGTCAGATCAGATGATTTCCGCAACATTTGGTGATGTGCGACACTTACCATTTGGCACGAAGTTAACGCTAACGATTGAAGCTTCTTTCGTATGGCCCTAAAACACGCTCAACACCGGATGGAGGGCCAGTCAATTGGCAGACAGCAAGATATACGACCTTTTTATTATTGGCGGCGGCATCAACGGATGCGGTATTGCGCGCGACGCTACTGGTCGCGGTCTGAGCGTTGCATTGGCTGAAGCCGGTGATCTGGGCGGGGCGACCTCATCATCATCAACCAAATTGTTCCATGGCGGATTGCGCTATCTTGAATTCTTTGAGTTCGGTCTTGTCAAATCTGCGCTCACAGAGCGCGAGGTGCTGCTCAAGGCGATGCCACACATAAGCTGGCCAATGCGCTTTGTGCTGCCCTATGCCAAAGATATGCGGTTCGATAGCGAGACACCGACATCACGGCTTTTGACATGGGTAATGCCGTGGATGAAAGGGCGTCGGCCTGCATGGCTGATCCGTCTTGGCCTTTTCCTTTATGACAATCTTGGTGGCCGGAAAATCTTGCCTGGCACCCAGACACTAGACCTCGCAACTGCGCCCGAGGGGGCACCGCTAAACAATCGATTTAAGAAGGCCTATGAATATAGTGACTGCTGGGTAGAAGATTCACGGCTGGTGATGCTCAACGCCCGCGACTCAGAGGCGCGCGGCGCTACGATCCTGACCCGATGCCCCGTGACCGTTGCCACTCGCACAGACACCCTTTGGGAGATCGAGACACCAAAAGGCACCTTCCGCGCCAAAGCCCTCGTCAACGCGGGCGGCCCATGGGTGGCGGACATCCTGACCGGGGTCATGCGCCAGAACACGCAGCATGCCATCCGGCTAGTGCGTGGCAGCCATATCGTGACCAAAAAACTCTATGATCATGACAAGGCCTATTTCTTTCAAGGCACGGACGGGCGCATCATCTTTGCAATTCCCTATGAACAGGATTTCACCCTGATCGGCACGACAGATGCCGAACACGAAGACGCCAACACAAAACCCACAATCAGTGACGCTGAGCGCGACTATCTGTGCGCCTTTGCATCTGAGTATTTCAAGACCCCCGTGACACCAGACGATGTCGTTTGGACTTATTCCGGCGTTCGCCCGCTATATGACGACGGTGCCTCATCAGCGACGGCCGCCACGCGCGATTACGTGCTTGCTCTGGATGACAACGGGCCGCCAGTGCTGAGCGTCTTCGGCGGCAAGATCACAACATATCGCAAACTGGCCGAACAGGCACTTGCAAAAATGCAGCTTGGTCAACCTTGGACTGCCGGTGTCCCAATGCCTGGCGGCCATTTTGCCGTTGGCGACGTAACTACGCTGCGTGACCAGCTTTTGGCTGATTATCCGTTTCTTGATCAGAAATGGGCAGCCCGTCTAATCCGTGCCTATGGAACTGAAGCGCGAGAAATCCTTGGTACAGCGACAACAATCGACGATCTTGGCCAGAATTTCGGGGCCACGTTGACCGCGGCAGAATTGAAATGGATGGTGGATCACGAATACGCCAAAACAGGCGATGACGCGCTCTGGCGGCGGACCAAATTGGGTTTGCGCCTGAATGCTTCCGAGCGCGAGGCAGTAGATGACTGGATGAAGGAACAGGCCGCATGACACATATTCTTGCCATTGATCAGGGCACGACTTCATCGCGGGCCATTATCTTTGACGCCAACATGCAACCCATTGCCAGCGCACAAGAAGAATTCACTCAGCATTTTCCGGAAAGCGGCTGGGTTGAACACGAGCCCGCCGATCTTTTGGCTACAGTCAAATCCACATGTGCAGAAGCGTTAAAAAAGGCCAGTTTAAAGGCAGACGACATTGCAGCCATCGGTATCACAAATCAACGGGAAACCACCGTTATATGGGATGCAAACACTGGTGCGCCTTTGCACAATGCGATTGTTTGGCAAGACCGTCGTACCGCCAAGATGTGCGAAAGCCTGCGAGCAGCCGGGCACAGCGATCAGGTGACAGACATCACCGGCCTACTGCTTGATCCGTATTTCAGCGCCACGAAAGTCAAGTGGATCCTCGACCAGAACCCCGGCGCCCGCGAACGTGCAGCAGCCGGTGAATTGCTTTTCGGTACGGTCGACAGCTTTTTGATCTGGCATATGACCGGCGGTGCAGCCCACGTGACTGACGCCACGAATGCCGCACGCACTATGCTGTACGACATCCACAAAAGCGCATGGAGCCCCGAGATGTGCGCCATGCTCGACATCCCGATGCAAATGCTGCCCGAGGTCCGCGACTGCGCCTCAGACTTTGGCGTGACCGACTTACTTGGTGGGGCGACACCCATACTTGGCGTTGCCGGCGATCAGCAAGCCGCCACCATTGGGCAGGCCTGTTTTAAACCCGGAATGCTAAAGTCAACATACGGCACCGGCTGTTTCGCACTTTTGAATACCGGGGATACGCCGACACGGTCACGGAACCGGTTGCTGACAACCGTGGCGTATCAACTGGATGGCAAGCCGACTTATGCGCTCGAAGGGTCAATCTTTGTCGCCGGTGCGGTCGTGCAATGGCTGCGTGACGGACTGGAAATTATTACGACTGCGGCTGAAACGCAGGTTCTCGCCGATCAGGGGCGAGGTAATGTGACCCTAGTGCCAGCGTTTACCGGCCTTGGCGCGCCCTATTGGAATCCAGATTGCAGGGGCGCTGTATATGGCCTGACACGCGATACAAATGCCGCCGACATGGCCCGCGCCGCGCTAGAAAGCATTGGATTTCAGACTCGAGATCTGTGGGAAGCAATGCGAGCAGACTGGCCCGAAGGCGACGAAGCTGTGCTTCGTGTCGATGGTGGTCTTAGCGCAAATGACTGGGCTATGCAGTTTCTTTCGGACATGCTGGGCGCACCCGTCGACCGGCCAGTAGGTCTTGAGACTACCGCGCTTGGAGCGGCTTGGCTGGCCGGGATGCGAGCAGGACTCTATCCTGACATGGACGGATTTGCCGCGACATGGGCCCGCGACGCACGCTTTACGCCGATTATAGACGAGGCTGCACGCGAAAAGGGATATGCACGTTGGCAACGCGCCATTGCAGCCACTCAATCCGTTTAAAAGGCAACGTCCGCTGCACTCTTTGGCAAATGACTGTTGGCCATCGACAATCACGCAATACGATTCCATGGCTCCGGAACCGGTGCAGCCGTTTGCCAACCTTCCGAGGGATCCAGCCTAGACGTCTGAGACCCCCAAAAACACCTTTTGTGAGCAAGAGGTGTTTATACAACGCGCTTGGTGCAGCGAATGACCAATCAGTAACGGCAGACTTCAGTCCGGCATTGGATAAGCGCCGAAACCTTCATTTTTAAAAACGTCAGTTTAGTGATCGGCGCGCCCCGGCATAAGTGATCCATCGCAACACCCATTCAAATGGGCCAAGCTTGAACCAGCTCCGCCAGATCATTACGGCAATAATCAACACAATCGTCACCAAAACAGCGATGCCAGATGCGGTTGCGCGGTCAACTTGGCTCCACAGGCCCAAACCATAGGCTGAAAAGACGGTCGACAAGAGAATGGACTGACCCAAATAAATGCTCAGGCTTGATCCACCAGCGGCCAAAGCTCGCGACATCATCGGTCCCGGTGCGCGCGACACCATAGCGATCAGGCCAAGGTATCCCAAGGTCGAAACGGGTGCGACGATCATCGTAAGTGCAGCGCCAGGCCAAACGGGCCCCCATTGCCACAACCCCGCCCCCAGCAAGCTAATGCCAACACCCGGCAGCAGGCATAGGCGTCGGGCGCGGCGCCACAGCGGATGCATGGCATCATCAATCATACCCGATTTCACAGATGCCAATCCAAGGCAAAACCAACCTAGCGCCGAGGTTCCCTGAATAATAAGGAACAGCGGCATAGTGAGTGCAAAACCGATGCTTCTGAAAATCACAGCGTCAAGGAAACCGCCATTGCCGTAGGCCGCCTCTTCAAACCGGAAAATTTCTGCTGGTGTTCCCGAAGGCATAAAGAATAACGACAACGCAACGAAAGTCTGCAGAACAAGCAGCACAATCCCAACTTTAACCAGCTTTTTCACAGCAAGGTTGCGCAGAAAAAACAGAATGGTGCCCGTTGCCGCATAAATGACCAGAATGTCCCCAGGAAAGAACAAGCACCCATGCGCTATTCCCAGCACGACAAGGCCAATCATCCGGTTCCGATAGATGCGGCCAAACGGCATGTTTTGCATGTCAGCAGATCGCATGAGAAACCCAAGACCCACACCAAACATGAAAGAAAACAAGCCATAAGTCTTGAGCAGCGCCAGTCCGTTGACCAGCCATAGGGTTACAGCATCGCGAAATGTCTCTCCGGCGGGTTCAATAAAACCATGCAAGGCCGAAAATGCTATGAACTGCACGTTCACAACCACTATTCCAAACAGTGCGACAAGCCGCAGGTATTCTGGCATAAGTGCGCGATTACGTGTCGTCATAACGTCATTTCCTAATATGACCCCTGCTTCAAGTTCACGTGCGTCAAGCATCATCGCGTTGCTTTAGGGTAAAGTTCTTCTCGAATAATCGCTCCAGTTGCATGGTGCCATATGCTTTTCTGTCGACCAAGAGTAATTAAACGCGTCTGAGCATCACGCAAAAAGGCCGCCCTGTTCAGAGCGGCCTTTCCACAATTCCAGCGTTGCGGATCATAGTCCGCAAGCAGCTTAATTCAGATCAGCTGCACGGGCTGCGTTCACTTCGGTCTCAGCCTCGGCCACGGCCTCTTGCAGTGCCGACAGAATTTCACCGCCGCGTGCTACGTTGCCAATGAACCAGTCGTTCACAGGCGCTGCTGCGGCTGCAAAGGCTGCTTTTTGCGCGGGTGTCGGCACATAGAGATCGCCACCACCAGCTACAAAGTCTTCATATGCCTGGATCGACTTGCGCTTTGGCGAAGCGAATGTCGCCTGTTGCAGCGCATAGAATCCGTCGACCACAACGCGGCGCATGTCTTCGGGCATGCCCATGAAGTTTTCATTCGACATCCACCACAGTGCGCCCATATAGGCGTGACCGTCCAGCGTGACATATTGCAGACCTGCATCAGGGAACTTCATGCCCATAATGTCGGTGATGCCGTTTTTGGAACCCTCAACAACGCCAGTTTGGAACGATGTGAACAGCTCGGGCCATGGGATTGGAGTTGGGGACGCGCCCAGCGCCTTGACCAACTCCTGTGGCAGGTCGGCAACGACCGTACGAATTTTCAGGCCGTCCATGTCGGCAGGTTCGGCGACACGGCGTTGCGTATTGGCAAAGTTGCGCCAGCCGCCAGTGTTACCAATTGTCATCAGGCGGATAGCACCACCAGAATCCTCAAGCGCCATGTCGCGCATTGTGCGGGTGAAATCGCCAGAAAGGACATGCTCGGCGATGCGGTCGTCTGCCATCAGGTACGGCAAATCCAAGACCTGCACGTAGGGGAAGATGCCTGATGCGCCGCCCGATGTCGAAATGTAGACATCGATCGAACCGTCGGCCACACCTTGCAGGCATTCCGCCCCGTTTGAACACAGCTGTGTCCCGATGAACAACTCTACGGCGATGGCACCGTTCGAGGCCGCTTCGACATAATTCTTGAATACGACCAGACCATCATAGTCTTCGTCGTTGGTGTTCGAGTTGGCGGTGGCGCGGATCGTATAATCCTGTGCCGATGCCATCATGGCCGATCCGGCGACAAGCGCCGCGGCCGTTAGGGTTTTAAGGGTCGTTTTGAGCATTTGGTTCAGTCCTCCCGTTAAGCTCTGGATAAGTATTAATTTGCAAACCCCGTCAGGCGGGGAATGGTCATGGAAATTGCAGGCACATAGGTGATCAAGAAAATCACTGCCACTTCAACCGCAAGGAAAGGCAGAATTGCCTTGGCTATGGTTTCGACCTTTTCTTTGCTGACTGCTGCAGCCACAAAAAGCACAAGCCCCATGGGCGGCGTCGCCAATCCCACGGTCAAATTCACGCTCATGATGATGGCGAAATGGATACTGTCTACGCCCAAGTCCGTGAAGATGGGCGCAAGAATTGGGCCAAGGATGATAATCGCCGGCCCTGCATCGAGGAACATGCCCACGATGAACAGCAACAGGTTGATCAGGAACAAAAGGATAAGCGGGTTTTCCGACAGCGTCAGAATATAATCCGCCAGTATCTGTGGCGCATAAGACAGCGACACAACCGTCTTGAATGCCATTGCCGCGCCAACCAGCAACAGCACCACTGCTGACGTCAGCCCCGCTCGGCTCAGAATATCGGGCAAATCCCTGAGCGACATGGTGCGCAGCACAAAAAACGCAACAAATAGCGCATAGGCCACGGCGACTGCGGCCGCTTCGGTTGGTGTGAACACGCCACCAAGGATGCCACCAAGGATCAGCACAGGTGTTTGCAGCGGCACGATTGAGCGCTTGCAGATTGTGCGAAACTCTGAGCTGACCTGCGTGCGCAAGGCCAGCATCAGCGCGTGCGCTACGGCGAGAGCCCCAAGAAATGTCACCCATGTCATCAGGCCCGCGGTTTCAGGCAGCGGCGCGATAACCCAGATCAGCAGACCTATGTTCAGCCGCACAAGGGCAAAAGATACCCATTTTTCCAGATTGCCAAGCTCGACTCCATCAAAGGCAACACGTTTCGCCGCAGGCAGGTCATAGCGGTCGGCGGTTACGCGGATCATGACCATGAGCCCCACGCCCACAAGAATACCAGGCACGATGCCAGCAAGGAACAGCGCAGCCACACTTTCACCCATGACATAGGCATAAATGATCATGATGCCCGACGGTGGGATGATCGGGCCGATAACGGAACTTGCAGCCGTGATGGCCGCAGCGAAACGACGGGTATATCCCTCTTTCTCCATCGCGGGAATCAGCATGGACCCCAAGGCAGAGGTGTCAGCCACAGCCGAGCCGGACAGGCCCGCAAATAAGATCGACGACAAGACGTTGACCTGTGCCAAGCCGCCCCGCAGGTGGCCCATCAGCGCTTGGCTGAACTGTACAAGGCGGATGGTGATGCCGCCTTTGTTCATCAACTCGCCTGCCAGCATAAAGAACGGGATCGCCATGAGCGGAAAGCTGTCCATGCCGTTATAGACGTTCCGGTACAGCAGCGTGATGTCTTTTTCTTGCCCGTTCAGCCAAAGAAGCAAGCCGGGCGCGGCCAGCAGGCCAAAGAACACTGGCAATCCGATCAGCAAGAACAACAGGAACAGTGGAAGGAACCAAATCAACATTTAATCGCTCCCCGCGGCCATGTCGCCCAGATCAAGATCTGGCAATTTCGCGCCGCCCCCGAAGAACGTGACAATGCTGCGCAAGATCAATTCTACATTGACACTGAGCAAAAGGATGACCCCAACCAAAAGTGACAGCATCATCCAGCTGCGCGGCACTCTGAACCATCCATCAAAGGTGGGAAGGTAAAGCGAGGCGGTCGCGAAACGGCCTCCGAAACCAGTGACTTCGTTGTATCCAATCTGCACGGCCACAATCAGGATCATCAGCGAAATCACCAACAACAGCAAGCCAAGCAGCGCTGCAAAACGGCTGTTAAGAAATCCAGAGATCATATCAAGCGCGACAAAGCCACCACGCCTGAATGCCGTCGGAGCCATCAGACCCGTCATCCACATCATGCAAAACCGGGCTGCTTCGTCTGGCCAAGGCAAAGCATTGTTAAAAACATAACGGGCGACCACCTGAATAAGGATCGCCACGACCATAAGCACGATGGCAATAATGCCCATCCCGCGCCCAATTCTTAGCACGAATGCATTCACTATGCTGATCGGCGCCAACACCGTCAGTAGTGCGCCCATGCGGGCCCCTCCCTTATGTCGCTGCCCGGCAGTTATGTCCGCCGTGGCTTTGGTGCGCTGTACCCCGCGCTTGGGTCTTGCCCCCGTTATGCGGGGTTTGAAATGGCCGAACCCTTGCGGTCCGTCCTTTTATCTTAGCCTTGTGTGACGGTGCCGAAATCACCACCATAGAATGTAAGCGGCGCGCCATCCCGCATCTGTGTTCGCTGAACCTGACCAACGATAATGACGTGATCACCCGCGTCATGTGCTGCCACCCTGCGACATTCAAACCGTGCAAGGCAATGATCAATAATCGGAACTCCGTCAGAATTGATCTGAAACGGCTGCTCATCAAGAGCATGAACATTGCGTGCCACTTGCGTGCACAGGTCATGTTGCTCGGCCGCCAGCACGTGAATGGCATAGTGGTTCGCCGCGTCAAAATAAGGAAACCGCCGGGCGCTGCGATCAACAGACCAGAGCACCAATGCCGGATCCAGTGATACAGATGAGAAACTGTTCGCAACGATGCAAACTGGCCCGTCGTTACTGGCAGCGGTGATGACCGTAATGCCGGTAGCAAACTTGCCAAACGCATCGCGCAACTGGCGGCTTGAGTTACGATCAGAAGAAAAGACAGTGGGCTGTTTGGGGCTTTGCATTGTCATCAAGCCACCTCATGCCCTAACGCAGCTTCATAAAGGCTGAACCACGTGGGACGGTCAAGCGTAACGCGGGTCGCAACGCCTATTCGCTTGATACGATCCAGATTGTTTGTGCCCATCACCGGAAGGATGCCCGCAGGATGTGCCAGAAGGAAGGCCACGGCAACAGCAGCACGGTCCACGTCAAAGGCAGACGCAATTTCGTCCATTACGGCGTGCACCTTTTCATTGCCCGTCATCAGGCCGCCGCCCCCAAGAGGTGACCAAGCCATAAGATGATGACCATGGCGCTGATGAAAGGCCAGATCACCATTGGTGAAGGGCGCGATTTCCCCCAGAGAAATTTCGATTTGGTTAGTAACCAAAGGCGTTTTCATCGCCGATTGCAACAGTTCGAAATCATAGGGACGGAAGTTGGATACACCAACGTTCCCCACCTTGCCACTGGCCACTGCCTCATCCAGCGCTGCGCCAGTTTCATGGTGGTCCATGAACGGGTCCGGTCGGTGGATCAGCAAAAGGTCGATATGATCGATGGCCATATCGCTCAGCGAATTCTCGATCGACTGCATGATGTGCGCACGCGATGTATCGTAATATTTGACCGGTGCTTTTGCATAACGACCAACGGGCGCCACGATGTCACACTTGGTCACAATTTCCATCTTGCTGCGCAGGTCGGGATCAGCTCTGAGCGCTTGCCCCAAAACTGCTTCGGCAATGTAGCCGCCATAAATATCCGCTTGATCGAAAGTGGTGATACCCTGATCAAGGCAAGCATGAATCTTGGCCTGGACATGGCCTACGGACGTATCGACGTCATCGCCCAGTCGCCACATTCCATAAACAATCCGGGAAAATTCAAGGTTTGGTGATAGTTGGACGCGGTCCATCAGCGGCGCTCTCCTGCGGCAAGGGGGGTTGCGGGCGCCTGTGCAGGCACTCGGCCATAGACATGGGGCAGAGAGCAGGTTTTCAAGTGCGGCATCACGCGCGCGCCAAAATGTTTTGCTTCGTCGATGTGAGGGTAACCCGAAAAGATGAATGAGCGGATGCCCATCTTTTTGTATTCTTCGATCTTGGACATGACCTGATCAGTGGAGCCTACTAGCGCGGCACCACAGCCTGATCTCGCCCGTCCCACGCCCGTCCAAAGGCCCGGCTCCACATAGCCGAACTTGTCGGCCAGCTCGCGCGCCTTGGCTTGATGCGCCACACCCAGCGAGATGGAATCGTGAGCCCGGTCGCGGATCAGCTTGCCATATTCATCATCCAGTTTAGACACGATGTAATCGGCATATTCGCGGGCTTCTACTTCGGTGTCGCGTACAATCATATGCACTCGCAGGCCGTAATCCAAAGTCCGATCATATGTCGCGGCCACCTTGTGAACGTCCCGCATGCGGCTCTTGAGGTTTTCCACGGGTTCGGGCCACATTAGGTAAACGTCGCAATGCTGTCCGCATAATTCGAGCGCCGCAGGTGAATAGCCACCGAAATAAAGCAACGGGCCACCAGTCTGGTAAGGGCGCGCAGGATCTGTGGCAACCGCTTCAAAGTTATAGACATCGCCGTGATAATTGATTTCGTCTTGTGTCCAAGCCTGCTTAAGGATTTCGACAACTTCCCGCGAACGTTGGTAACGGTAATTGCTGTCAGCCTTTTCACCGGGGAAATCTGATGAAATGATGTTCACCGTTAGGCGACCCTCGAGCATGTGATCCAGCGTGGCGATGGTCCGCGCCAGCATGATTGGCTGCATCTCTCCACAGCGCACAGCGGCCAACATGTTGATCTTGTCCGTGATTGGGGCACAGCCCGCCACGAAAGACAGCGTATCCTGACCCACCTGATATGACGAAGGGCACAGAATGTTGCGGAAGCCTTGCGCCTCGGCCTCTTTTACGATGTCGGAACAATGCGCCCAGCTTGAGCGCAGATCACCCTCTGGCACGCTAAGAAACTGGTAGTCGTCCGAGCAGAGCGCCGAAAACCACGATACCTCTGCCGCGTCGAGATCCGCAGACGTGATAGGGACAACTGTCATTTCCAAAGGTCTTTCGATGTCTTTAGCTTGGCACTTGCGTAACACTGTCATTTCTGTAGATCAATAGTGTATCAATTTTCATTTATCCGACACTGAAAGACCTCATGCCCCCGGCCAAACACTCACCCCAAGCGTTGCCGATCTATGTGCAGATCGCCGAGTTGCTGACCCGTGATATCGTTGCCGGCCGTCTTATAGATGGCGAGCGGCTGCCGCCCGAGCGAGACATGGCTACAGAGTTGGGCGTATCGGTGGGTACTTTGCGCAAGGCTCTGCAGGGCATGACCGACAAGGGGCTGATCGAAAGGGTTCAGGGGTCGGGCAACTATATCCGCGCAGACGGAGATACCGGCACAGTTTATGCGATGTTCCGACTGGAACTGCTGAACGGAGGAGGCCTGCCACGTGCGCAGGTGCTGAGCGTGGACCTGCTGAACAAGCCTGACGATCTGCCCGCTTTTGGGACTGCCAAACAGGGAACGCGCATAAGACGTTTGCGATCCTTGAATGACACAATCATGGGTGTCGAAGAAATTTGGCTGGATGCCGACGCTGGATTAGTGAGACAGGCAACAATGAGCGAATCGCTTTATGCAACTTATCGTCAAAACCTAGGCCTATGGATTCAGCGCGCCGAAGACAGGGTTAGTCTCGGAGCCGTACCTGATTGGGCGCCTGATACGTTTACGCAATGCTGCGGCACGACCGTCGGCTATATCGAACGGTTCAGTTGGTCGGATGCAAGTGCACCAATCGAATTTTCTCGCACGTGGTTTGACCCTGCGCGCGCTGTCTATGTTCAACGACTTAAGTAAGGAACGCCGCAAATGGTACAACACGTACGCTATGGCATCATCGGATGCGGAATGATGGGGCAAGAGCATATACGCAACATCGCCCTGTTGCCCCACGCGTCGGTGGCCGCTTTTTATGAACCCGATGCCGGGATGAAAGCGCAGGCGCAAGCACTTTGCCCAAATGCCCGCGCAACGGACAGCCTGAATGCGTTGCTGGAAGTGCCGGAACTCGATTGTCTGCTGATCGTCAGTCCCAACTTCCGCCACGTAGAACAGATGGAGGCGATCCGCACCATACGCCCCCTGCCCCTGCTGGTCGAAAAACCCTTGTTCACCGACCCGGCTGACACCATGCGATTGGCCAAATTCCGCGCCGATTATCCGGCGCCTGTCTGGGTCGCGATGGAATACCGCTACATGCCCGTGATTATCAAGTTTCTTGAAACGGCTGACGACACGACAGGCGGCATTCGCATGCTTTCGATCCGCGAGCATCGCTTTCCATTCCTCGAAAAGGTTGGTGATTGGAACCGGTTCAACTGTTTCACTGGCGGCACTTTTGTCGAGAAATGCTGCCATTTCTTTGATTTAATGCGCCTTGCGCTTGATGCTGATCCAATCCGAGTGATGGCATCGGCGACACAGGCGGTGAACCACCTCGACGAAGAGTATGGTGGCACAGTGCCGGACATCTTTGACAGTGGCTATGTCATCGTGGATTTCGAAGGCGGAGCGCGCGCCATGCTTGAACTGTGCATGTTTGCCGACGGCAGCGCCTATCAAGAAGAATTGTCAGCCGTCGGTCCGAGCGGTAAGATCGAAGCCTTCGTGCCCGGGCCGGGCAGGTTCTGGCCCGCGCATCTGGGGGCCGCCCCTGTGGCCAAGCTGATCACTAGCCCGCGCGATCCACGCGGCCCGATCAGCCACGATATTCCTGTGGATCCCACCCTCTTGGAGGCGGGCGATCACAATGGATCGACCTATTATCAGCACCAACGCTTTGCCGCCTTGGTCCGTGGCGAGACACAGACCCCAGAGGTGTCGTTGAACGACGGCTGGGCCGCAGTTGCCATGGGTCTGGCAGCACAAGAAAGCGCTCGTACGGGTCAGTCGGTTGATCCACGCCAGTGGATGTAAATAGGCGGTATTGATTTCTACCGTAGTTTAAGGACCTGTGATCATGATTTTGAAGGAGTATCCAACTTGATCATTTGCTGTGGCGACTCCCTTATTGACATGATGCCATTGCCAAATGGCACTGGCTTCGTGCCCTGCGTTGGTGGCGCCGTGCTGAATACATCTGTAGCCCTTGGTCGCCTTGGAGTACCAACTGGCTTAATGACTGGCCTGTCCTCGGACCCTTTTGGCAAAATGATCGAGGCCGCCTTAATCGCCAGCAACGTGAACACGGCCTATGTTATTCGCAGCGGCAGGAACACCACGCTAGCCTTTGTCCACCTGAAGGACGGGCGAGCGACATACGCATTCTATGATGATAACACCGCGACCCGGGCCATTTACAGCGCCGACATACCCATGTTGCCAAATGATACTAAGTTGGTTTTCTTTGGCGGCATCAGCCTGTGCAATCCGCCAGTTGCAGACAGCTTGCTTGACCTTGCATTGGCCCAGCCTGCGGATCGGATCGTGATGATTGATCCCAATATCCGGCCCGGCTTCATCTGTGATCCAGCCGGGTATCGTGCGCGACTGACGGCTTTGTTAAATCGAGCGGATATCGTGAAGCTGTCTGATGATGACATTCATTGGCTGATCAAAGGCGATGCCACACTTCATGACAAAGGGCGCGCGGTGCTCGATATGGGCCCGAAGCTTCTGCTTTTGACTGAGGGTAGCGCCGGGGCAACAGCTTTGATTCACGGCGGCATTCAGGCCAGCGTCGCTGCCAGCAAGGCAAATGTGATTGATACCGTCGGCGCAGGCGATACCTTCAACGCTGGGGTTATTGCTGCCTTGCGCAGCGCTGGCGCTCTGACACCAGACACCCTTGAAAAGTTGAACAAAATCGCTCTGACCGACATGCTCAGCCTTGCCAGCCGAGCGGCGGCTGTCACAGTATCACGCGTCGGCGCCAATCCTCCTTGGGCGTCAGAGCTAACTTGAAGCATTTCGCAAAAAATTGCACACTGACACTGCCCAAAATAAACATTTCAACGCGTTAAATGATACATGTTGTTTTAGGTATATTATTAAGCGTGATCGGCGACGCACAGCGCTGGCATCTTGACTATAAGCTTACCGCACAGCAGCGCCAGCCAAGCACCTCTCCGACAAAATCAAGGCTAGGATGATCTGCAACACAGCCAACCTGCAACACCTACCGCCTCCTTTTGACAGCATAAAAGCCAACAAAATTCGATCCGACAGCGGCGACTGGTGCTTCGATTTTCAAATGGAGCAATCACATCGGTCTATGCACCAACAACCGAAATATTCCCAAGCTCCGGACCTGAAATATCCAAAAAACGACACATGCAAGTGCAACGCCTGTGCCGCGCCATTTCAAAATCACGTGCGGCGCAGCCGCTCAATTTGATTACAACATCGCGCGCCAGTACGGACTAGCGGTGAATGCCCAGGTACCGTGCACAGCCATGAAGTGCGGATGCGTCATCAGTCAGCAGATACATCGGTATCCGCGCCATTCGGCCATGAAAAGTCTCATCCTTTTGCAAAGGATCAAGAACATGGTGGGTCAGGTCCCCGCTCAACAAAGTGCGCGCTAAAGAGCCATTAAAGTATATCCCTGCCTCTGGCAGATACAGATAGGCGATCTCGCGTACCAACGCGCCCAGCGCCCTTGCCATTAAGGTGAGTGTTTGTGCGCCGCCCACTGCCCCTGCAACGCTTTCGGGGGCACAATTGTTTCCCGTTCGGCCCAAGTGTAGCCGTGTCAGGCCATTGCCTGAAAACAGGTGCTCCACCGTAGTAAAATCAGCGATATTGTCGACGTCGCTACGGATGATCGCGTTCACCGGCTGCGGAAGAGCAGCATGGCCCATTTCGGCTGCAAACACGACACCACGCGCGCTATGAGCCACGCTGACGTTGAACCCAGTACCCAAACCAATGACGACCGATTGCGGTTCGTCCTCTGCCGGTGTGCCGCTCAGACAGTGCAGCGAAGCGGTGGGTAGCACCGCAATGGCATGGCCCAGAGCCTCAAGATCGTTCAGCAGGTATACCACATCGAGGGACAGTTCCTGCGCCAGTTCTTCAGCATCGAAGTGCCAGTCACGATTGGTTAAACGTCCCCACCCCCTGGCCACTGGGCCGGCAATCGCAACCGCCGCCGACGTGACACCCGGATGATCGGCCAAATAGGCACGGGCACAGGTGGAAAAGCTGTTGTAATCATTGTTGCGAAAACGACGCACGGTGCCAGCATGCAGCCCATTAGCATCAGCCAACGCAAGACGACAGTTGGTGCCGCCAACGTCCGCCACCAACTGAACTGTTGCATGCCCGTCCCGCATTTACGCCTCGCCTGGTTGCTTGCCCAATATGATCATTCCGAGAAGATCATCGTCGGTTACATCATCGACATCAACCGTGCCAACCAATTTTCCGTTCTTCATGACTGAAGCGCGGTCGCACAGCTCCATTACATCATGAATATCGTGACTAATCAGAAAGATGCCAATGCCTTCTGCCTTGAGCTGGGTGATCAGTTCAGACACCATCTGGGTCTCGTGCGGGCCAAGGGCCGCCGTCGGCTCATCCATGATGAGGATGCGGGCATTGAAGTATACTGCACGGGCAATGGCCACCGACTGACGCTGACCACCTGATAAGGCACTGACCGGATCCTTGAACTTTTTGAAGTTCGGGTTCAGCCGGGCCATGATCTTGCGGGTTTCTGCCTCCATCGCGTCGTCGTTCACGAACCCGAGGGGCGACACCAGTTCGCGACCCAAAAACAGATTCGATGCCGCATCAAGGTTATCAGCCAGCGCAAGCGTCTGATAAATGGTCTCGATGTTATAGGACCGTGCGTCGCGTGGGTTGTTGATTGTCGCGTTCTCGCCATCAACATAGATCTCGCCCGAGTCCATCGCATAAGCGCCCGACAGGATCTTGATCAACGTTGATTTTCCAGCACCATTGTGGCCCAATAACCCAACAACTTCGCCGGGATACAGGTCGACCGAAACATGATCCACCGCATGCACCCCACCGAAAGAGATACAGATGTCTCGCATGTCGACAAGGGGTGTGCCTGACCGATCAATTGTCTTTGCTGTGCTCATTTCGAAGTCCTCCGATAGAGGTTGTCCAGATAAACGGCCAATACGAGGACCGAGCCAACAACGATCTGCTGAATGGCGGCATCAAATCCGATAAGCACCATGCCTGTTTGCAAAGATTGCATGACCACGGCCCCAAGGATGGCCCCATAAATAGTACCAACACCACCGGCCAAAGATGTGCCGCCGATGACAGCCGCCGCAATGACATAAAGCTCATCAAGTGTACCAAGCGCGTTGGTCGCCGATCCAAGCCGGGCAGAAGCAACAGCCGCTGAAAGACCCGCAAGGAACCCCATTAGGGCAAAAATCTTGACCGTCATCCACTTGGTGTTGATGCCTGCGAGCGCCGCAGCCTCGGGGTTGCCGCCAATCGCGTAGACATAGCGCCCAAAGCGGGTGCGCGACATGACCAGCGTCATGATGATGCCGACCGCCAGCAGGATGAGAACCGGGATGGCAAAACCGTAGCTTATAAACAGGCCTTCTTGCGGAATGGTAATGTTGTTTTCGGCCGCATAGCGACGCACAATACCACGTGGCCAGTAATACGAGTTGACCAACAAAACCGCTCCGATCATCGTCGCTGAGCCGACGAGGGCAATGAACCAGTCCGCCCAGACCGGACGCAGACCAAATCCGTGTGTAATGCGCTGGCGGCGACCCAGAATCACGGAGGCAACAACAGCCACAACACCAACCAGTCCAACAATCCACGACCCTGTAGCGCCAATGGCACCGTCCGCCGTCCCGCCGAGCAGGCGAAATGTGCTGTCGACTGGTGAAATTGTCTCGCCTCGGGCGACAAGAAAGCCAGCGCCGCGCCAGGCCAAAAGACCGCCAAGGGTGACGATAAAGGCAGGGATTGAGTGATACGCAATTAGGTATCCGTGAAATGCACCCACCAATGTGCCCGTGATCAGACCCACAATTACGGCAATGATCCAGATCGACCAATGCTCGAGGCCGACAAGCTGCGGTAGCAGCCACACCTGAGTGACGCCCATGATGATCGCACAAAAGCCCAGAACCGACCCAACAGACAGATCAATGTGGCGAGTCACAATGACCAGAACCATACCACAAGCCATAATCCCGATTGACGACGTCTGCACACTCAAGTTCCACAGGTTGCGCGGCGTCAGAAAGGCACCAAAGCCGTTTACAACCGCACCATAGACATGAAAACCGATCCAAATCAGAGCCAAGGCACCCAACATGCCCAGCAAGCGGGTATCAAGCTCGGTCGCCTGAATAAATCGGGCGACTGGGCTCTTGATGATAGGGGTGGCAGGGTCACCTGAGTTAGACATATCAGTCATAACGAAATCCCAGAAAATAGGGCACCTATTGCCACAAGAAACATCTCGGGCCGGAGCGCACAGGTAATGTTAAGGAAAAATTTTAGGGTATGCACCGGCGACAATCTCTGCCGCCGGTGCTTAGTAATGATGGACCGTATTAGCAGCCAGCAACGCCAGCTTCGGCACCAGCACATACCTTGTCTTTGGCGATGTGGCCTGCGTCGATAACGGCACTGATGTTGGCCTGTGTCACCGGCGTCGGGTCGAGGAAGATAGCGTTCATCTCAACACCATTTGCACCACCGGACCAGCTTACTGCGCCGTCGATATCAGACAGGGCCGCACCACCAGCAAGGGCGACAGCAATCTCGGCAGCCTTGCCACCCAGATCAAGCGCGTTCTTCCAAACCGATACGGTCTGTTGGCCCCGAGCGACACGGTTCAGGGCGGCATGGTCACCATCTTGACCACCAACCGGAACGGCCAGACCTTGGGCTTGCAGCGCAGCAATTGCGCCACCCGCCATGCCATCGTTTTGTGCCAGAACAGCGTCAACGCCGTTGTTGGCGGCGGTTAGGATTTGCTCCATGTTGCGCTGTGCATTGTCAGGCTTCCAGCCATCGGTAAAGGCCTCGCCTACGATGGTGATTTTGCCCGATGCTACGTCATCGCCAATAACTTCCATCATACCTTCCAGCAGGAAGCCAGCGTTTGGATCGCCCTTGTCACCCTTGATGATGGCAAAGTTGCCTTCTGGCTGCGCGGCCGTCACGGCCTGGGCGATGATCCGGCCCACACCCTTGTTGTCAAACGTCAGATAGAAAGTACGGTTGTCTTCGATCAAGCGGTCATAGCCAACAACTGGAATGCCTTCTGCATCAGCTTGATCAACGGCGGGGCCAATTGCGTCCTTGTCCATCGCTAGAATAATCAGCGCATCGGCGCCTTGTGCGATCAGAGCTTCGACGTCGGTCAGCTGCTTAGCAGCAGACGCTTGCGCGTCAGCAGAAATGTATTTTGCGCCCAGCTCTTCGAGTGTGGCTTTGATTGCAGCTTCGTCAGTTTTCCAGCGCTCTTCCTGAAAGTTCGACCAGCTGACGCCGACGGTAACACCGTGGCCTCCCGCAAAGGCCGGAGCCGAAAGCATGGTTGTAGCAGCAAGGGCCGCGATAAGGGTACGTCGTTTCATTTGAGTGTCCTCCCAAAGACTACTGCCCGCCATTCCAAATAGATTCCAAGCGGGTTAGGTTTGATTAGATTAGCCCATTAAATTCGAAAAGTAAATTAAATTGAACATGCCCCTTGGAGAGATCTGCAAAAAAAGGCATCATCAGCATAGAAGTAATTTCGCGCAGTTGCGAATTTGAAGAATAAAGAGAATTAAATCATGAGCTTCGGTCATCATAAGGTTGAGAGCAGACGCATATTACTGCGTGAAATTGCCCAGCATGGGCCAATGCCACGCATCGAACTTGCCTCCCACACCGGGATCAGCCGCGCAACAGTGACGGCAGTAACTAGCGATCTTTTGCGCGGTGGGTTGATCTTGGAAGAGCCCAGCGAATCACCCAGCAAGGCACCGATTAGAGGCCGCCCACGGATTGATCTGAAGATTCGTGGAGCCGCCCATCTGGTCGCTGGACTCAAAGTTTCTGACACTTCGATCTCTCTCGTATTGATGGATTTCGAAGGCAATCAGATTGCCGATTACGAATGTCAGATGGATCAAATCCGCCAGCCCGCCAGCATCCTGGCGGACGAAATCGCAAAAGGTTTGACTGCGCTTACCGCTCGGGCCGGAAAAAAATTAACCGACCTGTCCGGTGTCGGCGTCGGGATTTCGGGCGTGGTGGATGCTAATCATGGGCTGGTCTATTGGTCGCCATCGCTTGATCAACGCAACGTGGGTCTTGGAAAAATTTTGACCGATCGGTTGGAAGTGCCCGCTTATGTAGACAATGATGCAAACCTTGTAGCGATGGCTGAACTTACCTTTGGCAAGGGCAAGGACCACTCCGACTTCATCGTCATCACCATCGAAAGCGGTGTGGGCATGGGCATGGTGCTGGGGGGACAAATCTATCGCGGCACGCGTGGCTGCGGCGCTGAATTTGGGCACACCAAAGTTCACCTAGAGGGCGCGCTATGCCGGTGCGGGCAGCGCGGTTGCCTTGAGGCTTATGTTGCCGATTATGCTTTGGTGCGCGAGGCGAACAGTGTGGGGGCCGTCAACCTGAACACGCCAACCTCTCAGGCGGTAAAGACGATCCTGTCAGCGGCTCGCTCAGGCGATACCACGGCCCAGCGCGTTGTTGAACGGGCGGGGCGAATGTTTGCCATGGGGCTGGCGAACCTCGTCAATATTTTTGACCCAGAGCTGGTGATTCTCGCTGGAGAACAGATTGAGTTTGACCACCTATATGCAGATGTGGTGATCGAAGAGATGTGCAAGTCCATTGTCGAGATCGACAAGCCGGCTCCAGAAGTGGTCGTTCACAAGTGGGACAATCTGATGTGGGCGCGCGGGGCCGCAGCCTATGCGCTTGAATTCGTCCATAATATGGCCGTGGAGGCACTGGATGACGCTTGAGAAGTCGGGGTTTTTTGAACGATTCGACAAGCGTTGCAGACCGCGTTCTTTGCGTGCCGTTGCGCATGCTGGTGCCATCCTTGGCGTCTTGACGCTGGCCGTTGCAGAACCAGCACAGGCAACAGACCCCAGCTTTGTACCCGTGAATGTGCCTGAACATATTTATGATGGCGGTTGGGAACATTTCGTAGGCGGTGGTCTTGCTATTCTTGACTGCAATGGTGACACGCGGCCCGACATAGTTGCAGCGGGAGGTTCTAACCCTCCAATACTGTTGCGAAACCTGTCCATGGCTGGTGGTGCGTTGTTGTTTGAGGACGCGACGCCACCCGCACTTGATCTGCCAGACACTACCGGTGCTTACCCGCTTGATATAAACAATGATGGCCTGCTTGATCTAGTAATGCTTCGGGTTGGACCAGACGTTGTGTTACATGGCGATGGCGATTGCGGCTTCACCCGGGCACCACCGGACACGGGCGATCACTGGTCCACTGCTTTTTCCGCCACGTGGGAGGCTGGAAATAGCCAGCCCACGCTTGCTTTTGGCCATTATGTCGACCGCGCCGACCCCGAGGGCCCGTTTGAGGCCTGTGATAGCAACACACTTTGGCGGCCAACCGGTGCTGGCCACGTGGCAACTTTGCTTGCTCCGGGTCATTGCGCTTTGTCGATACTGTTCACCGACTGGGCGCGCAATGGGCGCGCGGACCTGCGGATTTCCAACGACCGGCATTATTATGTAAGCGACGGGCAGGAACAGCTTTGGGCAATGGAAGCACAGCCTCGGCTTTATACCGAGGCAGATGGCTGGCGACGGCACAAGCTTTGGGGAATGGGCATTGCAACACGGGATCTTGACCGTGATGGCAGGGACGAAGTGTACCTGAGTTCGATGGGTGACCAGCGACTTATGGAGCAGCAAGGCGATACACTTACCTACAAAGACGTCCCCTTTGCCCGCGGCACAGCCGCCCAAAGACCCTATGTGGGCGATGATGGTCGACCCTCGACCGGTTGGCATATCGCCTTTGGGGACGTGCAAAATGATGGGCTGGACGATGCATTCATTGCCAAAGGAAACGTCCAGCAAATGCCCGGAAGCGCCATGCAGGACCCAAACAATCTACTGATTGGGATGCTTGATGGCAGCTTCAGCGAACGAGGTGACGTGGCGGGCGTCGCATCCATGCATCGCAGTCGGGGGGCCGCCTTGGTCGATCTGAACGCAGACGGGCTGCTGGACCTCGCGGTGGTTAATCGGCGCGCGCCGCTTGAAGTGTGGCAGAACGTGACACCGAGCGCTGGGCGGTGGCTGTCGGTGGCACTGCATCAGCGCAGCGCGAACACGCAAGCGGTCGGTGCATGGATCGAGGTCGATGACGGTCGCGCCATCCAGTCGCGCGAAATCACCGTGGGTGGAGGGCATGCAAGCGGAGTCTCGGGGCCTCAGCATTTCGGATTGGGTACCGCAGAAACGGTACGCCTGAGAGTGCACTGGCCGCATGCGGACTGGTCCGACTGGCAGACGGTCACGGCCAATCAAGTGCTGCATATCACGCGCCCGTAAATATGCACATCGGCACGAAATGCCGCGTCAGTCCTACCTTGAGACGCGCGGCCCTGCCCGCTATGTCCCAAAGGGAACGGAAAGGACGCCCATGCCCCAGTTTCTAGATTATGGCGATACTGACTTTGCCCAGCGTTTTGACGCTTTGCTGGCAGCCAAGCGCGAAGACAGTCCGGACGTCGACGCAGTCGTCGCCAACATCATTGCGGACGTACGCGCACGCGGTGATGCGGCGGTTATCGAACTGACCGCGAAATTCGATCGGATCAATCTGACGCCAGGCACATTGCGGATCACCGAGGCAGAAATTGACACCGGGATTGCCAAAGTAGATGCCGCAGATCGTAAAGCACTGGAACTGGCCGCAGATCGGATCTCTGCCTACCACGCTCGGCAAATGCCACAGGATGCGGAATGGAGGGATGAAGTTGGCGCAACACTGGGTTGGCGCTGGACACCTGTTTCAGCCGCCGGGCTTTACGTGCCGGGCGGGCTGGCAAGCTATCCATCCTCAGTGCTGATGAATGCGATTCCGGCGAAGGTGGCGGGCGTCGGGCGGTTAGCGGTCACCGTACCAACGCCCGACGGCGTGCTAAATCCGCTGGTTTTGATGGCCGCGAAACTGGCAGGCGTAGACGAAATTTACCGGATCGGTGGTGCACAGGCTATCGCAGCACTCGCCTATGGCACCGAAACTGTCGCTCCAGTCGATAAAATCACGGGCCCCGGAAACGCTTTTGTAGCGGCCGCCAAACGGCGGGTCTTTGGCAAGGTAGGGATCGACATGATCGCAGGGCCATCGGAAATCCTTGTTATTGCTGATGGTGACAATGATCCCGATTGGATCGCGCTCGACCTACTCAGTCAGGCAGAGCACGACGAAAGTGCGCAATCGCTTTTGATCACAACTGATGCAAGTTTTGGCCGCGCTGTCGCCAAGGCCGTTGAAAAGCGGCTCGAGACTCTAGAACGGCGGGCCATCGCCGGAGCAAGCTGGCGCGACTATGGCGCGATAATTTCGGTGCCTGATCTCGACACAGCTGCGCAGCTATCAGACCGCATCGCCCCCGAACATCTTGAGCTTTGTGTGGCTGAACCCAAAACGTTGTCAGCCAACATCACCCACGCAGGCGCGATTTTCCTAGGTCAATGGACACCCGAGGCGATTGGCGACTACATTGGCGGACCAAACCATGTGTTGCCCACCGCACGCTCGGCCCGGTTCTCTTCAGGCCTGTCGGTGATGGACTTTGTGAAGCGCACAACCTTGGCGGAAATGAGCCCAGACGCACTTCGTGCCATCGGCCCCGGTGCGGAACGCCTTGCAGCATCCGAAAGCCTAGAGGCGCATGGCCTGTCTGTCACCGCCCGCCTGCGCAAGCTGAACGGCTAGAACAGCCTATTTCTCTCGGAGCACCGGCACTATTCTTAAAGATTTTACATAACAGCAAAAAAACCACCCCCGATCACCATTGAATGGTGGAAATTCTGGGGCATCCCACCATTGTGTTCCTTGGCGCGCTGCGCGACTATCTCACCCTATCACTTCTGGACACCTGACCTGCCAAATGACCTGCATCAGACATATAACTCTGGACGACGCAAACCTGCCTCCACCCACACCCGAAGTCGAGCAAGAACGCAAAGTCGCAGTATTTGACTTGCTGGAAAACAATACCTTTGTTCTGCCACCGCGCGACGGTCATGTTGTTCCTGCAGGACCATACAATGTAAACTTGTCCATTCGGGACAAGCGGCTTGTCTTTGACGTCGCCACAGAAGCCGCCGAACAGGCAGCTGAATTCCATCTGTCTCTTGGCCCCTTTCGTCAGGTCGTCAAAGACTATTTCCAAATCTGCGAAAGCTATTTCGACGCGGTTAAAAAACTGCCTCCCAGCCAGATTGAAACCATCGATATGGCCAGGCGCGGCATCCACAACGAGGGCAGCCGAGTGTTGCAGGAGCGCCTAGAAGGCAAGGTCGAACTCGACACTGACACCGCCCGCAGGCTTTTCACTTTAATCTGCGTCTTGCATTTTGGCGGCTAAATGATCCAACCACTGCCCCAGTCCGTGCTATTCTGCTGTGACCACAACGCGGTCCGCTCGCCAATGGCCGAAGGTTTGATGAAAAAGTTTTACGGCACCGGCACCTATGTCCAGTCCGTTGGCGTAACAAACGACTTGGAGATTGACGGCTTTTCCATTGCCGTCTGCGCCGAGATGGACGTTGAACTCAGTCGACACCAGTCACGCAGTTTTGACGAAATGGAGCAATGGGGCGATGACCTCAGTTCTTTCGATTTGGTTGTTGCATTGTCGCCTGCCAGTCAGCGCCGGGCTCTGGAACTGACCCGATTTTATCATCTGGAAGTGGAATACTGGCCCACTCTCGATCCTACCGGCCTTGGTGAAACCCGCGAAGCCAAGCTAGAAAGCTATTCTGCCGCCCGAGACCAGATCATCGCCCGTCTTATTGATCGCTGGGGCGCCCCGATCGAGGAAACCTGAAGGAGGTCAACTCGTCGAAGCATTTGTCGCCACAACGCTGGCGCGCCACGCAAGTGACCTCTCAAAATTTCAGAGTAATATTTCCAGCAACTTTTGGTGTGGCGAGAACGTCATATTTCACTGTCGCCACGTGTAGGGCTCTGCCTGCATTTGCGATTAAGCGGTGGTATGGCCGCCAGACTACCCGCTTGGGCCGTCTGACTACAGCGTTTCCAGAAGCTGCTGAAGGGGTGGAATTGCGCTTCTACCAAGTGGAATCGCGCAATTTAGATGAAAAGACCTAGACCAATCAAACGCGACTGAGGAACCAATACAATTCTGGTGTCGCAGCATTTGATCACAGGCGGCAATAAGGCTGAAACATTCCCCAGCATGGAAGTTTATCAACCGAATCTGTGATGTGAAAGAATGGGTAACAAGCTCAGGTGCACATCTCTACGGCCTGCGCTCCATATTCCTTCCACTTTGTCCAGAACAGTTCATCTTGGTGGCGATCGGATTGGCGCACTGATTGTGCGCTGTGTGGATCATCAAAAAAAGTCGCGCCAAACTGCTGCTCAGTGGGTCCAAGGCTTTGATGGGCAACCCCCTGCACGCAACCACAATGCTTGCGGCTGGCCTGTTTTCGCCCAGCTTTGCGGCAGGCAGAATAGATTGGGCCATTGTCAACCAAGTCTGTAGGCACCGAGGTATGAACTGCATTTTCACTGGAATAACGTGTGCTTCCACAGGCAGTTAGCGCCATCGCGGCCATTGCAGTGATTATGATCAAGGAAAGCTTCATCTGTATGGCTCTTAAATTCCGGTGATGTTACCCGTTCCTACGCAGAAACTATGGCAAAATGGCGATCTAAGCGCAATTCACGATCATGGCAGCAGATGTTCAACCCAATGCGCGCAGGCATGTGCAAACCCATTCGGTATCGCACAAGTGCAACAATCCAATGCACCCATTGACCACCTTCAAAAACCCCTACATATCCCTCTTATGACACCTACCTCTCATATCCGCAATTTCTCCATCGTCGCGCACATCGACCACGGGAAATCGACACTGGCCGACCGGCTAATTCAATCCACCAAAACCGTAGCCGACCGGGACATGAAGGAACAGCTACTCGACAGCATGGATATCGAACGCGAGCGCGGCATCACCATCAAGGCAAACACTGTCCGCATCGACTATACCGCCGAAGATGGCGAACAGTATGTGCTGAACCTGATCGACACCCCAGGCCACGTGGATTTTGCCTATGAGGTCAGCCGGTCAATGCGCGCGGTCGAAGGGTCGCTTTTGGTGGTGGACAGCACCCAAGGTGTCGAGGCACAGACGCTGGCCAACGTCTATCAGGCCATCGATGCGGACCACGAAATTGTTCCCGTTCTCAACAAGATCGATTTACCCGCCACCGACTGCGACCGCGTGGCAGAACAGATCGAAGACGTCATCGGCATCGACGCGTCCGGTGCGATTAAGGTGTCGGCAAAGACAGGCGTCGGCATTCATGAAACCCTTGAGGCCATCGTAAAGCAACTGCCAGCACCGCAAGGTGACCCCGACGCACCGCTTAAGGCTATGTTGGTAGACAGCTGGTACGACAGTTACCTCGGTGTCATAGTTCTGATCCGCGTGATCGATGGGCAGCTCAAAAAGGGTGAAAAGGTTCGGTTTCTGTCAAACAGCAGCGTCCACCACGTGGATCGAATCGGCGTGTTCCGCCCCGCCATGCAACCCGTGGACAGCCTTGGCCCCGGCGAGATCGGATTCCTTACGGCGTCGATCAAACAGGTGCGCGACACCCGCGTAGGTGACACGATCACGCACGAACGTGCAAAAGTAGACGCACTCCCCGGCTTTAAACCTTCTCAACCCGTAGTGTTTTGCGGCTTGTTCCCTGTCGATAGCTCTGAATTCGAGGACCTGCGCGATGCAATAGACAAACTGGCATTGAACGACGCTAGCTTTTCTTTTGAGATGGAAACCTCGGCCGCGCTTGGCTTTGGGTTTCGCTGCGGGTTTCTTGGCCTTTTGCACCTCGAGGTCATCCGCGACCGCATCGAACGCGAATATAACATAGAACTGATCACGACCGCGCCCTCGGTAGTCTATCACGTATACATGCGTGATGGCACGATGATCGAGTTGCACAACCCAGCAGATATGCCCGACCTCAGCATCGTTGATCACCTCAAAGAGCCGCGCATTAAGGCCACTATCCTTGTGCCGGACGAATACCTCGGTGATGTGCTTAAACTTTGCCAAGAAAGGCGCGGCGTACAGCAGGATCTGACCTATGCCGGTACGCGCGCAATGACAGTCTATGACTTGCCGCTGAACGAAGTGGTTTTTGATTTTTATGATCGGCTCAAGTCAGTGACCAAGGGCTATGCGTCGTTCGATTACCAAATGACCGTGTACCAAGAGGACAACCTAGTCAAGATGTCTGTTTTGGTGAACGACGAACCCGTCGACGCACTTTCGATGATGGTGCATCGGGAACGGGCCGAGATGCGCGGCCGTGCTATGGTCGAAAAGCTCAAGGATCTCATCCCACGGCACATGTTCAAAATTCCGATTCAGGCCGCCATTGGTGGTAAGGTTATCGCCCGCGAAACCTTGTCAGCCATGCGCAAAGACGTGACCGCCAAGTGCTATGGTGGCGACGCGACCCGAAAACGCAAGCTACTCGACAAGCAGAAGGCGGGTAAGAAAAAAATGCGGCAATTCGGTAAGGTAGACATCCCACAAGAAGCATTCATCAGCGCGCTCAAAATGGATGGCTGAGCCGACCATTTTGAATGCTTGGGAATTCAGTGTGCGAAAATCGTATGCGCACCAATACACGTTGAAGCCCCTAATTCAGGAACAGGCATTCCATCGTTAGCCTTACCAGTTTGACCTGAGCGCTCTGTCGCGGATCGGCGGGCTGATTTACGCTGCTGTGGGAAGTCTAGCCCACGCGACAAGATTGAAGGCGCGTTGGCTGATGTTGTCGAACACTGGAACCGAGTCCTAAATACTTCGTGTTGGCAAAAGCCATGTTCAGACGTGCGTGGGGTGCACGACTGGCTCAATCCAAAGATGTTGCGCGTTTAACCAAGCGCCAAATCACAGATGCCGAGTCGCAGATCGAAGCGCTGCTCTCGCGTATTATGCAGGCGAGCAATGATGCGGTCATCGGTGCCTGTGAAAACAAGATCACTGAACTGGAGAAGTCGAAGGTGATCATGGCTGAAAATCTTGCAGAAAAGGCGTCAAAACCGAAGAGGTATGAGGATTATCTAGAACTCTCCCTAAAGTTCCTCTCACGCCCTTGGAGAATATGGGAAAGCGGCGATGCGAATCTGCGCAGAACCGTGCTCAGATTAGGTTTTTCGAGCGGATTTTCGCACCATCGAATTGATGGAGCTAGAACACCCCAAATAGCGTTGCCTTTCAATGCTTTAGGTGTGCTTTCAGGGAGTGTAAAAGTAATGGTGCTGTGAGAGAGGATTGAACTCTCGACCTCACCCTTACCAAGGGTGTGCTCTACCACTGAGCTACCACAGCTTTATGGGCGGGTGGTTAGACTCAATCGACCATGCGTGCAAGCCCATTCTGGACGCTTCCGTTCCCCTGCGTTAGAGAAGCGACATGGCGGAAAAACTAACACCCAAACGAAAATCGACACAAGATCGAGAGGACCGCCTTAAGGCGGCTCTCAAAGTGAACCTTGCTCGGCGCAAAGCTCAGGCCAAGGCGCGGGATGGTGCGGGAAAAGTGCAGGAGCAGAACAATGGATAGTATTTTGGTCAGGGGTGGTGGGTCACTGAATGGTCAGATCCCGATTGCAGGGGCCAAGAATGCGTGCCTCGCGCTTATGCCAGCCACGCTGCTGAGCGAAGAGCCGCTGACCCTCACCAACGCGCCACGACTGAGCGATATCCACACGATGACACAACTTTTGCAATCCTTGGGTGCAGAAGTCGCATCGCTGCAAGACGGCAACGTCATTGCCATGTCGAGCCACGGCGCGATCAACACCCGTGCCGAATATGATATCGTGCGCAAGATGCGCGCATCAAACCTGGTGCTTGGCCCGCTTTTGGCACGCGAAGGATATGCAGAGGTATCGCTTCCCGGTGGTTGCGCGATTGGTGCGCGCCCCATGAATATCCACACGGATGGGCTGACTAAGATGGGGGCTGAAATCGACCTGCGGGATGGCTACCTGCATGCTAAAGCCGAAGGCGGGCGGCTTAGGGGTGCGGTGATCGACTTTCCTTTTGCCAGTGTGGGTGCGACCGAAAACATTATGATGGCCGCGACCCTGGCCAAGGGCACAACCGTTATCAATAATGCAGCGCGCGAGCCTGAAATCGTCGATTTAGCGGATTGCCTTCGCAAGATGGGTGCGCAGGTTGACGGGGCCGGAACATCGACAATCACAGTGCAAGGTGTAGATCGATTGACGGGCGCGACGCATCCCGTTGTTACAGACCGCATTGAGTTGGGCACATATATGCTGGCCCCTGCCATTTGTGGGGGTGAAGTAGAATTGCTCGGTGGTAGGATAGACCTTATTGGCGCATTTTGTGAAAAACTAGATGCGGCAGGCGTCGACGTGACACAAGTCGAAACTGGTTTGATGGTCAAGCGTAAGGGTGGGGGCATCCGGGCTATCGATGTCACGACAGAACCGTTTCCTGGTTTTCCGACGGATTTACAGGCGCAAATGATGGCGCTGTTATGCACTGCAGACGGCATTTCAGTTCTGGAAGAGAAAATATTCGAAAACCGTTTCATGCATGCCCCCGAACTGATCCGGATGGGTGCGCGCATTGACGTCCAAGGCGGAACAGCAACGGTCAGGGGTGTCGAACAGCTGAAAGGCGCGCCTGTCATGGCCACGGATTTACGGGCCAGTATCAGCCTAATCCTTGCGGGGCTTGCAGCCCAAGGGGAAACGCGCGTTGCACGCGTCTATCACCTTGATCGAGGCTATGAGCATGTTGTGCGCAAACTGTCTGGCATCGGGGCCAACATTGAACGGGTACAAGGCGAATGACGCAAGATGCTAAGTTTGAGGACGGCCGTGAAATACCGTTGAATCTTGGCGCAATGGACGCCGACGATCTGACGATTTTATCTTCTTTGGCTCAGGATGCTGTCTTTCCAATCACCGAGATGCAGTGGAATCCAAAGGTGCGACGCTTTGGTCTTTTGTTGAATCGGTTCCGTTGGGAAGACTCAGGCGCCGACCGTCATGCACCCGAACGAGTGCAGGCCCTGTTGGCGTTTGATCATGTTTTGCGCGTTTCAACCCATGGCATAGATCGCAACGACCAAGATACAATTCTCTCGTTGCTGTCTGTCACGTTTGAACCTTCCGAAGATGGGGCTGGCAATATCCTGCTGACGCTGGCCGGGGATGGCGCGCTGCGTCTTGAGGTCGAAGTGATCGAGGCAGCACTCAAGGACGTAACACGCCCTTATGTCGCGCCATCAAAAGCAGTGCCAACACATGATGGTTGAGCGGTGACAGGGCGGGCATGACCCAGGGATTTTGACCACATACGGTTATTTTTCCACTAGCAGACCGCTGGGCACAGAGAGTGGCACCCCCAATGCCCCGCGCAGGCTTTGTGTGTCAGTCAGTCCTTCAAGAAATACCAGTATGTCGGCCACTTGTTGATCATCCAGATCGCGCGGAGCAAGGCTGTTTGCCGCTGCAATCGCGTCAATCTCGGCCGGGTCTGACAGGATCCGCAAGTCATCAACGTCAAGCCCGGGCAAAACAGCCTGCGCAGGGTCATAGTTCCGCAGACTGTTTACAGGATCAAGATGGTGGCGCACGACGGCTTCGAGGGTCGCATAGGCGCCAGAATGGCCATATGGCGCAGTATGGGCAACGTTGCGCAGGGGCGGTGTGCGAAAGGCATATGCATCTTCGGCCCGACCTGTAACCCGGAGACGACCCACATCGCGCGCATGACTTTCAAAGCGTGCAGCCTTGCCCGGTCCGATTTGCGGCATCGCGATCGCATGAAAATCGTGATCGGTCTGAAACCGGCCTGCATGGCAGGTGCTGCATCCGGCATCACCGTAGAACAGCTCCATACCGCGCATCGCGGCTCCGTTCATCCTGGTGCCATTTCGCAGATACAAGTCGAAGGGGCTCGCCACCCCGCGCCATTCAAAATCAAGGAAAGCGGCAACAGCATCAGAGATATGGGTAAAGCTGATGGCCTCCTGCCCAATCAGGGTGTCAAAGCGGCTGCGATATGCGGGAATGTCCTCGATCCGTTTGGACAACAGATCCCAAGCGCCGTCTGGCCCGGTAATCAACCCCTGTCGCACAGCTTGGGCCACGTCATTTTCAGCGTAGTGTCCGGCCATTTCATCCGCGGACAGAACTGGGAACATCGATTGTGCGCTCAGGGCAGATGCAAATCCCATCTCCATTTCAGACCCGAGAGGGGTGCGGATGCCCGAGGGCCGCGCGGCATCTTTCTCAAGCCTGCCATCATGGAAAAAGACAGTGAATTCGCGGGCACCAAGGTTGAAAAGTGGGGGTGCATTTCTGGGAATGCGTTGTTCGGGCATATTTGTGTGATCGACTTTCCGATCAGGCCCAAGGGCGATGCCGCCATCGCCGAGGCCGAGCGACAGGCCGTCACCCGTACCATGGCGTGGATGGTGACACGTTGCACATGACACGGTTTTAGAACCCGAAAGGATAGGGTCATAGAACAGCAATTGACCCAATTCGACCTGCGCGCTGTTCACAGGCGGAAAGACCGGTTCCCCATAGGGCATCTCACCCGCAAAGGCAGGGGTTGCACACAGCAAAGATGCGATCAGTTTAAACAAAACGCGAAACATAGTTCTCCAACACTTCCTGACGGCCGGACCGGGGTTCGGGATCAATTTCGCGCGCCACGATGTCATTAGAGATTGTAGTAAGATCACTGCTCAGCATCGCCTTTGCTGCATCCGTGTCCCAGCCGGAATAGCGTTGAGCTATGGCATCCTCCAGACCACCATCCTCGATCATCGCTGCCGCCGCCTTAAGCCCGCGTGCGCAGATATCCATCGCTCCGATATGGGCTGCGATCAGATCCACGGGATCAATCGATTGTCGGCGCAATTTGGCATCAAAGTTCGTACCGCCCTGTCCCAGTCCGCCAGCCTTGAGAATGTGATAATAGCACAGCGCGACTTCGGGAACGTTGTTCGGGAACTGATCGGTATCCCATCCGGATTGATAGTCGTTGCGGTTCATGTCGATTGAACCCAGCATTTCTTCGGCTGTGGCCACGGCAATCTCGTGTTCGAATGAGTGTCCGGCAAGAATTGCGTGCCCTTGTTCAAGGTTTAGCTTCACCTCGTCTTCCAGCCCGTATTTGCGCAAGAAACCGATGCAGGTGGCCGCGTCAAAATCGTATTGATGCTTGGACGGTTCTTGCGGCTTCGGCTCGACAAGTATCTGACCCTTGAATCCGATCTTGTGCTTGTACTCGACCACCATGTTCAGGAACCAGCCCATGTGGTCAAGCTCGCGCCCCATATCCGTGTTCAAAAGCGTCTCATACCCTTCGCGCCCCCCCCACAAAACATAGTTATGACCGCCCATTTTCTGAGTTGCGTCCATGCAGGATTTCACAGTCGCTGCGGCATAGGCAAAAACATCTGGGTTCGGGTTGGTTGACGCTCCACCCATCCAGCGACGGTGGCTAAACATATTGGCCGTACCCCAGAGCAGCCCAGTGTCTCGCGTTTCCATCTTTGTCAGGAAATAGTCAGTAATCTCATCCAGCCTCGCAATGCTTTCGGCCAGAGTTGCGCCTTCGGGCCGCACGTCTGCATCGTGCCAGCAAAAATATGGCGCACCCAGCAGGTCAAACATTTCAAAGGCAACATCGGCTTTCATTTTGGCGCGGCCCATATCGTCCTGCGGATGCCAAGGACGAATGAACGTCTGACTACCGAACGGATCACCGCCCTCCCATGCAAAGGAATGCCAATAGGCCACCGCAAAGCGCAGGTGCTCTTTCATTGATTTGCCCAGAACGACCTCGTCAGGGTTGTAGTGGCGGAAGGCCATTGGGTTCGTACTGTCGGGGCCTTCGTATGTTGCCGGGCTGAGCCCGTCAAAAAATCTAGTTGTCATGGCATGGCCTTCAAACTTGGGTAGGCGGCGGCAAAGCCGCGATAAGCATCGTCATAGGCGGCGACGTGATCGGGGTCTGGCGCAATGATATCCTTGATCGGGGGTTTGATCATCACATTTTCGGGGGCGGCGCCCGTGACGCCGCAGATTGCGATACGCGCAGCCCCGATGGCCGCCCCAAAAGCGCTTTCATCAGGGCGTTCCAGCGGAATGTTCAGGATCGTCGCCAGCAGGGTTGTCCAATGATCAGACCGGCAGCCGCCTCCGATTGCAAGCGCGCTGTCCAGTTGAGTTCCGGTGGATCGTAGGGCTTCTAGACTGTCACGCAGGGCAAAACTGACACCGACCATCACGGCACGGGTCAGATCCTCGGGGCCTGTGGCAACCTCAAGACCGGTAAATCCACCACGTATCTGCGCGTCGTTGTATGGCGTGCGTTCACCCGATAGATAGGGATAGAACCGCACCGCGCCCGGCGGCATCAGACTGTTTCCTACAGCATCGGACAGGACGCTGGGGCTTTGCCCAGTCACCCGCGAGAGCCAGTTCAGGCTGTCTGTTGCGGCCAGAACGACGCCCATTTGATACCAGCGGTCCGGAACTGCATGGCAAAATGTATGAACGGCGCTTTCGGCCCGCGGGGCATAACGGTCACGTCCCGCAAGCACGACCCCGGATGTTCCAAGCGAGACAAAGCCATCACCCTCACCCAAGGCCCCAACGCCGCATGCAGACACGGCGTTGTCTGCACCACCCGCAACGACCAATGCCGTCTTGGGCAGACCCAGATCAGCGCGCGCCGCTTGCAACGGCCCAACCACAGCAGTTCCCTCCAGCAACTCTGGCATCTGGTCAACACGCATGCCGCCATTGGCCAGCAAGGTATCTGACCATTTGCGATCTTTCACGTCGAGCCACGCAGTGCCTGCCGCGTCAGACATATCGGTAACATTGAATCCACGTTCAGTACACTCTGCGTAGAGTGCAAGATAACGATCAGCAACCCAATCCAATTTGTCATAGAAGAAGTTGACGTGGCCTTTACCCAACTTAAAGTCGTTAGGAATGACAGAACGTTTTTTAGGATCACGTGCCCAATAGTCCTTGCCCAATTTAAATAAGCGAATGATCTCGCGGTGCTCAGCAAGTAAGTGTGAGTCCGATAAGAGGATTGGCTTCATGTGAATGTTTACTCTAGTCATCTTGTCTTGTTTTAGTAAAGCCTTCGATTACGTTATCCTCCGGCTGATTCATAAATGTATGCAATATCTGTGCCAATTGGTATGACTCAGAGTCTATGCGTTTGATTGACAGGTACAAATATACGACACCTGCAGTTAGGATCAACGAATAAAAGGATAAAAATATTAAGGCTAAATCTAATAGAATTCTGAGGGTCATATTATCTTACTTTAGAGATTAAAAAATCATCGGCTGCTAATTCAAATATGGCGATTTCAACTAAGTCCTTCCAATTCTTAGGTAGACCTGTTTTGTCGGTTAGATCCCTGAGCCAATCAGTAGGGACCATTTTCATACTGTAATGTTCACACAACAGCATTGTCATCTTGCGTTTAAATGCACGTTCGTCTCTGCAGTTAACACCAACCTTATATGCTTTACCCCGTGTGGCTACGGCAATATAATCTAGTTGCTCTTCAAGTGTGTTG
>JABITU010000343.1 GCA_018668195.1 Tateyamaria sp. | reverse complement strand
TTTCCGCGCACACGCGGCCCGAAAAAAGGGCGCTTGTTGTTGCACCTTCATCTCTAGATCAGCTGGCTTTCAACTCACCACTGTTGATCTGTTCTTGCTCAATGCTTTCGAACAGTGCCTTAAAATTGCCCTCACCAAACCCATCATCCCCCTTGCGCTGGATAAACTCGAAAAAGATCGGCCCGATCACCGTTTTCGAGAATATCTGAAGCAAAATGCGTGTTTCACCGCCATTCACAACGCCCTCGCCGTCGATCAGAATGCCGTTTTTCTTCATTCGGCTGATGGGCTCATCATGCCCCACCACCCGGCTTTTGCTAAGGTCATAATAAGCATCCGGCGGTCCGGGCATGAATTTTAGCCCGTTTTCGGCAATCGCGTCAGTGCTATCATAAAGATTATCCGACCCAACAGCGATATGCTGGATGCCCTCGCCCTTGTACTTGCGCAGATAGGCGACGATCTGTCCGGTTTCACCGCGATCTTCGTTGATAGGGATGCGGATGCGACCACAGGGGGATGTCAGCGCGCGGCTAAGCAATCCAGTAAACTTGCCTGCAATGTCGAAAAAGCGAATTTCCTTGAAGTTAAACAGATCACCATAAAAGCGGAACCAGGTGTCCATATTGCCCTTGTGGACATTGTGCGTCAGGTGGTCGAGGTAGAAAAAGCCAACCCCGCGCGGCTTGGACTCCTCAAGCCATTCGTATTCTTTGTTGTAGGGCGAGGTGTCGTAATACTGGTCCACGAAATAGATCAGACTTCCGCCGATCCCACAGATCGCAGGCACGTCCAGCACCTTACCGGCCCCGTCATAAGGCTTGGCCCCCAAAGACACCGCGCGATCAAAAGCGCGCGCTGCATCGACGACCCGCCAGCCCATGGAGGGCGCGCAAGGCCCATGTTCGGCAGCAAACCGCGCGCCGAAACTGTCGGCCTCAGCATTCAAGACATATGTGACATCGCCCTGCTGCCACAACTCGATGTTCTTGCGATTGTGCCGCGCAACCTTTTTGTATCCCATCCGGGCAAACAGCCTACGCAGTTCCTCTGGGTCGGGATGTGCGAATTCGACGAACTCGAATCCATCGGTGCCAGCTGGATTTTCGGCGGTTATTGCAGATTTCGGCGCGTTATGCGGAAAAGGGCCCATGATTTCCTCCTGATTTCCTCAAGAGAATACGGCATATATTCTGCATTTGGTGCGCAATATAGGACTTTATTATTGAAATTTATGCGCATATCGCGCACATTCCTGTCAAATTACAAAAAAACTGCGCATGCTTGATCCAACCGATACACTTCTTTTAGCCGCACTACAAAAGAACGCACACCTGACTGCGCAGGAACTCAGCGACATGCTGCACCTGTCCGCCAGTCAAATCGGGCGCCGCAAGCAACGGCTGGAATCTGATGGTTATATAGAGTGCTATGTCGCGCGGCTTGACGCGAACCGGCTGGGCCTGGCTGTACAAGGATTCGTTCAAGTCCACCTTGGCACCCATGGGCCAGAGCACTCCACCAGCTTTGCCCACCTCGTTGACAGCTGCCCAGAAATAACAAGCGCATGGACAATGACCGGCGATGCCGATTATCTGCTTCGTGTGTATTGCGCAGATCTGGCGTCCCTTAACGACCTTATCCACAACGTTTTGTTGCCCCACCCTGCCGTTGCACGGGTACAAAGCCAAATCGTGATGGACCAACTCAAACGCGACAGCCCATTGCCCACCTGATCGCAACGCGGAAAGACCCATAATGGAAAGCTTCCTGTACCAAGCCTCGATCTATCTTGCCGCTGCAGTCATTGCTGTACCCATCGCCGCGCGGCTGGGGCTGGGCTCTGTTCTGGGCTACCTAGCGGCTGGGATTCTAATCGGGCCAGTTTTGGGGCTCGTCGGGGCCGAGACCGAGGATCTTCAACACTTTGCCGAGTTTGGCGTGGTTATGATGCTGTTCCTGATAGGCCTCGAATTGGAGCCGCGCGCCCTATGGGACATGCGCCACAAGCTGCTCGGCCTTGGCGGGCTGCAGGTCACGCTATCAACTGTCGCAATAATGGCCGTTGCTATGGCCTATCACCAGCCGTGGGGCGTAGCACTGGCCATAGGGCTGACTTTGGCTCTGTCTTCTACCGCTATCGTGCTGCAAACACTATCCGAAAAGGGGCTGATGCAAACAGGCGGTGGGCGATCAGTGTTTTCGGTGCTTCTGACGCAGGATATCGCGGTCATTCCGATCCTCGCCTTTCTGCCACTGCTCGTGGTGACGCTGCCCGCATCAATTGCCAATGACGGATCCATCACACGTGCTGTTCATGACAGTCACGGCAACGATCACCATGGCGCCGCCCTAAGCCTCGTTGATGGTCTGCCCGCTTGGGAATTACTTTGGTCACGATCGGTGCTGTGATGACAGTGATTTTGACTGGTGTGTTTCTCACCCGGCCAGTATTTCGCTTTATCCATGCAGCCCGGCTGCGCGAGATGTATACGGCCCTCGCACTGCTCATTGTGGTGTCTATTTCCTTTCTGATGATGCTCGTCGGCCTTTCACCGGCACTGGGCGCATTCCTTGCCGGCGTCGTGCTCGCCAGTTCGGAATTCCGGCACGAGTTGGAAACTGATCTGGAACCGTTCAAAGGGCTGTTGCTGGGTCTCTTTTTCATCACGGTAGGAGCGGGCATCAACTTTGTTCTTCTGTTCGAAGATTGGCCCGCGCTAATCTCAATGGCCGTTCTGGTTATTCTGGTCAAAGGCCTCGTACTTTACACACTCGCCGTAGCCTTCAGGATCAAGGGACGCGACCGCTGGCTATTCACGCTTGGCCTCGCCCAAGCAGGCGAGTTTGGCTTTGTGCTGGTGGCGTTCTCTGTGGGTCAGGGCGTAATTCCAACCTCTGTGGCTGAAACGCTGCTGCTGGTCGTAGCCCTAACCATGCTGATCACGCCTTTGCTCTTTATCCTCTATGACAAAATCACCCATCGCATAAATGAGGCCACAGACGAACACGAAGCCGACGAAATCGACGAACAGGGCCCGGTGATCATCGCGGGCATCGGCCGCTTCGGACAGATCGTCAACCGCCTGTTGCAAGGTAGCGGGTTCAAAACGGTTGTACTGGATAACGATATCGGAACGATTGATCTGATGCGCCGATTTGGGTTCAAAGGGTTTCTTGGCGATCCCTCGCGGCCCGATCTTCTCAAGGCCGCAGGCCTGAACGACGCCAGCGTGCTGGTCGTGGCCCTCGACGATCCACAAGCCGCAATCCGCTTGGTGACCTATGCCCGCAAGCAGCGACCAGATCTTCACATCGTTGCGCGCGCCCATGATCGCACGCATGTTTACAAACTTTATCAGGCTGGGGCCAACGACATCGTGCGCGAATTGTTCGATGGCTCTTTGCGCGCCGCACGCTATGCACTGGAAAATCTGGGCCTCAGCGAATATGAAGCCGCCGAAGCCCAACGCGTATTTTATCAACACGACCGAGATGCGGTGCGACAGTTAGCCGAACTGTGGGTGCCCGACGTTCCAGCGTCAAAAAATAAAGCCTATGTCACTCGGGCCAAGGCTCTTGAAAAAGAACTCGAACTGTCGCTTTCAGCACGCGAAGAAGAAACCAAACGCGACTGATGCGCACCACGAGGGTCGGTGGGTGGGCGCCTTCCGGGCACAGCCCGGAACAGTGCCTCCCACCGACATCAACCGCCTGCGACACCAGCTTCATCAAACGTCGCCATTCCGCTGTGACAGGCCACTGCTCCTTTGAGAACACCAATGGCAAGCGCCGCCCCTGATCCCTCGCCCAGGCGCAGACCGAGCTGCAACAGCGGCGCTTTGTCCAATGCCTCCAACATCGCGCCATGCGCGCCCTCGGCACTCAGATGCCCGGCCACGCAGTGATCCAATGCACCGGCCACCGTTTTTTCAAGGCAAGCCGCTGCAGCCGTGCAGATAAAGCCGTCAAGGATTACTGGGATCGACAGCGCGCGCGCGCGAGCAATCGCTCCGGCCATACCCGCCAACTCGCGCCCACCCAAACGCATCAACACATCCAAGCCGTCACACGCATCAGCATGCAGCATGAGCCCCTTTGCAACAATTGCGGTCTTGACCGTCAGTGCATCGCCCTCAACGCCCGTGCCACGCCCGGTCCAATCACCGGCATCACCGCCAAACAACGCCGCCGCAATTGCGGCGGCTGATGTGGTGTTACCAATGCCCATCTCTCCCACAACCATAAGGTCAGCATTCGGATCAACTGAATCCCAACCAGCACGCAGCGCTGCGACGCAATCAGCCTGCGACATGGCGGACCCTGCGGTGAAATCATCTGTCGGGCGGTCAAGCTCTAGCGCCACCACATCCATGCGCGCACCGAACGCCTTGGCAAGCTGATTGATCGCAGCACCGCCATGTTCGAAATTCGCCACCATCTGGACCGTCACCTCTGGTGGAAAAGCCGACACACCACGCGCCGCGACCCCGTGGTTGCCCGCAAAAACAATCACCTGCGGCGCGTTCAAAGACGGACGCGCATTCCCACGCCAAGCCGCATACCACTGTGCCAAATCTTCAAGACGCCCCAGGGCACCAGGTGGTTTGGTCAACTGACCGTTGCGCTCTGCGGCACCTGCTGCCGCCTCGGCATTCGCACTAGGCATTTTCGCCAAAATTGCGCGCAGCCCGTCCAGATCTTCAAACGCCATTTTCATGCTTTCCCTTGCCTGTTGTCTCTTGGCTCATTACCCAAAATGACAGCACCCACAAGTCAGGACCAGACATGCCACCGGAAAAAACCGACAGTGCCCCTCGCATTTGGGACCTGCCTGCCGCCTTTGTGTTGTTGACACGACTACCGGTGCCTGCTCTGCCCGAACAAGCCTTTGCCCATCCGGCGCGTGCCGTTTGGGCCTATCCAGTAGTTGGGCTTTCTCTGGCCGTAGTTCTATGCCTGGCGGGCGCATTCTTTGCGGCACTTGGCATATCGCCTGCTGTAACCGCCGGGCTTATGCTGGCTGGCCTGATACTGCTCACCGGCGCCATGCACGAAGACGGACTGGCCGACACCGCAGATGGATTGTGGGGCGGACAGGATCCAGCGCGCAGGCTTGAAATTATGAAAGACAGCAGGATCGGCGCCTACGGTGTGCTGGCGCTGATCATTGCACTCGGCCTGCGCTGGCTGACCTGGACCGAGGCATCTTGGCCAGCAATTGTCATCGCCTTTGTCGTGTCACGTGCAATGATGCCAACCCTCATGCTGGCCTTGCCTCATGCGCGTGCCATCGGCCTTTCCCACAGTGTTGGGACACCACCGTTGAGTGCCGTTATCGCGGCTTTAATGATCGGAGCCGCCATTGCCATCCTGCTAGCAGGCGGGACCGGACTGATTGCGCTTGTCGTATCGGTTGCCCTTACAGCACTTATTGGACGCGTTGCGCAAAACAAGATCAACGGTCAGACCGGCGACATTCTAGGTGCTACACAAATCTGCACAGAAATCGCAATCCTTATCGTTTTGATTTCATGATTCCAAAAGCGCGACCCCGGGCATTGTCACACTCGCGCTATTATAAACCATTACAGCGCTTGACGAAATGACGGAAACATCTGGCATTATCTAACACGTTGAAATTTTTTCATTTTTCAACGTGTTAGGTAAGTAAATCTTTTCGCATAACGCTAAAATCTATGTTCAGGCTGCGACCCGGCTGGTCAAAACATCGCCAACCACGCGACCGGCCTCGATCTCATCATCACCAGATACGGCTGCGACCTCACGGGTTAACCGCTCAAGTGCTGCCTCATAAAGCTGACGCTCCGAATAGCTCTGCTCGCGCTGATCATCGGTGCGGTGCAGATCACGAACGACCTCGGCAATCGCAATCAAGTCGCCCGAGTTGATCTTTTGCTCATATTCCTGCGCCCGGCGCGACCACATGGCTCGCTTAACCTTGGCCTTTCCTTTCAGCGTTTTCATGGCTGCGCTGATTACGTCAGGGCTGGACAGCGCGCGCATCCCGATATGTGTCGCCTTGTCGGTGGGCACGCGCAGCGTCATCTTGTCCTTTTCGAACGAGATCACGAACATCTCAAGCTCTAGGCCAGCTACCTCTTGGCTTTCGACTGATATGATCTGGCCAACACCGTGCGCAGGGTACACAACAAATTCGTTGGGACGAAAGTCGAGCTTTTTAGATTTGGTCATTCTTAATCCTCATAAGACACCTGAAAGCAGCCCGATCCTCTGACAGTAAAAGCTGCATACGGCGGGGCAATATATGCCTCGTCTTGATGCAGCTTGGGTCAGAATGAGTACCCCATCAGCGCAAAGCACAGGGGTCGTGCGACGTTCATCGATGATTAGTCGAAACAACATAACATAAAAATGCGCTAAACGAAAGTTTACGCTGGGTCATTTTTGAAAATGCTCCAAACCGGGTCGCTCAACACCCGAAAACATTTCAAGAACACGGGACAATTGACTTTAACTACACTTGTAACGTTATCCGCCTTCACCTGCATTTTCCGAAAATAGATCCATCTTGCCAGGTTTGCCGTCCATTTCGTCTGCGGTCGGCAGAGGATCTTTTTTTGTCACGATGACTGGCCACAGCGCGGAGTACTTACGGTTGAATTCAACCCATTTTTCCATAGCCGGCTCAGTGTCAGGGCGAATCGCATCTGCCGGGCACTCGGGCTCGCAGACACCGCAATCAATGCATTCGTCAGGATGGATTACCAACATGTTTTCGCCTTCGTAAAAGCAATCTACCGGGCAGACTTCGACGCAGTCGGTGTATTTGCAGGCGATACAGTTGTCGTTGACGATATAGGTCATGCAAAGGCTCGTGTGGCTAGGGTCAAAGGCCTAGCTAAATCAGCCGCCTCAATCATTCAAGGTGGCGCGCGCGTGAAAGATCACCTTGCCGCCGGTCACGTTTCGTCGGACGACCTTTTCCCTCGAATTTTGGGTTTTGCGGAACAACGTCTTGGGGTGGCGGCGTGGGGGGCGACATGTCTGAATAAAGCGCCTGCGCCTCTGGTGCAGGTCCGCGCCGGGTTCCGATGGCCACCACTTCGACAATGCGTACCGCGCGACCTTGGGCAAAGGTAAGCACATCACCTGTGCCAACTGTCGTAGACCGCTTGGTAACGCGTTCGCCGTTTATACGTACGTCACCGGCGGCCACGCGCGCGGCTGCCAGGGACCGTGTTTTGAAAAAGCGTGCAAACCACAACCACTTGTCCAGCCGCAATTTCTGCGCGGGTTCCGCCACTTATTTGCCGTCTCTGAGCCCCATGAGGGCTGCAGCAAACGGATTGTCGGGGTCGATCTTTTTCTCGGGCTTGGGCGGACGCGCAGAGAAATTGTTGGATTTGTTACCTGAAGGCTTGCGATCACCCTTGGATCCCCCCTTGCCTTGCGGTTTGCCTTTGCCCCGAGGCTTACCCGCAACTTGCGCAGCACCGCGCCCTCGCTGGTTGTTTCCAGCAGGCCGGCCCCACGTAAAGGTGTAGAAAACCTCGATCTCGGGGCTCTCAATGGCGGTGGTCTTTTCATCGATGGGTTCTTTGGCCGATTCTTCTGTCGCAGGCACATCAGATTGCACAGCAGCCTCGGTCGCTTTCGTCGATTCTGTCGGTTCAGCGGCAAGAACAGCGGCATCCTCGGTCAGGTCAGCAGCTGTTCCCAAATCTGCGTTGGGTGTGGAAGCATCAGTAGCGAGCGTTGTAACCGGCGTCGCTTTCACCTTTTCACGCTCGCCCTTTTCAGCTTTATAGCCCAACCCCGTCATCAAATCGGAAAATTGCCCAAGTGTCATGCCTGTGATGGACAGCATATCGGCATTTGCCTCAAAACCACTGCGTGAATTTTCACCACGCAACATGTCAGCAAGCCGCTCAAGCATATCGATGCGAATCGCACGCTCACCAGCATTGCGGTATCCCGCCATCGTATCGGCCCCTGCTGGACAACCCACCATCGTGGGGATCGTCACAAGGCCGGGCGGCGGCGCTTCGGGGAATTCCGACAGCCCCTGTGCCAGAGACCACAGTACCACCCTTAAACGGGTCGGCGCGGGTTTCAGCAATAAAGGCATGAAAATTGTGAACTGGCCGAACCGGATCCCATGCTTGCGCAGCGCGCCGCGCGCGTCTTGGTCTAGCGCTTTGACCTCGTCCGCCACTGCGGCACGAGGCAAAACGCCTAGTGATTCGACCATCCGGAACGCAAATCCCTTGGCCAAACCTGCCAGCTCTTCGTCACGTTGCATTGCAATCAGCGGCTCGAACAACGCCGACACTTTGCGGTCAATGAAATGTTGCAATCGACGCTGCACTTTCTGGGCAACCTCTGGTCCTGCCACATCGTCGACAAATACCTCGACCATGGGCTTTAACGGATCAGCGCCAGCCACCAGTTTGCCAACAGCAGCAGATCCCCACATGAGGCCACCCTGTTCAGTGTAATCAATCTCGGTGTCCGGAGCGTTGTAAAAGCGATCAGCACGCAAATGAAAATGCGGAGCCAACGCCTGAAGCGCCGCCGACTTTATTGCTTTGGCTTCCGCAGCGCCTGCACCCTTGTCCTGGCTGAACCTGAACCCATCCAACTTGCCGACGAACTCGCCCTCGACAGTTACTTCACCTGAATCGTTTACTTCGGCCACCATGGCCTCCTTCTGGCTTAGCCGGCGCAGCAAAACAGACGTGCGCCGATCTACAAATCTTTGTGTCAGCTTTTCATGTAACGCATCTGACAAGCGGTCTTCTACATTGCGCGTCTCGTTCCGCCAATGGGTTATCTCATCCACCCAACCGTTGCGCTGGGCGACATAGGTCCATGTGCGGATAAATGCCAAGCGTTTGCTGATCGCATCAATGTCTCCATCGATACGATCGATTCGCTTGATCTGACGTGCCATCCAGTCATTGGGGATCGCCCCACGTTCATGCAAATAGCGGAAAATAGCGTCCAGAAGGTTTGTGTGTTCCTGATTGCTGATGCCCCTAAAATCCGGCACACGGCAAACATCCCACAGCAACTTGACCGACGGTCCATCTGTGCAGCGCGCAACGACCTCGGCACTCTCGGCCAGCGATTTCACCGCCATCACGTCGTCAGCTTCGCGCGCTCGGACCAAAACCTCGTGATCGGGTGGTGCCTCTAGCGATCTGACAAGCGCATCGATAGTACCAAATTGTAATGCGTGATTGCGCCATTGCAGCTTGTTTAACGGAGTAAAGCGGTGATCCATGATCGCCTGCGCGACCCCATCATCAAGAGGGCGAACATCACCTGTGACGCCAAAAGTGCCATCCTTTTGACCCCGTCCAGCGCGGCCTGCGATCTGGGCCAACTCGTTGGGGGCCAGAGGGCGCATGCGCCGCCCATCAAATTTCGTCAGCGAAGAAAAAGCAACATGATCAATGTCCAGGTTCAGCCCCATGCCAATCGCATCGGTCGCGACCAAAAAATCGACTTCACCGTTCTGATACATGTCGACCTGTGCATTGCGCGTGCGCGGGCTCAGCGCACCCATCACTACGGCCGCACCGCCCTTTTGACGGCGGATCAGTTCAGCGATGGCATAGACACTATCAACGGAAAATCCGACAATGGCCGTGCGCGGACGCATGCGGCTAACTTTTTTCTGCCCCGAGTAAACCAACTGTGACATACGCTCGCGTCGCATAAATTGCGCCTCGGGCACCAAGGCCGTGATCGGGCCGCGCATCGTGTCCGCCCCCAGAAACAGCGTTTCGTGCTGTCCCCGCGCGCGCAGCAACCTGTCTGTAAACACGTGCCCACGTTCGGGATCCGCACAAAGCTGAATCTCGTCGATTGCAAGAAAATCACAGCCCATGCCCTCAGGCATCGCTTCGACTGTGCAGACCCAGTATTGCGCTCGGGGCGGCACGATCCGCTCTTCGCCAGTAACGAGGGCCACAACCGATGGACCGCGCAAAGAGACGATCCTGTCATAGACCTCGCGCGCCAAAAGACGCAGTGGCAGACCGATCACCCCAGTGCGATGGCCCAGCATCCGTTCGATGGCATAGGTTGTTTTGCCTGTATTGGTGGGACCCAGAACCGCCACCACCCGTGCATCGCCCGCCATGGGCCATCCCCCAACTGCTCAGAGTTCGCGACCAATGCCGTCGCGTTTTAATTGCTCAAGCGCCTTGCTGGCGTTTTCGTGGTTGGGATGCAAGTCCAACACATGTTCAAAAGCCTGCCCCGCTCGTCGCAGATCGCCAAACTCCTGCAACATAATGCCTAGACCAAAGAGCCCATTGTAGTTTTTTGGATTTAGCGTCAGCGCGCGCTGCAGGTCACCCAATGCCGGGCCATAAAGGCCCTTCATGTAAAACGCGGTGGCGCGTGCATGCCATCCTTCTGCAAAATCGGGAGCGTGGTCGGTCAAGGCGGAGAGATGTTCAATTGCAATGTCGAGTTGATCATTCGCCATAGCCTCGCGGCCCCTGCGCAAAAGCATGTTCATGGCTGCGCTGCCGGATTGAGACCATTCCCGCTCAATCTCGCGGCTCAGGCGCGCGGCTTCTGACGGTTCTGCGTTGCGCAATGCCTTTAACCGCTCGTCTAACAATGATTGAGCAAACACAGGTGCGCAATTCATTACCGCCAGCAAGAGTGCCGCAACGACAAGGTGGAATGTTTGAATTTGAATGCTCATAGTATGGATATAACAGGCTGACAGTGATTTTCCATCACCGACGCCATCAAGACAGACAAAAGGGCATGATTATGAGTGACACTCTGAACGAAGCACTGGCGGGTCTAAACGAAAAACTGGCAGGGTCCGACTTTGCGGGCAGTGCAAAGTTTGATGTCGAGGGTGAAGGCGCAATCGTCATAGATGCAAGCGGCGCACGCGTGGCAGACGAAGAAACCGACGTAACGCTTTCCGCCGATGCCGACACCTTCAGGTCTATTTTAGAGGGTGAAACCAACCCAACATCAGCGTTTATGACCGGCAAACTCAAAGTTGATGGCGATATGGGCATGGCGATGCAACTGGCAAACGTTCTGGCGTGATGTCACTATCAGAGGCCCCTCTTTTCACTGACGTAGAACCAGCGCCACTACCGGGGGCAGCCTACTGGGCCCACACCTCGGATGGCCTGCGAATCAGGTTGGGCGTCTGGCAACCGGCCGACGCGCGTGGCACAGTTTTGCTGTTTCCGGGGCGCACCGAGTATATTGAAAAATACGGCCCCGCAGTTGGCGAAATTGCTGCGCGCGGCTATGCGTCGATCGTAATAGATTGGCGTGGCCAGGGCCTCGCTGATCGGATGCTTGATGATGCGAATATTGGCCACGTGCATCGTTTTCGCGACTACCAGCGCGACATTGCGGCCATGGTTGATGCCGCACGGTCGCTAAACTTACCTAAACCCTTTTTCTTGCTTGCACACTCTATGGGCGGCTGTATCGGTTTGCGCGCGCTGTACCAGGGACTACCCGTTGTAGCAGTTGCGTTTTCTGGCCCCATGTGGGGTATTAAAATGGCCCCACATTTGCGCCCCGTTGCCTGGACACTGGGCAGGATAATACCGGCCCTCGGGCAGGGTCACCTGCGGGCTCCTGGCACCGAAAAGGTACCATATGTCCTTGGCGCGCCTTTCAAAGACAACACGCTCACCACCGACCCAGACATGTTCGATATGATGCAAAAACAGTTGCGCGCGCATCCTGGACTGAGCTTGGGTGGGCCAAGCATTGTCTGGCTACGTGAAGCGCTGGACGAAACCCTCGCGTTGGACAGGCGGCAGGCACCGAAAATGCCCTGTCGCACATACCTGGGTACAAACGAACGGATCGTTCACACCGGCCGTATTCACGACCGGATGGCCACGTGGGAAAACGGCGCACTGCATCTGATTGATGGGGGAGAACACGAGATCATGATGGAAACACCAAAAAAGCGTGTGGCGTTTTTTGATGATATGACGGCGTTCTTTGACAAAAACTGCGCGCAATAAAGCCCGTAGCATTCGAGCGCACTGGTGTGACCATGTGAATTCACGGATCAGAGGTATGCCAAATTTGTACCCACTTACGCTTGGCGTACAACAAAGCGTTATGCGAATAAATTGAACGACTTAAATCCATCCGAAATCAGTAATTTCAAAGTGTTAGGCAATTCCCAGTGTTTCAGGTATTTCGTCAAACGCTCTAGCAGAGCGACATTTCCATGCTAGTTTACGCGCATGAGTACGTTAACCTTTACACCCTCTGGCATCTTCTGCACGGCTGGAGATTTCTATATTGACCCATGGCGTCCGGTGCCGCGTGCGCTGATCACACACGGCCACGCCGATCATGCGCGCAGCGGAATGGGCGCATATCTTGCCACCGATATAGCGGCACCTGTAATGCGCCACCGGCTGGGGCAGATTGACATCGAAACGCTCTGTTACGGTGAACGCAGGCAAATCGGCGGCGCAATAGTTTCTTTTCATCCCGCTGGCCACGTACCCGGTTCCGCCCAAATCCGAGTCGAAGTCGCGGGTGAGGTTTGGGTTGCATCGGGTGACTACAAAGTTATGGATGATGGCCTTTCGACTCCGTTCGAGCCGGTGCGGTGTCATCATTTCATCACCGAAAGCACTTTTGGCCTGCCTGTCTTTCGCTGGCCGGATCAGGCGCAGGTTGCGCAGCAAATCAACGACTGGTGGGCGGCATGCGCGACCGCCGGCAAGACGGCATTTCTAGGATGTTACGCGCTTGGCAAAGCCCAGCGCCTGCTGACGATGCTTGATCCGGAAATTGGCCCGATCCTGACCCATTCGGCCATTGAAAACACAAATCAGATCATGCGAGGTCAGGGCATCACACTGCCCAATACTTTGCGTGCCGGTCCTGAATTAAACCTCAAGGCGCATCTCCGCGCGCTGGTTCTTGCACCGCCCTCAGCTCTTGGTTCCAAATGGGCAAACAAATTTGGCCCTCATGAAACGGCATTCGCCTCTGGTTGGATGGCAATGCGTGGCATCCGCAGACGACGGGCAGGCGACCGGGGCTTTATAATTTCGGATCATGCTGACTGGTCTGGACTGCTTTCTGCAATTTCAGAAACTGGCGCCGAAAATGTATATGTTACCCATGGTTATACTGAAATTTTCACGAGGTATTTAAATGAAAAGGGCTGGAATGCTCAGGTTTTGAAAACCGAATTTGGCGCGGACGAGGCCGAAGAAGAGCCCGCCGCATGAAGCGCTTTGCAGATCTCTTCAACGCTATTGATCAGTCCACCAAAACTACGGTCAAGGTTGCTGCACTTTCTGACTATTTTCGCGACGCACCAGAGCCAGACAGAATTTGGACAATCGCCCTATTCTCTGGCCGACGCCCCAAACGCGCGGTGACAACAACCCGTCTGCGGGAATGGGCCGCGCAGGCCGCTGGAATACCCCTATGGCTTTTCGAAGAGACCTATCCGATTGTGGGCGATCTTGCTGAGACCATCGCGTTGGTCCTGCCCTCGCCAGTGGTGGAAACCGACAACAGTTTATCGCACTGGATACGAATACTGCGCGATCTATCCAATGTCGATGAAGACGCGCGCAAAGTGGCAATATTGGACGCATGGAGCAGGCTCGATCCAACGCAGCGGTTTCTGTTCAACAAGCTGATCACTGGCGGGTTTCGCGTCGGCATAAGCCAAAAGCTGATGACGCGCGCACTTGCCAATGCCACCGGCCGGAACGAAGCAGAACTGGCACATCGACTTATGGGCGCTTGGGATCCCGCAACGATTACGTGGCACGCGTTGATCGAAGCAGAGGATCATGCCGCCAGCGCATCGCGGCCCTATCCCTTTTACCTCGCTTATGCGGTCGAAGACCCCGAAGAGGCCCTCGGGAACCCAAAGGACTGGCAAGCAGAATGGAAATGGGATGGCATCCGTGGCCAGCTGATCATTCGCGATAGTGTTCACTATGTCTGGTCGCGCGGCGAGGAATTGATGACAGATCGGTTTCCCGAATTTAGCAGAGCAGGCGATTTCATTCCAAATGGCACGGTCATTGATGGTGAATTGCTGGTCTGGGGCGATGGCGCACCAGAAAACTTCAATGCCCTGCAAAAGAGGATCGGGCGTAAAACGGTTCCCAAGAAACTTCTGAAAGAAGCGCCAGTTATCCTTTACGCCTATGACCTTTTGGAGTGGCAGGGCAAAGACATTCGACAGTTGTCACTTCGGGATCGGCGCAAAACTTTGGAAACGCTATGCGAAAACTTGCCCGCTGAGGCGCCGGTCAAGCTTTCCAACACCATTCCGTTTACCGATTGGAGCACGCTTGCCGAAACTCGCCTGCGCGCGCGCGATGCTCACGCCGAAGGATTGATGCTAAAGCGCAAGGACAGTCCATATCTTGCAGGCCGCAAAAAAGGCGATTGGTGGAAATGGAAGCTTGCCCCCCTGACCATTGACGCTGTGATGATCTATGCGCAATCTGGTCACGGTCGACGTGCAAACTTGTTCACTGACTTTACGTTCGCCGTATGGAACGGCGATGATCTGGTACCTTTCACCAAGGCCTATTCCGGCCTGACAGATGATGAATTTCGCAAGATCACGGCGTGGGTCGAGAAAAACACCCTGCAGCGATTTGGGCCGGTGCGCAGTGTTACGCCGCACCACGTATTCGAGATCGCCTTTGAGGGCATACAAGCCTCATCCCGGCACAAATCCGGCGTTGCCCTGCGCTTTCCCCGCATGGCCCGCTGGAGACAGGACAAACCCGTACAAGAGGCCAACAGCCTCAATGACCTCAACCAGATGTTGGAAACTTATGGATAACGCCGACCCACCACATGCCCCGAACACGCCCGTCACACACCTGCCGCCCGGATCATGGGATGCCCATGTGCACTTACTCGGAGGGCCGGAGCACCCGCTGTCTCCGACACGGGTCGAAAACCCTGCACCCGGATTTAATTTCGACGACTGGCTTGCACTCTACCGGGGGCATTTGGAAAGCTTGGGCTGTGCCCGTGGCTTGATTGTTCATTCGATTCTTTATGGCAACGACAACACGGTCACGCTCGACGCAGTCAGAGAGATGGGCGACGGTTTCAAAGGCGTTGGCCTTTTGCCCGATGATAGCCAAACCGCAAAAATCAAAAGGCTTGCAGACTCAGATATCTGCGCTGTTCGGCTGAACTATGTGCATGGCGGAATTCTGACCTGGGACGGGGCCTGCAAAATGGCTCCGCGACTGGCTGACCACGGGATGCACATACAAATGCTGTTGCATGCTGATCAACACATAGAACAAATCGCAGATGATGTCCGCATCCTGCCCACACCTTTGGTGATCGATCATTGTGGTTGGCCCACCGACCTGACACCCGATACACCCGCAATCGATACGCTTTGCGCGCTGCTGGCAGAGGGGCACATCTGGATCAAGCTTTCTGCCCCCTACCGATTCACCACGGCACCTCTGGAAGCCAATCCGATCATGCGCCGCCTGATCGACGCCAACCCCGATCAGTGCCTTTGGGGGTCGGACTGGCCGCACATCATGCTGAACGGCGTGCCTACGCCGCACCCTGCCGATCTGCTTGATGATCTAGCCGCTATCACCACAGCTGAAGAGAGACAAAAGATTTTCAAAAGCAACCCTGACCGGCTTTTTTGTACCTAATCCAACACCGTGATGCCCCACCGCGGCGCCCCCTTGCCCCCATCGCCCATGAGCCATACCTATGCCGCAACAGTTCAAGAGGATTCACATGTTTCACCTGCCCTTTCCTGTCCGTGACGCCAATGCAAGCCAGGGCGCTCGACCCCTTGGCAACCTGCCTGAATGGAACCTTGATGACCTATATACTGGCGAAGATGCACCCGAGCTTGAACGTGATCTGAACTGGCTGGAAAAGGCGTGCACAAGCTTTGCTGCCGATTACAAAGGCAAGCTGTCCACCCTAGACGCCGCAGGACTGCTAACATGCATTCAGCGCCAAGAACGGATTCATCAGGTGGCCGGGCGCATCATGTCCTATGCCGGGCTGCGCTATTACCAGCTGACCACGGATGCAGGCCGGGCCAAATTCATGTCCGACGCGCAGGAAAAGATCACCAACTATACCACACCACTGGTCTTTTTCACGCTCGAACTGAACACGCTGGATGACGATCTCCTTGTCAATGCGATGCAGGCCAACGAGGATCTTGCGCGGTACAAGCCGATCTTTGACAAGATCCGCGCCATGAAGCCCCACCAGCTTTCCGATGAAATGGAAAAATTACTGCATGACCTTGGCGTTGTGGGCGATGCGTGGGAACGTTTGTTTGATGAAACCATTGCTGGGCTGCAATTCAACGTCGATGGAGACGTTTTGAACATCGAAGGCACGCTGAATTTTCTTACAGATCCAGACCGCGCTAAACGCGAGGCCGCCGCGCGCGAGCTGGCCGATGTATTTTCTGACAACGTCAAAACTTTTGCGCGTGTGCACAACACTCAAGCCAAGGAAAAAGAAATTATCGATCGCTGGCGCGGCATGCCAACCGCTCAGGCAGGACGACATCTATCTAATCAGGTCGAACCCAAGGTTGTAGAAGCCCTGCGGAACGCGGTGGTTACCGCCTATCCCAAACTTAGCCACCGCTATTATGAACTCAAGCGCAAGTGGCTCGGTCTGGACCGCATGCAGGTCTGGGATCGCAACGCGCCCCTGCCCATGGAAGACCCCAGACTTGTTAACTGGAACGAGGCCCAATCTACGGTCATGGCAGCCTACAACGCGTTTGATCCGCGGATGGGCGAATTGGCCAAACCGTTCTTTACCGACGGCTGGATCGACGCCGGCGTCAAGCCGGGCAAGGCGCCCGGGGCCTTTGCCCACCCTACAGTCACCGATGTGCACCCTTATGTGATGCTCAACTACCTTGGCAAACCACGCGATGTGATGACCCTTGCGCATGAGTTGGGCCATGGCGTTCATCAGGTGCTTGCCGCAGGCCAGGGCGAGATGCTGTCATCCACGCCCCTGACACTGGCCGAAACAGCAAGTGTCTTTGGTGAAATGCTAACGTTCCGACAAATGCTCGACTCGGCCGAAACACCTATCCAGCGCAAGGTGATGCTGGCGGGCAAAGTCGAGGATATGATCAACACCGTTATCCGCCAAATCGCTTTTTATGACTTTGAATGCAAACTGCACGCCGCGCGGCGCGATGGAGAACTGACGCCCGAAGACATCAACGCGCTCTGGATGTCCGTGCAAGCTGAATCGCTTGGCCCGGCCTTTGATTACATGGAAGGTTACGAGACCTTTTGGGCCTATATCCCCCACTTCGTGCATTCGCCGTTTTATGTCTATGCCTATGCATTTGGTGACGGTCTGGTGAATGCGCTCTATTCCGTCTACGCCCAAGATGACGCCACAGGGTTCGAGGACAAGTATTTTGACATGCTCAAGGCGGGCGGGTCCAAACACCACAAGGATCTACTGGCACCCTTTGGTCTTGATGCGACTGATCCAAAATTCTGGGACAAGGGTCTTGATATGATCTCTGGTTTCATTGACGAGCTGGAGGCGATGGAGGATTAAACTGGTATGAGAAACGCGAGAAAAATCTAGCGACGCCAAAATCAAAGATTTTGGCAACCAAGCTCGTGCATCTGTTTCAAATGATCCATCCAAAGCAACAGGGCCACAAACCGCTGTTCATGTCGTGCGGAAATGAATTCAGCACCCGCTACATTTTGCACCGCTGAAGAAATCGGTCAACGAGATTAGGGTCCGTGCCGCTGAGGCATTGTTTGGCAAAGTACCACCAGATGAACTTATCATAGACGCGTTTTCGCGGGGCACGCCGTAGGACACCCTCAAGACCGGTTACAGAACGCGCCACGTCAGCCACATGATGAAAATCGGACTGCCCGCACAGGATAAGAGGTTTCCGGTGCAAATAGGCCTACATGCCGACTGCCGAATTGATTGTCACCACCCGGTCGGCAGCAGATACCAGATCATGAAGATTGCCTTCTGACACGCTCAAATGAGGGTATCTTGCGCACATGTCTCGCAAGCCCGTGAGGGTCCCAAGGTCGCGATCACGCGGATGATGTTTGACGACAACCGGCCCATCCACCGCTTCACAGACACCGGCCAACATTTCCCAGCGATCGAGGTAACAGGTTTCGCCAACCGCCCGGTGGCCTTCCGACTGCAAAAATACCGCCACACGAATATCCCCCGGCGTGCTTACAGCCTCGGGCTGGGGATAGCGGGAAATCCGCCTGCCCACGATCCGCTTTCGCAAACGCCGAAAGAACGGACGCGCAACCTGCGGGTCGATGTCATCCTGCGGAAAAGTCATTTCCGCAATCGAAGAAAAGGCGCGGATGCCCTTGGGGTCAAAATTCCAAAATGGATATATATAGGCCACGTCGGCATTTCGAACCCGCTCATGCGCAAACCGGCCGTGATGCACCGCATGAATTGCGCTGTCCTCTGCCACGGTTTCGGGCAGAGTTTCGCGGTTCAGAGCCTTGACATCAAAGTGTATATCCCGCGCCTTGAGGCCCTCGAGCACGTGGGCGTAGAACGGACGGAGCCCTGGACTTCCAATGCGCAGCCAAGACTCTGGCACATGAAATACAATATCCGCCATGCTTCTCCTGCTCAACTGACCCGCAGTTGAGCTTAAACGCGGTTGATCAAAATCAAAAGCTGCAAGCGGCGCCCTTGTGTAAAATTACTGTCAACAGAACACTGAAACAAAAATAGGCTTCGCCAAAGAACGAAGCCTATTTACTTAACCGGTCCCTGGTTCAAGCCTGTTGGAGCAGCCCTTTGGCCTTGGCGATGTCACGCATCTTATTTTGCAGTTTTTCGAACGCACGCACTTCAATTTGGCGAATGCGCTCGCGGCTAACGCTGTATTGCGCCGAAAGATCTTCTAATGTGATCGTCTGCTCTGACAGGCGGCGTTGTGTCAGAATATCCTTTTCGCGGTCATTCAGCACGTCCAGCGCCTCTGCCAGCATTTCGCGGCGCACTTCAAGCTCATCACGCGCCTCATAATCACCAGCCTGATCAGCACTTTCGTCTTCCAGCCAATCTTGCCACTGCATCGTGCCTTCGCCTTCGGAACCGACCGTCGCATTCAGCGATGCATCACCGCCGCCGAGCCGCCGGTTCATCGAAATGACCTCCGCTTCGGTCACGCTTAGGTCATTGGCGATGCGGGCTACATTTTCGGGGCGCATATCGCCCTCTTCCAAGGCGCCAATCTTGTTCTTGGCCTTACGCAAATTGAAAAACAGTTTCTTTTGCGCACTGGTGGTGCCCAGCTTTACAAGGCTCCAGGATCGCAGAATATATTCCTGTATCGAAGCACGAATCCACCACATCGCATAAGTTGCCAACCGAAAGCCCTTTTCAGGGTCAAACCGCTTCACGGCCTGCATAAGGCCTACGTTGGCCTCTGAAATCACCTCTGCCTGTGGCAAGCCATAGCCGCGATATCCCATGGCGATTTTCGCTGCAAGCCGCAGATGACTTGTGACCATTTTGTGGGCAGCGCCTGTGTCCTCTTTTTCAACCCAAGCCTTGGCCAGCATATATTCCTCTTCCGGCTCCAACAGCGGAAATTTCCGGATTTCCTGCATATACCGGTTCAAACCACCCTCTGGCGTGGGTGCGGGAAGATTTGCGTAATTGGCCATTTGGTCTCTCCTGATACTCCGGCACATTAATGTTTATTGGCTTAACATATCATATGGGTTGGCTCGCGCCCCACTTCAAGAGGCCAAGGGCGCAGCGAGCTTGGTATTTGCATAAACAGGTGTGAAAAGCAGACTTGCGTCGCGCAACTTGTGCTCATGTGCATCGGGTTTAACATCAAGAGACCACGCGTCCCATACGTCTTAGCCTAGCGCCTCCAACACGTTGTTGATATCAGCGGGCAAAGGCGCCTCGAACCGCACCCGAGCGCCTGTGACTGGATGGACAAAGCCTAAAACCGCCGCATGCAACGCCTGCCTTTTGAAGCCTGCCAAAGCCACTGCTGCCTGCATACTCAACGCGCCCTGCGCCAGCTTGCGACGCCCGCCATAAACGGGGTCACCAACCAACCCGTGGCCGGCATGTGCCAAATGGACCCGGATCTGATGGGTGCGACCAGTTTCTAGCCAGCACTCCACCTGCGCCAACACCACAGGCGCACCATACCGCGCCACCACACGCGCACGTGTCACAGCATGGCGACCGCCCTGAAAAAGAACAGCCTGGCGCTGACGGTCTGTTCTGTGCCGCGCCAATTGCGTGGTCAGCTTCAGCACATTACCCGGCTCGAATGACGCGCCCCTGACCCCGCGCAAGCGCGGATCGTTGGCATCTGGCACCCCATAAACCAATGCTCTGTAATACCGTTCCACCGTATGGGCCGCGAACTGTTCCGATAAACCGTGATGCGCCACATCTGATTTAGCCACGACCAGCAATCCGCTCGTATCCTTGTCGATTCGATGCACAATGCCGGGCCGCTTCATCCCGCCCACACCCGACAGGTGAGCGCCGCAATAATGCATCAGCGCATTCACCAACGTTCCCGAAGGCGAACCCGGCGCGGGGTGCACCACCATGCCCGCCGGCTTGTTCAACACGATCAGGTCCGCATCCTCAAACACGACATCAAGCGGAATGTCCTCAGCCACCAAATGACTGTCCTCAGCAACTGGCACCGTCACATCAACCCTTGCACCTGCAGCGATGTGCGCTTTGGGGTCCAACACGACAGCTCCGTCTACCCGCACAGCGCCTTCGACCACCAAACGCGCCAATCGGGTGCGCGACAACGCCGCCCCCTCTGGCACGTCGCGTGCTATCGCCTTATCAAGACGTACAGGCGGTGCATCTGCAATGACAAAGGACACGGACTTGGACGACATCGAAAACTCCTCAGAACCGGCTAATCTCAGGTTTCTGCGCCAGTTGGTGACAGCACTAACCGCCACAATGATCTTGGGCGTTCTAACCGTGATCGTGCTGCTTGTCATCCGGTTGAATACACCCGACAACACCCTGACGCTGCCCGACCGTATCATCTTGCCAAACGGCACTATAGCAACATCATTCACTGTTGGCTCGGACTGGTACGCCGTTGTTACACAAGACGACGAAATACTGATCTTTGATCAGCTCAACGGCACCCTGCGTCGCACGATCATTCTAGAATGAACCATCCATAACCTTGCTAAAAAAGGGGAGGGCGGGCGGGCGCATTTGCCGAACGGCAAACAGACTGTTTCGCCAATTTAATCTAATGCGATTTCACACCAATATTTGGTGGTACCACCTCCTGGTCTCGAACCAGGGACCTCTTGATCCACAATCAAGCGCTCTAACCAACTGAGCTAAGGCGGCACTGACCAGAGGATTACCTATCCCTTTCGCCGATTGCAAGACCGCCAAAAGCGATAAAATCCGGTTTGTTCTTCCAAAATTCAGGCCAAATGATCACATGTGTTCAAACGCCGTTCAGGTGCACCCGCTCCCAACAAAAAAGCATTGACCAATGTTTGGCTTTCGCAACCGTGACAAGCATTCAAGCACAGACCTCAAGCATGAATAAATTCCATGGATTAATCCACAATTCTGGTCCCTCGGGCTGCCAGCGCATCAGCCAGTTAAGATCACCCACCTAGGCCAAGCGCTGCTTAACGACAGAAATGCACGCAACCCATCGCCAACCCGCTTGCCAATCAAACCGGCACGAGCTAGCACACGCTAGCAGTAAAAACGCGAGGCTCCCATGGGCATCAACACCGAGCACGACGTCGAAACCAACCTGCAAATCGGCCCAACCGACAAGGGTATGGTGAGAATATATGTCGAGGGAAAAGGTGTCGAAATCCCAATGGATTTTGACCCGGAAGAGGCTGAAGAAATCGCTGATGAAATCCGAGCCGCAGCAAAGGCCGCTTCGCTCTTGAAGAGATGATTATCATGCTCGCCCTTCGAGCTGCATCGCACAACTGAAGCCAATTGTATCATCCAAAGTCCGCACTCGGATCCCGCAGCGCCTGTAACCGCCGCGCAGCATGGCTTGCGAACTTGTGGACCATCGCCTTGCGCCGCGCGGGCGCCAGACGCTTTTCCGACCCCATGCGCAGGATATCAGATCCATATGCGTCGCCGATCATCAAACCTGTCTCTTTCGGCAACAACTCAACTGGAAAATCGACATCCACGGCCCAAAAGAACCGGTCGCACCACTCAAGATACCCCTGCCACTTGTGATCCGACATGAAATCTGCCCGACTTGACTTGCACTCGATCACCCAAACCTCTCCCTTACGGCCCAGCGCCATCACATCGACCCGCAAACCACGGCTTGGCACAAGCTCTTCAACCGTGGACCAGCCCAAAGAGGCGAAATGACGTGCCACCCCGCGCGCCAAAAGTTGGCCAGGCATCAATGCTAACGGGTCAGACAGGGTTTTCATAATTGAGAAATACGAACAATATAGGAACGTTTGCAAGGCATTCTGTGGCAAATACAGAGAGTTCCCTGCGCAACACACGCTTTATTTTCCACCATGAACCTCAGCGATCATGCCAACGATAAAACCTCTTAAAGCGTCATGCGAAAAACGTGAGTCAGCCAAAGTGGTCTGAAATCAATGATTTCGGCGCAAAACAAAGTCCCCGATGTTCCAGGTGTTTCGTCAAAGGCAATGGATGGCACGCGTAAAAGTAGCCATGCGCAAAGACACAGCTTAAAATGCCGGCAAGATAGTAGCGCCACAGATCCCCCACGCTCTTGTCCCCACCCCAGCATAAGCTTATATTTGACGTGACGGGTTCTGCCCTACTCGTGATAGGTTGCATTCCGGTGGCCTTAAGCAATTCCGAGGGAGCTGGCTCTGTCCGGGCCTTGGTCCGGTTACCTGGCCCCCACCTGTACATACAGGTCCTCGGGAATGAGAGAACCAAACGGTTGCGGTGGTTCCCGTCACACACACACCATTTGCGCACATAAGGCGTTCGCTGACACCGATTGCGGCGCGCAAAAGAACAGATATACCATTTGACAGAATACCTGGAACATCAGGCATCTCCTAACGCGTTGAAATCTTTGATTTCAGGCAGCGTTAGGCGAGACTGGTTTTTCGCATAACGCTTTACTGATACTGTAATGTGATCGGAATTGGAGCTTTCAAATGTCTCTCAGACCAATACTCGAAACCCGTCAGGCAAAACCCACCATGGAAGGTGCAGGCGTCCACTTGCACCGGGCGTTCGGCTTTCAAGACCCTAGCGAGCTGGATCCGTTCTTGCTATTTGATGATTTTCGCAACGACGTGCCCGCACATTTCAAAAAAGGCTTCCCTTGGCATCCACACAGGGGAATAGAAACAATTACTTATGTTTTGGAAGGCACGGTTGAGCACAGCGACAGTCTTGGAAACTCGGGCACACTTGGTGCCGGTTCAGTGCAGTGGATGACAGCAGGGTCAGGTATCCTGCACAAAGAAATGCCACATGGAAACCAACGTGGCCAAATGCATGGCTTTCAGCTATGGGGCAACCTACCCGCCGCACAAAAGATGACAGCCCCGCGCTATCAGGATATTGCCGATGCCGACATTCCAGTTGTGACGGACGACGATGGCACAACCGTAAAGGTGATCACAGGAAATTTCTGGGGTGCCAGCGGTCCAGTGGACGGCATCGCATCCGACCCGCAGTATCTTGATATATTCGTACCTGCAGGTCTTAAAAAAGCGTTTCAGATCGATACTTATCGACGCGCCTTTGCATACGTGTTCCAGGGTATGGGCGCTTTTGCCGATGCCTCAACACCCTCAGGCATACTCCTTGAAAAAGAGGTTTCAGGGCAGGAACTTAACATCCGTGACCTCTCTGGAGATCGCACACTGATCCGTTTTGGAACTGGTGACGAAGTCACTGTTCAGGCAGGTCCCGAGGGCATCCGCTTTCTGCTTATTTCGGGTGCACCCATCGATGAACCCATTGCGTGGCATGGGCCCATTGTCATGAATACCAAAGCCGAACTAATGCAAGCCATGAAGGATCTGCGCAACGGAACGTTTATCAATGCGGCACATTGAATGATCTAACTCGCCCAAGGGTCGGTGGGTGGGCGCCTTTGACCGCAAGGTCAAACAGAGCCACCCTCCGGCCCAACCATACGCCGCACCATCTCCCAATACTGCTCCTGAACCGCCCCAAGGCTCAGGCGACCACCGGTGCGAAACCATGTACTCACACCAGTCAACATTGCAATAATTGCGAGTGTCGCAATCTTACGATCCGCAACATTAAACCGCCCCGCTTCCAAAATGCTTTCAAGAACAGCCTCATACTGCCCCCGCAAGGCCTCGATCTCGGCGAAATTATCAGGCTCCAGATTACGCAGCTCCATATAGGCGATAAATACGGCGTCAGGACGATCATGGTGAAAAGCTATGTGAAACCGAACGAAATTCTCAAGATCTGCCAACGGCATGTCGCGCGGAAACGTCACAGCAGCACGCAACAATTCGATCATGTGATCGCGCATCAGTTCGAATAACAATGTCTGTTTGTCCGGCGTGTAATTGTAAAGCGCACCGACCTGAACGCCAACTTCCATTGCGATCTGACGCATCGACACAGCGGCAAAACCGTGGCGCGCAAAAAGGCGCAGGGCCGCTGCACGAACGCGCGGGCCGGTAATATCTGAATGCGAGCCAGTGGTTCGTGCCATACTTTCATGTTAACTGAACAGTCGTTCAAAACCAAGCCACGCTTGCACCGTACTCATCTCTGGTGCATCACAGGCACAGCTTTTTAATCAGGGATCCGATCACCCGTTATGCGTGCTGCCTGCATTACCCTCTTACTGACTCTGACCGCCTGCGCCCAGTTTTCAGACATAGACGGCACAATTTCTGCTGACCTGACGGATACGAACTACCCGCCCCTTGTACCGCTGGATCCGCTGTTGGCCTCTGCCTTTCCGGCCGGCGTCGATCCTAATCGGACGACACAATACCTTGAGGCGCGCATCAGTGCCCTAAAGGCAAGAACTCGTGATATGAAAAAACACGAACCGATAGATACCAATGCCCGGTTACGGTTGCGCAGCGGTATGCGCTAACCAAGCGCGGCAGATCAGGCAATTGCACCCCTGAGCAGAACTCGATACATCCCGATCGACATAGCGATTTAAAGAAGGACTTTGCCATGAATACTCCCTTGCGCCTCGGCATCGCGGGACTGGGCACCGTTGGCATAGGCGTGATTAAACTCGTGCGCCAGCAAGCCGCTTTAATCGCTGCACGCACGGGCTGTGACATTTCCATTTCCGCAATCAGTGCCCGCAGCCGCAGCAAAGACCGCTCTATCCCACTGACCGGTTATGCTTGGGAGGATGACCCCGTTGCGCTTGCAACGCGCGATGATGTTGATGTGTTTGTCGAATTGATGGGCGGAACAGATGGACCTGCTAAAGCTGCAACAGAAGCTGCAATTGCTGCTGGCAAGCATGTCGTTACCGCCAACAAAGCCATGCTTGCCATTCACGGCCAAGAACTGGCTGAAGCCGCCGAAGCGGCCGAGGTCTCATTACGCTACGAGGCTGCCGTGGCAGGCGGCATACCGGTCGTCAAAGCCCTGACCGAAGGACTTGCAGGCAACGAGATCACGCGCATCGTCGGGGTTATGAACGGGTCATGCAACTACATCCTGACCCGCATGGAAAACGCAGGACTAACCTATGACGAAGTTTTTGCAGAAGCTGACGGGCTTGGCTATCTGGAAGCAGATCCGCAACTGGATGTGGGCGGCATTGATGCAGCACATAAACTGGCGATCCTTTCCGCAATCGCTTTTGGCACGCGCGTAAATTTCGAGGGGATCGAACTGGAGGGGATCGAACGCGTCAGCATCGATGATATCCGACAAGCCGCTGATATGGGATACAAAATAAAATTACTCGGCGTCGCACAAAAAACTGGGCGCGGCCTCGAGCAACGGATGATGCCCTGCCTTGTGCCCGACACATCGCCGCTGGCACAGCTGCAAGGCGGAACCAACATGGTCGCCATCGAAGGTCACGCCGTTGAGCAGGTTGTTTTGCGCGGCCCGGGCGCCGGTGAAGGGCCGACAGCATCAGCTGTAATGGGTGACATCTGTGACATCGCACGCGGTGTACGGTTGCCAGTTTTCGGGCAACCCGCCATCAGCCTGGAACACAGCACCCCAGCCAGATCCGTGCTTCCCGCGCCCTACTATTTGCGCATGACGCTGCATGACAAACCCGGTGCCTTGGCCAAGATAGCAGCCGTTCTTGGCCAAGCAGGCGTCAGCATTGACCGTATGCGCCAATATGGGCATGCAGATGCCTCTGCCCCAGTTCTGATTGTAACTCATACGTGTACCCGCAGCTCTGTCGATCAGGCGCTTGATGCCATGCGCGGCACCGGTGTGCTGACAACAGACCCTGTTGTCTTGCGAATCGAAGCCGTTTGAACCCGTTCTACATCTTTTCCACAAAGGACCATTGCCATGACCGCCACCGCCCAATTTCAAGACCGCCTGCTGTCGTTGGGCCTTGCCCGCGTATCCGAGGCTGCGGCACTCGCCTCAGCCCGTCTGGTTGGTCATGGCGACGAGAAAGCCGCCGACCAAGCCGCAGTAAATGCCATGCGCGATCAGCTCAACCTTCTGGATATCGCTGGTGTTGTTGTCATCGGTGAAGGCGAACGGGACGAGGCGCCAATGCTGTTTATCGGCGAAGAGGTCGGCACAGGCAACGGGCCCGGCGTAGACATCGCTCTCGACCCCCTCGAAGGGACCAATCTGACAGCCAAGGATATGCCCAACGCGCTAACGGTTATCGCTCTGGGGCCACGCGGATCAATGCTGCATGCACCGGATGTGTACATGGACAAACTGGCCATCGGGCCCGGATTTGCACCCGACACCGTCACCATGGACATGAGCGCGGCCGAGCGAGTGACAGCTCTGGCCGCTGCAAAAGGGTGCGCACCCTCTGACATTACGGTCTGTATCCTTGAGCGCCCCCGTCACGAAAAAATCATTGCCGATGTGCGCGGCACCGGCGCTTCGATCCGGTTGATCACAGACGGCGACGTGGCCGGGGTCATGCACTGCGCCGATCCATCGACGGGCATCGACATGTACATGGGCGAAGGTGGCGCACCCGAAGGCGTGCTGGCCGCCGCCGCTTTGAAATGCATGGGAGGTCAGATTTATGGCCGGCTGCTGTTTCGCAATAATGACGAGCGTGGACGTGCCAGTAAGGCTGGGATCACCGATTTTGACAGGATTTACACGCGCGATGATATGGTCACGCAGGATGTGATTTTTGCCGCAACCGGAGTGACTTCCGGCTCACTTTTGTCTGCGGTACAGCGCGAACCGGGCTGGCTGACCTGCGAGACGCTTTTGATGCGCTCGAAAACGGGGTCCGTGCGCCGGATGAGCTACCGAACGCCAACACATACGGTCTGAGTAGAAATCTGCGACCAGACTGAATGGACGAATGTCGTCGCAAACAAGTTTCCTCGCCTCGAGCGAGGATATTTCTATCTAAAAGAAGGAGATTGCAGTGGCGTTTCTGGGGGTTGAGACCTCGCTGACAGGACGTGCCTGGATTGGCCCAGGGGCCGACACGATGCGCGCCGTTGAGGCACTTGCCCAGACAACAGACCTGCCCCC
>JABITU010000342.1 GCA_018668195.1 Tateyamaria sp. | reverse complement strand
TCTTTGATCTTGCCCTTGCCTAAATCATAAAAAAGGACGCTTGGTTTCTATTCGGCGGCATATGCTTCCATGGGTGGGCACGTACACGTCAGGTTGCGATCGCCCCATACGTTGTCCACTCGGTTCACTGGTGGCCAGTACTTGTCGACACGGAAAGCGCCCGCCGGAAAGCACCCGGCCTCGCGCGCATAGGGTCTGTCCCAATCCTTGACGAGATCTTCCATCGTGTGCGGTGCGTTCTTGAGCGCATTGTTTTCGGGATCGGCGGTGCCGTTCTCAATCTCGGCGATCTCGGCGCGGATCGCAAGCATCGCATCGCAAAAGCGGTCAAGCTCGGCTTTGGGTTCAGATTCGGTCGGCTCAATCATCAGGGTCCCAGCCACCGGAAAGCTCATGGTTGGGGCATGAAAGCCACAGTCGATCAGCCGCTTGGCGATATCGTCCACGGTGATGCCTGCGGATTGGGCAAAGGGACGCGTGTCGATGATGCACTCATGTGCCACACGACCGCGCGGCCCCTTATACAAAACGTCATAAGCCCCCTTAAGCCGAATGGCGATGTAGTTGGCATTTAGAATGGCGACTTTCGTGGCTTGGGTTAGGCCCGCACCGCCCATCATCAGGCAATAGGCCCACGAGATCGGCAAAAGTGAAGGCGAGCCAAAGGCCGCAGCAGAAACGGCACCTGTGCCAGAAATTGGATCGCCCGGCAGATGCGGAATCAGATGTGATTTGACGCCGATTGGTCCCATGCCGGGGCCGCCGCCACCGTGTGGAATGCAAAACGTCTTGTGCAGGTTCAGGTGGCTCACGTCGCCGCCCAGATCACCGGGGCGCGACAGGCCGACCATCGCGTTCATGTTGGCGCCGTCGATGTAAACTTGCCCACCATGCTGGTGCACGATTTCGCAAACCTCGATCACAGTCTCTTCGAACACGCCATGGGTTGAGGGATAGGTGATCATGCAACCGGCCAACGCCTCTGCATGTTTTTCGGCCTTGCTGCGAAAATCCTCAAGGTCGATGTCACCGTTCGGCGCGGTCTGAACCGGCACGACCAGCCAGCCGACCATATGGGCAGAGGCCGGATTGGTACCGTGCGCCGACATCGGGATCAGGCAGATCTTGCGATGATCTTCTCCGTTGGCCTTGTGATAGGCGGCGATGGTCAAAAGACCTGCAAATTCGCCCTGCGCACCGGAATTAGGCTGCATCGATATGGCATCGTAGCCGGTGACAGCACAGAGTTTGGCGGACAGGTCATCGATCATTTCCATATAGCCGGCCGCCTGATCGCGGGGCACATATGGGTGCATCAGTGAAAACGCGTCCCAGCTGACGGGCATCATCTCGGCGGCCGAGTTGAGCTTCATCGTGCAAGAGCCCAGCGGGATCATCGCCCGATCAAGCGCAAGGTCTCGGTCGGCCAGTCTGCGCATGTAGCGCATCATCTCTGTCTCGGATCGGTTGAGGTGAAAGATCGGGTGCGTCAGATAATCCGAGGTGCGGAGCAGCGCATCCGGCATTCGGTATTCGGCCGCAAATCCGGGATGTCGGGCCATGATGCCAAAGGCGTGCCAGACCCGTTCCAAAGTATCGCTGTCGGTGCGTTCATCCAGCGTGATCCCAATGCGGTCTCGGCCTACGGCGCGCAGGTTTACGCCTTCATTGACTGCCGCGCGCATGATGACAGTTTGCGCGTTGCCCACATCCACCGTGATCGTATCAAAGAAGTGCTTGGGCGTGACTTCAAAGCCTGCATCCTCAAGCCCACGAGCAAGGCACGTCGTCTTGCGATGGATACGTTGAGCAATGGCCTTAAGACCCTTAGGCCCATGGAAAACAGCATAAAAACCCGCCATGACCGCCAGCAGGGCCTGAGCGGTACACACATTCGACGTCGCCTTTTCGCGACGGATATGCTGTTCGCGGGTTTGCAGTGACAGCCGGTAGGCGCGATTGCCATGGCTGTCGATAGACACGCCCACGATCCTGCCGGGCATGGACCGCGCAAAAGCCTGTTTGGTCGCCATGTAGGCGGCATGTGGTCCACCAAATCCCACGGGCACCCCAAAGCGTTGTGTCGTACCGACGGCAATGTCCGCCCCCATTGCACCCGGCTCTTTGAGCAGGGTCAGCGACAGAGGATCAGCGGCAATGATTCCGATGGCTTTGCTGGCGTGCAGCCGGTCCATTTCCTCGGTAAAATCGCGCAAAGTGCCGTGAGTACCTGGAAACTGGAACAGGGCACCAAAAACGGCCTCTGGATCCAGATCATCAGGGGCACCTACCTGCACCTCTATCCCCAATGGCGCGGCGCGGGTCTGGATCACGGCGATGTTCTGGGGGTGACAGTTTTCGTCAACAAAAAAACCGCGCGCCTTGGATTTTGATACACGCTGCGCCATCGTCATCGCTTCGGCACAGGCTGTGGCCTCGTCCAGCAAGGATGCATTCGCAATCTCAAGGCCTGTGAGGTCTGAAATCATCGTCTGAAAGTTCAAAAGCGCCTCGAGCCGACCTTGGGAGATCTCGGGCTGATATGGCGTATAGGCGGTGTACCAAGCGGGGTTCTCAAAGATATTGCGTTGGATCGCGGGTGGCGTGACCGTGCCGTGAAACCCTTGTCCGATCAGCGATGTCAGCACCGTATTCTTTTCGGCAACTGCCTTCATATGGGTGATCAACCCTCGTTCTGAGAGCGGCCTGCCAAAGTCGAGCGGTTTTTCTTGCAATATCCCATCGGGCAGGGTTTCGGCCATCAACGCATCAAGGTCCGGCACCCCCACCGTACGCAGCATGTCATCCATTTCCGAGGGCGACGG
>JABITU010000341.1 GCA_018668195.1 Tateyamaria sp. | reverse complement strand
GCGTGCCCGTTGCGGACCTTCGAACAGCGAATGCGTCGGTTATTTTGCCCAATGGTGAAACCATCGCCTATGTAGACCTCGCTGCAGAATCGTCCCAGATTTCGCCTGCCACCGACATTGCCCTGCGCGATCCTTCTGAATGGCGCCACATCGGTAAACCGATGATGCGCACCGACACTGTTGCCAAAGCAACAGGAACGCAGACGTTCGGGATCGATCTTGATTTGGACGGCATGGTCTATGCGTCTGTCCGCACGAACCCGCGTAAAGGCGGGGCGATGATTAGCTTTGATACAAAAAACGCGGAAAACATGCGCGGTGTGCAGGCGATTGTCCCAGTCACCAATGGCATCGCCGCGATTGCTGACAACACTTGGCGAGCTATTCAAGCCGTAAATGAGGTTGTTTGTGAATGGGGTCCGGCCCCTTATCCTGCCGAAACCGCAGCACACTGGGATGAAGTCGCCGCAAGTTTCGTCGACGACCGCCTTGATCAAGAGTGGCGGGTAGATGGTGACGTGGATGCTGCCCTTGCAGGTGAAAACAAAATAACAATCGAGAACCGCGCGCCTTATGTCGCGCATCAACCGCTGGAACCACTAAATGCAATCGTCAGGATCAGCGATGGTCTGGTCGAGGTTTGGACGGGTCACCAACTGCCCCGCTTTTTGCAACAACAGGTTGCTGCTGTAGTGGGTGTAGATGCGGACAGTGTGCAGTTCTACAACCAGTTTTCAGGCGGCAGCTTTGGTCACCGCTTAGAGTTTGAATACATCAAACAGGCAACCCAAATTGCAATGGCGATGCCAGGAACACCTGTAAAAATGACGTATAGCAGGGAAGAGGACTTCGTGCAGGACTACCCGCGCCAGCTCGCAATGTCGCGGGCGCAAGGTATCGTAGAGAACGGGCAAGTGACAGCTTTGTCGCTTGATATCGCGGCCCCATCTGTCTTGGCTTCGGGGGGGCAGCGGGCAGGCATAGTTACACCCGGACCAGATGCGCAGATCGTCGCAGGCGCTTGGAACATGCCGTATGACATTCCCAGCCTACGGGTGCGCGGTTATCGCGTGCCTGAGCTGGCACCGATCAGTTCATGGCGTTCCGTTGGCGCAAGCCATGCAGGGTTCCTAGCTGAAAATACACTTGATGAGCTAATCCGCGCTGCGGGGGCTGATCCGATGGAAGAACGACTTCGGCTGGTCAATCACCCGGTTCACCGGACAGTTCTTGAAACGTTGGCCGAGATGTCGAACTGGGGGGGTGATCTTGGGCCAAATCGGGGCCGTGGTCTTGCTCTCGTCGAGAGTTTCGGCGTGCCCACAGCTGAGGTCATTGAGATTTCGATGACGGATTACGGCATTAAACTCGATAAGGTTTATGTGGTGGCGGACGTCGGTCAGGTGATCGATCCTGTGAATTTTGAGAACCAAGTGCAAGGTGGCGTTGTCTGGGGTCTTGGCCACGCGATCAATTCAGAAATTACCTACTCTGACGGCGTGGCAGAGCAAACCAATTACCATGCAGCAGAAGGCATGCGGATTTTCCAAACCCCTGAAATTGTGGTGCGCGGCCTAGAGAATGCGACAAAGATTCGCGGGATAGGGGAGCCACCCGTGCCTCCGGCGGCCCCCGCGCTTGCAAGTGCGATCTTTGATCTGACAGGGGAACGCCCACGCGAGATGCCGTTCTTTAAATCTTTTGACTTCGTTTAGGGGGCGGTTGGCATGAAACGTATCCTCACTGTTATCTGCGTGATGAGCGTTGCCGGCGCGGCCTTTGCCGAAGGTGAAAACGTCAACATTGCGCCACCCGCAGAAGCGTCAGTCAGTCGCGCCGACGGGTTGGGAGCGTGGACGCGCATCTACGACGTCACATCCCACCCACGCTGTTCAAATTGCCATGTGGGGGCTAATAATATCCCTATGTGGTCAGGCCCAAGTTACGGCAACGCCAGCCCGCATGGCATGAATATTAACGCAGGTGACAGCCGGATCGGGGCTGAATATCTGCGGTGCAGCGCGTGCCATGCCTACCGCGAAGGTATCAACGACGTGCCACATGCCGCCCCGCAAGTCGCCATGAACTGGCAACTGGCCCCCGTTGAGGCCGAATGGTTTGGCAAAACGTCAGATGAAATCTGTAATCAATTGCGAGACCCCGAACGCAACGGTGGCCGTGATTTCAACGACATTGCAAGCCATCTTGACCATGACTTGATCCTGCATTGGGCATGGAATCCGGGCGAAGGCAGAGAGCCAGCACCCTATAGCTTGCAAGAACATGTGAACGATATCCTTGCATGGGGCGTTGCAGGTTACCCTTGCGCAAACGACGAATGAGGTCAGACATGACACAGACTAGCACTGCTATGCGCTGGGGCGCTTACTTTACCGCATTGTCCGCGGGCCTCCACCTTCTTGCGCTTCCCGTAAGTAGGTTTAGTGCGGATGCGTTGATACTGCTTCCCTTCGCGCTTGTATACGCGGGTTTTGCTTATGGTTTATTCCGAGGCTGGCGGTGGCTGGCTTATGTTGTCTTCATTGTCCTGCTCGTTGGCATAAGCCTCGCGATTGCCCGTATCTGGGCAAATGGTGATGTCCCAAGATGGATTTACATGGGTATCGCAGGGGCAAATATTCTGTCCGTTACCACGTTGTTTGTAGCGTTGTGGAAACAGCCGGATGTGATTACTTGATTGAGGCTTTGTTGCACAAATCAGGTGAAGGACGCTCTTCCCCTTACCCCTTACGGACTCAGCCTACAGGCTCAGTGACGGGTATGCCAAGAGCCGTGTAGCGGTTGAGGACGGCGATGCGGACGTGGATTTCTGCAACCTGCCAATCAAAGTCCCTCGCCATCAGCGATTGGCCAAGTAGTTTCATGCAATGCATCTTCGTTTCGACGCGGCTTCGGCGGTGGTATCCGCTCCAACGTCGCCGCAAGGTGCGGCCCAGATATTGCTGCGCACTGACCGCTTCGTTTCGGGCAATCGCTCCAGCGCTCGTCGGCTTGCAGGGCTTGGCATTCTTGCGCGGAGGGATCACGGCACTGGCACCTCTGGTGGCAATCGCCTCGT
>JABITU010000340.1 GCA_018668195.1 Tateyamaria sp. | reverse complement strand
GAAAGGTCCAGTTGCAGAAATCATGCAATCGGACGAATGCTCGCAAAATTTGGCAATCAAGTCATTTACTTCTTTTGTGCTCGCGCCTGATACCGTTTCTATACGTACAAGTTCACCAAGAATATCTTTGGTTTCGAGGCTTCTATTGTTGAAATTCGTTTCCATGTCGTCAGTCCACTGTTCGATGTGTTAGCTTTCGCTGGTAAATCCCACTTCGCGCGCGAGGCGACGACCGAAAAGTATATTCACTCACGTTTTGAACAGGCGCAAACACAATATCCGCGTTCTTCATGCCTAAATGCAAATTCTGCAACTTTCATCCGGCAAGCTTCGGCTGCAACTGCCAACCACTTTCGCTAACAGACTGCTCTAGCCGAGCTCGGATATTGTTCAAAACGGTCCGTACAACCCTTCGGCAGGCAGGAATGAAACGACGCCAGCCTTACCGTCAAAGTTCAGCTTCCGTCAGCTTGGTTCTTACCCAAAGACCAATCAAGCTGTATCACGTACTGTCCGTTAGAAGTCTTGCTTCAGGATCCGCGACCGTTGGTTTTAGCATACATGTCCGCAATCATGCGGCTCGCCGTTTTTTCAAACAGGCAAGGGATAACCGCATGCACCAAGGCAGCGCCGCCTGCTAGTATAAGTCGCACAGCAAAACCGCCTGCGAATATCGCGTGTTCGCCATAGCTTTCATTAACATCGCGAGGGTGAGAAAGAAAAACCCGTGTCAGCATGAAGCCCTCCTATTTCTGCGTACTATTTTGTCGTCTTTCTCGTCATATTTGCTCCCAAAATACTCATAAAAACTCAATTGCATTGGGATTATTTTTTATATATTTCACCAAAATGAAGAATTTTGACCACTATGACAGCCAAATCCTCAACGAACTGCAACGCGATGCTGGCCAATCATTGGAATCATTGGGTGACAAGGTCGGACTGAGCCGCAATGCATGTTGGCGCAGGGTTCGCGCATTAGAAGACGCCCACGTCATCACCGCGCGTGTCGCGCTTGTAGATCCGGCAGTAGCAGGGCTTGGGCTCATGGTTTTCCTCCAAGTGCGGACGCACAGCCACGACCCCGACTGGCAGACAAAGTTTAACCGCGCCACCCGCAGCATACCTGGTATTCTCAGCGTTTACCGAATGACCGGCGACCTCGATTATCTGATCCGCGCCCGCGTGCAAGATATGGCTGGCTATGATGCGCTGTATCAGCAACTGATCCACCTTGTTCCGGTGTCCGATGTCTCGGCCAGCTTTGTCATGGAAGAGATAAAAGAAAGCACCGCCCTACCCTTGTAAAGGTTCATTCATGCCCCTGCATTACATCTATCTCATCATAGCCGTTGCGGCGGAAACCATCGGTACCACTGCGCTGCAGGCTAGCCACCAATTCACACGTTTCTGGCCCTCTGTGGTTGTGATCATAGGCTATTCCATCGCGTTCTATTTTCTTGGTGTGGCCTTGAAATATATCCCCGTAGGCGTCGCATACGCAATTTGGTCCGGGCTTGGTGTTGTGCTGATTGCTATTATCGGCTTTGCAGTTTTTGGCCAGAGGCTCGACATGCCTGCACTTTTTGGGTTGGGCTTGATCATCACAGGGATCGCTGTGATTCAGCTGTTCTCTAACACCGCGACACACTAACCCTTTCTTTCCGCAACGCGGCAGGATATGCGCCCGTCAAATAGTGGTTGCGCATCGGCGCGCCAAAAAAGAAAGAGGCCCGTCATGGATCTGCGCAACATCGCCATCATCGCCCACGTCGACCACGGCAAAACTACGCTTGTGGATGAATTGCTGAAGCAATCAGGCACATACCGTGAAAACCAGGCCACCACCGAACGGGCGATGGACAGCAACGATCTGGAACGCGAGCGTGGGATCACGATCCTGGCCAAGGCGACGTCGGTCGAATGGAAAGGTACCCGTATCAACATCGTTGACACGCCAGGCCACGCTGACTTTGGCGGAGAGGTCGAGCGCATCCTGTCGATGGTAGATGGTGTGGTTCTGTTAGTGGATGCCGCCGAAGGTCCAATGCCGCAAACTAAATTCGTGACATCCAAGGCATTGGCGCTTGGTCTGCGGCCCATCGTTGTGTTGAACAAAGTCGACAAGCCCGACGCTGAGCCGGACCGGGCGCTGGATGAATGCTTTGACCTATTCGCCAACCTTGGTGCAGATGACAACCAGTTGGATTTCCCTGCTATGTACGCATCAGGTCGCAGTGGCTGGGCCGACATGGCACTGGACGGACCACGCGCCGATCTTTCAGCACTTTTTGACCTGATTGTTGAACACGTGCCTGCACCAGCACAGTTGGCCGCCAAGCATGAACCCTTCCGTATGCTTGCGACGACATTGGGGTCCGATCCGTTCATTGGCCGCATTTTGACCGGGCGCGTCGAAGCAGGGACACTTAAAACGGGCGAAACTGTCAAGGCGTTGTCGCGCGATGGCACGCTGATCGAGAACTTTCGCTGCACTAAGATTCTCGCCTTCCGCGGCCTAGGTCAGCAACCCATTGACCTAGCCGAAGCTGGTGACATCGTGACCCTTGCAGGGATGTCAAAAGCCACTGTTGCTGACAGCATCGTGGCCCCGGCCGTGACCGAAGCGCTCGACGCTCAACCGATCGATCCGCCCACCATTACTGTCACCTTTGGCATTAACGATTCACCTCTCGCTGGCCGCGATGGTAAAAAGGTTCAGTCCCGTGTCATCCGCGACCGCTTGATGAAAGAAGCGGAATCTAATGTCGCGATCAAAATAAGCGACACCCCGGGTGGTGACGCTTTCGAAGTTGCAGGCCGCGGCGAATTGCAGATGGGTGTTTTGATCGAAAACATGCGCCGCGAAGGGTTCGAGTTAAGCATTAGTCGCCCACAGGTTTTGTTTCAGGACATCGACGGCGTGCGCCACGAGCCCATCGAAGAAGCCACCATTGACGTCGACGACGAATACGCAGGCGCTGTGATTGAAAAAATCACCGGCGTCCGCAAAGGTGAACTGACCGAGATGAAGCCTGCCGGTACCGGCAAGACCCGCATTATTGCACACGTCCCGTCGCGCGGTCTTATCGGGTATCACGGCGAGTTTTTGACTGACACACGCGGCACCGGTGTTTTGAACCGCGTGTTCCATGCCTGGGCACCACATAAGGGGCCAATCCCTGGTCGTCGCGCGGGTGTATTAATTTCAATGGAAAACGGCCAGTCCGTCGCCTTTGCTCTGTGGAACCTCGAAGAGCGCGGACGCATGTTCATCGGCGCGCAGGCAGACGTGTACACTGGCATGGTGATTGGCGAACACAGCCGCAACAACGATTTAGAAGTGAACCCATTAAAGGGTAAAAAACTGACCAACGTTCGCGCCAGTGGGACCGACGAAGCCGTGCGCCTGACCACGCCAATCACGATGTCATTGGAAGAAGCGATTGCCTATATCGACGATGACGAACTGGTCGAGGTCACACCAAACGCGATCCGTCTGCGCAAACGTTTCCTTGACCCACATGAACGTAAACGAATGGCCCGGGCATCGTAATGTTTTCGCTGGGGCCATCACCCCGGCAAACAATTATTATAATTCAGTGACTTAGAACGATTTATTCGGTCGTCTCGACAATCAAAAGCTCCCGCTCTGACGCGCCACGAGCATGTTCCAGTGCAGCTTGGTATGCGTCGGAACGATAGCAGGCCTCTGCCGTGGCAACGTCTTTAAAACGTGCAACCACGTTGCGGGGCCGGTCCTTACCCTCGAGCTGTACGTAATGCCCACCACGTGCGATAAATTTTCCGCCATGAGCTGCAATCGCTTCGGTCGCGCCCACAGCATATTTCTTATAAGCTTCTTCATCCGTCACGGTCACATGTGCGATCCAAAGTGCTGGCATTTTACCCTCCTAAAATTGCTTTGGCAGCTGCAATTGCTGCTTGAGCATTTGATGCATCCTTGGCACCACCTTGTGCCATATCAGATCGCCCCCCGCCGCCCTTGCCGCCCATTTCAGCGACAGCCGCCTTGACCAGATCGACGGCACTCACCGTCGCTGTCTTGTCATCCGTAACACCCGCAGCCACGGCGACTTTACCATCGGCTTCAGCGATCAATAGTACCGCTCCGCTCCCAATCTGAGCCTTGTGCGCATCAATAAGCGGCGGCAAATCCTTGCCCGTCACACCGCTTAGCACCTGGGCCATGAACGCAGTGCCATTGACATCCTCACCTTGCAGGGTTTCTTTGTCACCACCTGCCATCGCGAGGTCGCGCCGAAGTTGCGCCACGTCACCGGCAAGCGCCTTGCGTTCGTCAAGCAGCGCCTTGATGCGGTCGGGCACGTCCTGCGGCTGAGCTTTTAACACACCGGCCACCTGGGCAACCACCTGATCCTGCCCGCACAAATAGTCCAACGCCGCAGCCCCAGTCAAAGCTTCGATCCGGCGCACACCCGCGCTCGATGCGCTGTCACCAAGCGTGACAAATGCACCAATGTCGCCAGTATGGCGCACATGGGTACCACCGCAAAGTTCTAGCGAATAGGTATCTGCACCCGAGCCTTTTCCAGACCCTGGCTGCAGACCCATCGACACAACGCGCACCTCTTCGCCATATTTCTCTCCAAACAGGGCCTGCGCCCCAAGCGCTCGGGCGTCATCCGGTGTCATAATCCGTGTCTCTACCAGGCTGTTTTGCCGGATGTAGGCATTGACCTCTTGATCGATCATCGTCAACTCAGATTTGCTGAGCGCCTTGCCATGACTGAAATCGAACCGTAGGCGATCTTGGGCATTCAACGACCCCCGCTGAGATACATGATCCCCCAATGCGCCGCGCAGCGCTTCGTGTAGCAAATGCGTCGCAGAATGGTTCGCCCTAATCGCGCTGCGCCGTTTATGATTAACTTCGAGAATGGCGGCTTCTCCGTTAGAAGGGCTTCCTTTCGTGACTGTCGCTAAATGCACAAAAACGCCTGCGGTTTTGCGCGTATCAGTTACCTGAGCCTCGCCAGTTTCGGTGCGAATAATCCCAGTATCACCAACCTGCCCGCCACTTTCAGCATAAAATGGTGACTGGTTCAGTGCGATCTGTACCTCGGCGCCCTCGGGCACTGTTTCAACCTGATTACCATCGACGACCAAAGCCACAATCAAGCCTTCGGCTGTTTCGGTATCGTAGCCCAGGAAATCGGTTGGGCCTGCGGCCTCTGCCACGTCGAACCAAACGGTTGCATCCGTAGCCTCTCCAGAACCAGACCAAGCCGCACGTGCCTTGGCCTTTTGCTGCTCCATCGCGGCATCAAAGCCGGAAGTATCCACAGACCTACCCTTTTCGCGCAGAGCATCCTGTGTCAGATCAAGCGGGAAGCCATAGGTATCGTATAGTTTAAAGGCTGCGTCCCCCGGCAGGTCAGCATCCTCTGGAAGGTTACTCAGCTCATCATCAAGCAACTTAAGGCCGCGGTCTAACGTTTGCTTAAAGCGTTTTTCCTCCTGCTCGAGCGTTTCTGTGATCAGCGGCTGCGCTTGCCCCAATTCGGGATAGGCCGCCCCCATCTGACGCACCAAAGCAGGCACAAGTCGGTGCATGACTGGGTCCTTGGCACCGAGCAAATGCGCATGGCGCATCGCGCGGCGCATTATTCGGCGCAAAACATAGCCTCGCCCATCATTCGAAGGCATCACCCCGTCCGCAATCAAAAATGAGGTCGAGCGCAAATGGTCAGCAATGACGCGGTGATGCGTGGCGCCTGGGCCATCCGGATCGGTCGACGTGACATCCGCGCTGGCCTCGATCAGGCTGCGCATCAGATCGGTTGCATAATTGTCGTTGGTCCCTTGTAAGAGGGCCGCGACACGTTCAATTCCCATGCCAGTGTCGATCGACTGGGCCACCAGATCCCGACGCGTGCCGTCTTCCAATTGCTCATATTGCATGAAGACGAGGTTCCAAATCTCCACGAACCGGTCGCCATCTTCATCGGGCGAGCCCGGCGGGCCTCCCCAAATATGATCCCCATGATCGTAAAAGATTTCAGTGCATGGGCCGCACGGACCAGTGGGTCCCATCATCCAAAAGTTATCGTTGGTGGCGATGCGAATGATCCGATCTTCAGGAACTCCGGTTTTTTTCCAAATTTCTACTGCCTCGTCATCGGTGTGATAGACCGTGACAAGCAACTTTTTGGCGTCGATCCCCAGTTCACGGGTAATTAGCTGCCATGCGAAAGGAATCGCATCGGATTTGAAATAGTCACCAAATGAGAAATTGCCGAGCATCTCGAAAAAGGTGTGGTGGCGCGCTGTGTATCCAACATTGTCAAGATCGTTATGCTTGCCCCCTGCGCGCACGCATTTTTGCGCAGTGGTCGCACGGGTGTAGCTCCGATTCTCAAGCCCGGTGAAGAGATTTTTGAACTGAACCATGCCAGAATTTGCAAACATGAGCGTCGGGTCATTTCGCGGCACCAACGGGCTGGACGGCAAAACTGCATGGCCCTGCTTTTCAAAATAATCAAGAAAGGTAGAGCGGATGTCATTCACGGTGCGCATGGCGGGCCCTTTGGGTCGTCTAATCAATCAATTCGAAGTAAACCCACAGACGCGAAGTGTCCACAAACGAAAACGGGGAACTGCAAATGCAGTCCCCCATCAAAGCTTGTATTTATGACATCTGTCCGGTCAACCTTCAAAGATTTCTCCATCGTCTTTGTCGCCGGAACCGCCCATGTCGAAATCCAACCCATGT
>JABITU010000339.1 GCA_018668195.1 Tateyamaria sp. | reverse complement strand
CCCCTGCACTTGTGGCAGATTGGTTGGGTCTCGCTGTATTTGAAGCGCTCTAAAAATCACATACTGGACATAGCGAGGTCCAATTATTAAAGTTATAGTAAATGTAGGGTAAAATTTGATGACGTCTTTACTAATCCTCAATGGACCAAATCTTAACCTGCTAGGCATGCGACAGCCCGAAATTTACGGCAGTGAAATGCTGGCAGATGTTTCGGCGAGTTGTATAGCGCATGGTGCCTCCAATGGCTATTCTGTGACGTGTTTCCAGTCCAACCACGAGGGTGATCTGGTCGACACCATTCATGATGCCAAAGGAACCCATGATGGGATAATCCTGAACGCAGGTGCTTATACGCACACATCAATTGCGCTTGCCGATGCGATTGTTGGCACTGAAATCCCGACGATCGAACTGCACATTAGCAATGTATATGCACGAGAGGCGTTTCGTCACAAAAGCTATATTGCGCCTGTCGCCGTTGGCGTCATCTGTGGCTTTGGCACGGCTGGTTATGTTCTGGCATTGAATGCAATGATCGGCCACTTGGGGGCCACAAGTTGAAAAGTTATCTCCACCGGATTTCAAACTGCCAATCCATTGAAGAGCTGTGGGAAGCGCATACTCAAAAAATGGCTGAGTTTGGTTTTGATAGATTGATTTACGGCTTTACACGCTATTGGTCGGGAAAATCGCTTGGTGATCCACAGGATTTCATCCTGCTGACCAATCATGATCGCGAATACACCGACGTTTTCGTGGGCGAACAGCATTATATGGACGCGCCGATGGTGAACTGGGCTCTCTACAACGAGGGTGTCGGTAGCTGGGGCATACTGGCGCAAATGCAAGCTGACAAAACGCTGACACCTGCCGAACAGCGCATGATGGAGTTCAACTTTTCGATGGGTGTGACTGCAGGCTACACAATCAGTTTTAAATCTGTGTCTGCTCGGTCCAAGGGGGCCATTGCTTTAACTGCGAAAAAAGGAATGAGCCAAGAAGAAGTTGACGCCATTTGGGATGAACACGGGCATGACATACATCTAATGAATAACGTGGCTCATCTTAAAATATTGAGCCTGCCTTACACATCGCCTCATCGCGTGCTCACCAAACGACAACTTGAGGCATTGGCATGGGTGGGTGATGGCAAGACAAATCAGGATATCGCTGTTCTGATGGGGCTTGCGTCGGCCACGGTAGAAAAACACCTTAGGCTGGCTCGTCAGGCTCTTGCAGTTGAAACGACGGCCCAAGCGGTTCTAAAGACGGGGTTGTCCAATCAAATGTTCATTTTGGAAGGCCTACGCTTCCGCGAATGAATAGCACGACCGCTTCGGGATATGCTTTTGAACGACGCTAGATATCATTATGTCGTATTGCTCGCCATGCGAGAACTCTCATCAAAACATGATCTCCGAGCTGTAATAGATTAGATACAATTAGGTTAAAAAAGTTTGCATTGTGCAAAAAAAGAAGTGATTACAGGTATTTGCAATGTAAAAAACTTCTGTGCTAATAAGTAAGGAATACCCGACTTCCTCTACTTAAAGTAACCTTGCATGCTGTATATGTTCCGTGAGTGATGGTTTTAACCGTTGGAGCATCGAGCCTGATCCTTTGCAATCTCAAGGGCGCTCTGGTTTGACCGGTTTTCCGGAGCCGGTTCGTATTGGTATTCTTCCCGAACGCGAACCGGAACATTGGCCTCGCCCCTTGTCTCATCCCCATGACAAGGCGTAGACAATCGGACGGGATCGCGCCCCAATGTGATCCCGTCCATCTTAAAAGCTCAAAATCTCATTAGTCCCTGTTAACCAAACCATTATTGTTGTCTGTCTAAAGCTCATCTGAATGGTTTTGATGCACAAATCGGATTACAGACGTTCTTCCCCTTAACCCAGATGGATTTAACCTACGGGCTTTGTGATAGGCATGCCAAGAGCCTTGCAGCGGTTGAGGACGCCGATGCGAATTTGGATATCTGCGACCTGCCGATCGAAGTACCTCGCCATCTGCGATTGGCCCAGTAGTTTCATACAATGCATCTTGGTTTCGACGCCCCGTCTGCGGTGACACTGCCGATCTCCTGATCGAGCGGGATTTGGTTCAGGAGCTCGGGCGGCATGGGAGCATCCCCAATGTTGCTTCCCGTGACTTCAACTGCCCGTACTTCCAGCGTTTCTTCGTCGATCCTTATGTGTATCTTTCGCCAGATACGGCGTTTGGAACCGCAATGTTTACGTGCATTTCACTCGCCTTCACCTTCTGCTTTGATGCCTGTGCTATCGATGAGCAGGTTCAATGGTACTTTGGAATCGCAGTACGGCAAGCACACGTTCAGTGTTCGCCGGCCCCCTTCGGCAAATTGCTTTGCAATCGCCTGCCGTTCAACGGACGGCATAAGGTGCTGAAGTCCGGCACTGCCTAGTCCAAACCGGCCAAACGCAGCAAGCTTTGAACGAACCCAGTTGTCTGGCGGAGCGGCATGCCAAAAAGGACCTTCAGCGTAAGACACGTTCGAAAAGCGGCGTCACTGAATTGCTGGTGCCGACCGCGTTCGCCATTTGGGGCCGGCATCCAAACCATCTCTGGGTCAAACCAGATCGACAACAATCCGCGCCGTTTCAGACTGTAAACGTAAGACGACCAATTCTGGGTCTTATATTTGGTAGGGGACCAGCTGCTCATCCCCTTCGACTATCACGCTGTATTCATCAATGAACCCTTGCAGATGATTTGTGAAACAAAGCCCAGCTAAGCTAAAAATTAGCACCTCTGCGCAAGGTCAATCGCTGCGCGCTGATCACCAACAGACATTGGTTTACGGTGCAGCGTGACTGGCGTCTTTTCGACAAAAATGCACCAGTTAGTGGCGCATTCTTTGTACTTATTTTTATTGGCTACCAGGCGATTAGGCCTAACAGCCAAACCTTAGCCTTTGACAGCTTTAGCGACCTCAGCAGCAAAATCTTCTTTTTCTACTTCGATGCCTTCGCCGACTTCCAGACGAGCAAAACCGGTGATAGTGGCCCCTGCTTCGGTAGCAGCAGCAGCTACAGTTAGGTCAGGGTTCACAACGAAGGACTGGTTCAGCAAGGTGACTTCGGCCATGTACTTTTTCATCCGGCCTATAATCATCTTTTCGATTACTTGCTCTGGCTTGCCACTTTCACGAGCAATGTCCATTTGGACTTGCTTTTCTTTTTCGACAACAGATGGGTCAAGGTCGTCTTCGGAAAGTGAAGCGGGGTTTACGGCAGCAATGTGCATTGCGACCTGCTTGCCAAATGCTTCGTCTCCACCGGACAAAGCAACCAAAACGCCGATCTTACCCATGCCAGGCGCAGCGGCGTTGTGCACGTAGGACACAACGGTTTCGCCAGACAGTTTGACCATACGCCGCACAGACATGTTTTCACCAATAGTAGCGATTTTATCGGTGACGACCTCTCCAACGGGCTTACCACCCATGTCAGCGGCTTTAAGGCCGTCAACATCGTCAACATTCAAAGCGACGTTGGCAATACCAGAAACCATCCCCTGAAACTCGGCATTCTTTCCGACGAAATCAGTTTCTGAGTTCACTTCTACCGCAACACCGGTACCATCACCTACAACGACTGCGACGAGCCCTTCGGCTGCGGTGCGGCCAGATTTTTTGGCTGCTTTTGCCAAACCTTTGGTTCGCAACCAATCTACGGCTGCTTCCATGTCGCCATCTGTTTCTGTCAACGCTTTCTTTGCGTCCATCATGCCCGCGCCGGTGCTGTCGCGCAGTTCTTTGACCATTGCTGCTGTGATTGCCATCTCTTGGCTCTCCTCAAAATGCGATTAGAGTGCTGCAACCTTATTGGTCGCCGCGGAAAAAACGGGTTATACGACAGCATTAGCGCTGCCGTATGTGTAGGTTTCGTATCGAGTTCAGCCTGCGGCTGGCGCTTCTGTTGCATCAGCGGCAGGCGCTTTTTCAGCGACCGCTTCTTCAACCGGAGCCTCTTCCATGGCACCCAGGTCGACGCCGGCAGCGCCCAATTGCGCGCTCATGCCATCGAGCGCAGCACGGGCAACCAGATCACAATAGAGAGAAATGGCACGTGCCGCATCATCGTTGCCGGGGATAATGTAATCCACACCATCAGGCGAACAGTTCGTATCTACCACGGCTACAACTGGAATGCCCAACTTGTTAGCTTCGGCGACGGCGAGTGCTTCTTTTTTCACATCAATGACAAAGATAAGGTCAGGACGACCACCCATCTCGCGGATACCACCGAGAGAAGCCTGCAGCTTGCCTTGATCACGTTCCATACCCAGACGTTCTTTTTTAGTAAGACCATCAAAGCCACGTTCGGACTGTTCGTCGATCGCCTTAAGGCGCTGGATCGATTTCGAAACAGTCTGCCAGTTGGTGAGCGTACCGCCCAGCCAACGGTGGTTCATATAGTACTGTGCACAATTCTCAGCTGCGTCTGCAATTGGCTGAGCTGCCTGGCGCTTTGTGCCAACAAAAAGCACACGCCCACCCTTTGCAACAGTGTCGCGGACGGCTTGCAGGGCCAGGTCCAACATCGGAACAGTCTGCGTCAGGTCCATGATGTGGATACCATTACGCGAGCCATAAATGAATGGCCCCATACGAGGGTTCCAACGCTGTGTTTGGTGGCCAAAATGAACGCCTGCTTCAAGCAATTGGCGCATGGAGAACTCTGGAAGAGCCATGTTCGTTTCCTTTTCCGGTTTTCGCCTCGTCTGGGGATGCAGCGCGGATGCGCCAACCGGTGGACCGATGGGGATGTTTCTCCCATCTGCCCGCCCCAAACTGCGGATTCATTCTGCGTCATTAGGCGGGTGGCGCGTGAATGGCAAGGGCAATTTCAGGACACAATCATTCGGTATTAAGTAGTTTGGAACAATGAAGCCATGAACTGCACCTTTAGCCCAATAAGGGTGGTGCCGTGACCTCAGAACTAGCACGTCAATGATGCTATATCCCAATTGAGCGTATTCATGTTCGGCGGTTAATCGTCGATCAGTGGGTGACCCGAGCGCACAATTTTTTCCGTTGTCTTCGCTAAGGCTTTTCGATCAGGCATGTCCGGAACTGATACAGGTGGGTGATAAATAACCTTGACACAGCCCTGTCGAGGAAGGGCCAAGGTTGACAATAGGTGACTGCCAAAGCTCATATCTCCCCACCAGCCATATGTACGACGATCATAACCTTCTGGCGCATGATAGACCACCGACACCGGTTGAACCAACATGACTTCATGTAGTTGCGGCGCAAAGAAAGCAGCAAAGAGTGTCGACTTAAACGGCAATACGCGCAGCCCATCCGTGCTGGTGCCTTCGGGAAAGAAAAGCAGCCGTTGGCCTGCCAGCAGCCTCTTTTCAAACTGGGCTGTCTGAATTTTGGCTGCACGACGGTCGCGCGCAATGAAAAGCGTACCCGTGGCGCGCGCCAAAAAGCCGATCCCGGGCCATCCCGCCACTTCGGATTTAGAAACAAAGTAGATCCGGTCAGAGGCGTTCAAAATAAAGATATCGAGCCAGCTTGAGTGATTGGCCACGATCGCGCCGCGCCCCTTCATCGGAATTCCAGTCAAATGAAACTGTAAGCCGAGCCAGATCAGAGATATGCGGCATACAGCCTGGGTGATCCATGGCGTCCACGGACGAGACAGACCAAAAAGTGGCCTCTCGATCACACGCATGGGCAGCAAAAGCACAAGCCCAAATGTAATGGTCAGGATGATGCCTGTTGCCCGCCAAATCATGCGCACAAGTGCAAGCGGCCTAAGACGAGGATGACCCGGAGGCGGATCGCCTTGCCAAATCATGCTCATTGTGTGGCCCCATAAATACGTTTTTGGCGTTCAGTCATCACAGCAGTGTCTATGATCAGGCAAACATCTGTGGTGTTAAAGGCGTGATCAACAAAAGCGCCTTCGCCCACAACGCCGCCCAGGCGAAGGTATGCCTTGATCAGTGACGGGATCGAGACCATGGCTGCCCGTCGGTCGAGCTCGGCCTCGGGTATTAAGTTCATATTCCTGCAGTTTGGGGGTTTGGCTGTCACTCGAAGATGCTGGGGGGCAAGGTATCGGTGATGCAATAACGACAATGGTTGAGCCAATGAATGAATTTTGGTGCCATGCAAGGAAGCAACGCCAAACAAGATCTCGATCCGGTGTTTGGCTACATATTCTGCTAGCCCGGCCCAAAGATGGTGCATCGCTGTCCCGCCTCGGTAACTGGAATGCAAACAGGACCGCCCCAGTTCAAGCATTCTGCGTCCAGAGTTGCGCAGTTTGGACAGGTCGTATTCGTCCTCAGAGTAGTATTGACCGACAATCTCTGCCTGTTCAGGCTTCAGCATTCTGTAGACACCAACGACTGCCCCAACGGAATCATCAAAGAGCAGTAGGTGGTCAAAGAACGGGTCAAAACGATCCTGCTCAAGCCCACGTTCATGATCGACCATCGCACCGCCGCCACCCAATTCGCGCACAAAAACATCATATCGAAGCGCTTGTGCTGCGCACAAATCTTCCTCAGTGGTGGCCAAAGCAGTTCGAAAAATGGGGGCTGTATCGCGTTTCATGAAGCTCGCCACGACATTGCTCTCGTATAACGGTTATAATTGAGATTAAAATCTTTCTTAAGTTGCACGTCGGTAAGGAATTGACAACTATTAAGAAGCATCAAAAACGATATTCAGGGCCACACGGCTTCCGTCGATGACAGTTTTTCCTACTTCCGGGAAGTTGACAGTTACCTTGTTGCCGATGTTACTTTGAACCTGTCCAACTCCCCATTCTGCATGATCAGGATGGCGCACCAACATACCAGGAGCCAGAATGGCATTTACACTTTCCATGACCAACCTTTCACGCTGGGCCACCAATGGGGCAAAATAAATTGAACATCGCCGCATTGATTGGCAGCCGCATCTGTCATGATCTGATATCGCCGATTGGTGCAATCAACAATGGTCTAGAACTTCTTGAGATGACAGGCACGAGTTCAGGCCCAGAGATGGAACTGATCTCTGAAAGTGTTGGAAATGCTAGTGCACGCATTCGCTTTTTTCGGATCGCCTATGGTGCGGCCAGCGATCAGCCGATGGGCCATGCCGACGTGGACAGCATTTTGCGCGACACTATCGCAGGCGGCAGGTTTGAGTTGGAATACAAACCACATGACTCGCAGCCGCGGAGGGCAGTCCAGATGGCATTTTTGGGCATACAGTGCCTTGAAACGGCCCTAGCGTATGGCGGGCGGATCGAGGTTGAATGTACCGATGGCGTCTGGACGCTTACGGGGTATTCCCCAAGAATCGCATATAACCCAGAGTTTTGGGATATTTTAAAAGGTGGTCCCGACGACGGACTGGCCGCAGCTCAGGTGCAATTTGCATTGTTGCCCGCCTTCGCTGCCGAGGCAAAGCGCACAGTGACGGTTGAACAAGCCGAGGGTGATTTTATACGCCTGAGGTTCTAGGGTCAGGATCCATTATTCCTATGCCGTCAGCGACAATTTCACGATATTTCAAAGGCTTGGGACGTGCGGCCAATAGTTTTTTTGCAAGTGGCCCAAGACGCTGAGATAAATTGAAATTGATGGATTTTCCTTCTGACTCCGTAACATCTGATTGAAATATAACCATTATTTTTGCGAAGACGCTTCTTGCCAAAGGCAAAATCTGGCAAACTGACGGCACAGGATTAATGGGTCCTGACCCTAGGCCCGAACTGTTCCATTCCCGCGCACCAGATACTTGAAGCTGGTCAGTTGCGCCGCTCCGACGGGACCACGGGCATGCATCTTGCCGGTGGCGATGCCGATCTCTGCCCCCATACCAAACTCGCCCCCGTCAGCAAATTGGGTCGATGCGTTGTGCATAAGGATCGCACTATCGAGTTCGTTCAGGAAGCGGTTTGCCGCAGCAGCGTCTTCGGTCAGGATGCAATCGGTATGGTTCGATCCGAATGAACGGATGTGATCCATTGCGGTATCCAGATCAGGCACCACACGGGCCGCGATCTCCATATCTAGGTATTCCTTACCCCAATCCACATCGGTCGCTTCCCGCACGCCACCGATTTTGGTAAGCGTCTCATCCCCATTCACTTGCACACCTGCGTCTATCAGGGCCCGTATAACACCCTGCCCGATCGTGTCCGCCACATCACGATGGATCAAAAGACACTCCGCCGCCCCGCATATGCCCGTGCGCCGCGTTTTTGCATTTAAAACGACACGCAAGACCTTTTCCGGATCTGCATCCTTATCGATATAGACATGCACAATACCTTCGAGATGCGCAAAAACAGGCACGCGCGCCTCGCGTTGGACCAATCCGACCAGTCCTTTGCCACCACGCGGAACGATAACATCAATACTATCCACCATGCTCAGCATTTCGCTAACCGCTGCCCTGTCACGCGTCGGGACAAGCTGGATTGCATCTTCGGGCAGATCGGCGTCGCGCAAGCCCTTTTGCAGCGCCGCGTGGATCGCCGCCGATGAATGAAAACTTTCGGAACCGCCGCGCAGGATCACCGCATTTCCAGCCTTGAGGCACAGCGCCCCAGCATCAGCCGTCACGTTGGGACGGCTCTCATAAATAACGCCAACCACACCCAAAGGCGTGCGCACTCGCTGAATGTGCAATCCTGTCGGCTGGGTCCAGTCCGCCAGAACCTCGCCCACCGGATCGGCCTGCTCAGCGACAGCGCGCAAGCCGTCAACGATTCCCTGAATGCGATCTGTATCCAAGCGAAGTCGGTCCATCATGGCCGTCGACAAGCCTTTTTCGCGGCCATAGTCCATGTCTTTTGCATTTGCCGCGATTATGCTAGCACGGGTCGCCCAAACATGTTCGGATGCGCGGATCAAAGCCGCATGCTTACGCTCTGCGCTGGAAAAGGCAAGCGTTCCGGCCGCAGCTTTTGCGCGCGCACCGATGTCGGCCATCAGGGTGGGGATATCAGCAAGGTCAGTCATATGTGTTTGTCCTTGTGCGACGGATGCGTCAGAAATTAACGCCTTCCGCGGGAAAATTTAAAGCCAAAAGATGAGCTAAAGCGCCATGTCGTCGCGGTGTATCAGCGCCGCACGCCCCGGATACCCCAAAAGCTCTTCTATTTCGGCGCTGTGATGCCCTATTATTTTTTGTGCTTCGTCGGCAGTGTAACGGCTGAGGCCCAGCCCCAACTGGTGGCCGTCCGGGCCTGTAATTGCAATCGGATCACCGCGCCCGAATGCTCCAGATATCGCTTTGATTCCTGCTGGTAAAAGACTGTTTCCAAGTGATAATGCCCGTGCTGCACCTGCGTCGAGGCTCACTGAACCGAGTGGCTTCATCGCCGCAATCCATCGTGTGCGCGCAGCTTGCGGATCAAGCGTTGCTGTGAACCAGGTCGCGTTTGCTCCGTTTTCCAGAGCCGCCAAAGGCCGCAGCGCGGCCCCTTGGCAAATGGCCATGGTGCAGCCCGCAGCGGTGGCCGTCTTGGCAGCCATGAGCTTGGTCTTCATTCCGCCCTTGCTAAGACCAGAGCCTGCGTCGCCGGCCTGTGCCTCGATTTCCGGTGTGATCTTGTCTATGGTTTCATAGCGAATTGCAGCGGGATCATCGACCGGGTTAGCCGAATAGAAACCATCAACATCTGACAGAAGCACCAGCATATCAGCGCCAATCGTTGCCGCGATTTGAGCGGCCAGTCTGTCGTTGTCTCCGAATCGGATCTCATCTGTTGCGACTGTGTCGTTTTCGTTCACGATTGGCAGTGCACCCAGACCAATCAGTTGTTCGAGGGTCGCACGGGAGTTCAGATAACGGCGACGGTCACGGGTGTCTTCGAGTGTCATAAGCACCTGAGCCGTGGTGATCCCGTGGGGGGCCATTGCCTCTTCGTAGGCGCGCGCCAGCCTGATCTGGCCCACTGCTGCAGCGGCCTGAGACTGTTCGAGCGGAAGTTCTGTATCGGGCAATTTTAAAGTACTGCGACCCAGAGCTATGGACCCTGAAGACACCAAAACCACCTGCACACCAGCTGCCTTGAGCCACGCCACATCCTGAGCCAAGGCAGATAACCATGAGACTCGCAGAGTGCCCGCCGCGCGATCAACCAGAAGCGCTGACCCAATCTTTATCACCAAGCGACGGGTAGAGATCAGGGATGCCACGGGTCGGCCTCTTGAGCAGGACGATGGCGCAAGCGATCGTCGTCAATCTGATTGCGCAAGGCGCGTAGCACATCGGTAACGCCCTCGCGTGCGACGCCTGACATTAACATGACCGGTTGGCCCGTGGCTTTTTCCAACTCGGCGCGCAATTGGGCGCGTTCTTCTTGGTCCAAAGCATCAATCTTGTTGAGGACGGTCACGCGCGGTTTATCCGCCAGATCGCCGCCATATGCCTCAAGTTCGCCAATAATTGTGTCATGGTCCTGGGCGACTGAAAGCGCTGTGCCATCCACCAAATGCAACAAAACCGCGCATCTTTCCACATGTCCGAGGAACAGATCGCCCAAGCCACGCCCTTCTGACGCGCCTTCGATGAGACCGGGAATGTCAGCGACGACAAATTCGGTATTGTCTACGCCCACCACGCCAAGATTTGGGTGCAATGTTGTGAAAGGATAATCGGCGATCTTTGGGCGCGCATTCGAAGTCGCGGCAAGAAAGGTTGATTTGCCCGCATTGGGCAGTCCTAACAGACCGACATCGGCGATGAGCTTTAAGCGCAGCCACAATGTCCGCTCAACGCCGTCCTGACCGGGATTGGATCGGCGCGGGGCCTGATTTGTCGCGGATTTGAAATGCAGGTTGCCCCAACCACCATTGCCTCCAAGTGCCAGTTCCACCCGTTGGCCGACCGCTGTCATGTCTGCGATAACAGTTTCCTGATCTTCGTCGAGGATTTCTGTGCCGACGGGCACCCTTAGAACGATATCGTCGCCATCTTTTCCTGTGCGCTGACGGCCCATGCCGGGCTGGCCATTCTTGGCAAAAAAGTGCTGCTGATAGCGAAAGTCGATCAAGGTGTTCAGCCCGTCCACGGTCTCAGCCCAGACCGAGCCGCCGCCGCCGCCGTCACCGCCATCAGGACCACCGTATTCGATATACTTCTCGCGGCGGAACGAGATACAACCACCGCCACCAGATCCGGAGCGGATGTATACTTTGGCAAGATCAAGAAACTTCATGGTGGCGTCCTACTGTATATTCAGAACGAGGGAAACAGCCCTTGGCAGACTGCGCGAGATGGGTCTGACAAGCGCATTGCCCCGGATCTGACACTTTCCTT
>JABITU010000338.1 GCA_018668195.1 Tateyamaria sp. | reverse complement strand
TGCATGTGCGCAAAGAAATCGATGCGCACATTGCCGACCGTTTCCTCGAAGCGGTCTGGCGCGAGGCCCTTTGGCTGGTGCGCGACGGCGTTGCCACTACCGAGGAAATCGACGAGGCTATACGCATGGGCTTTGGCATACGTTGGGGCCAGATGGGGCTGTTTGACACCTATCGGACCGCAGGGGGCGAGGCGGGAATGCGCCATTTCATGGCGCAATTCGGTCCTGCCTTACAGTGGCCCTGGACCAAGCTGATGGATGTTCCAGAATTTACTGACGAGTTGGTTGATCTGATCGCGGGTCAGTCGGATGCGCAGTCGGGTCACATGACAATTGCGCAGATGCTGACTGCGCGAGACGATAATCTCGTGGGTATGATGCGCAGCCTCAAGGTCAACAATTGGGGTGCGGGTGCGGTTCTGAACGCACATGAGGCGACGCTGCGCGCCGGCACGGATTTGGCAGCACATGCGGATGATCTGGAGGATGTGTCGGCCCCGATCCTGACGGTGCGGCGTAGCGTGCCGTTGGATTGGACAGATTATAACTGCCACATGAACGAGGCGCGTTACTTGCAGGCGTTCGGCGATGCGACGGACCGGTTCATGGCGCTGATTGGGTGTGATGCGGGTTATATCGCGACGGGGGGCAGCTATTTTACGGCCGAGACGCATATCCGGCACATGGACGAGGCCGTTGCAGGGGCTCTGATTGAGGTGCGCACGCAAGTGCTGGCCGGGGCGGGGAAAAAGCTGCACCTCTATCACGAAATGTATGAGGGCAAGCGGCTGCTTGCCAGTGGCGAACATTTCTTGCTGCATGTGAGCCTGGAAAGCCGTCGCCCCTCGAACCCGTCCGTGGAGATTTCGGCAACATTGGAGCGGATCGCGGAAGCCCATGCCAGCTTGCCGCTGCCTGACGGCGCAGGGCGATCAGTGGGTCAGCGCCCATGAGCGCCCGGGTGCTGATCACCGCAGGCGCGTCAGGGATTGGCCGAGCCATGGCCGAAGCTTTTGATGCTGCTGGATACGATATTTGGGTAACAGATGTGGATGCCGACGCCTTGGCCGCTGCTCCGGGCCATTGGCACACGCGAACCTGCGATGTGGTGGATGAAAGTGCGATGGCCGCAGTTTTCGCCGAGGCGGGTCCGCTGGATGTGCTATGTGCAAATGCTGGCATTGCAGGCCCCACCGCACGCGTAGAGGAAGTTGATTTAGCGGCCTGGCGCACCTGCGTGTCCGTCAATGTCGAAGGGGCGTTTCTAGCGGTTAAACATGCCCTTCCCGCGATGAAAATAGCCGGGCGTGGTAGCGTGGTATTCACGTCATCTACGGCTGGTCAATACGGTTATCCCAATCGCGCGCCTTATGCGGCAGCTAAATGGGCAATCATTGGTTTGATGAAAACAGTTGCGATGGAGGCTGGGCCCCACGGTGTGCGCGCAAATGCGATTTGTCCAGGCGCAGTTGAGGGGGAACGCATGGAAGGGGTGTTGGCCCGAGAAGCCGCCGCCAAGGGCATGACCCGCGATCAGGTATACCAAGGCTATGCTTCGGGCACATCGATGCGGTCTTTCGTCGAGGCCCGTGACATTGCAGATATGGCAGTGTTTCTTGCGTCTAACGCTGCGCGGCGGGTTTCCGGGCAGGTCATTGCGGTCGACGGACACACGGAGAACCCCGACCCTAAGGTATAGTGCGGCGTTGTAGATATATTCGCATGGCTTTGTTGATGGCGTGGATGCCCCCACCTACCGGCATCAACAAAGCAAATAGCAGTCGAAAAACTGGCAAAAAGTAAAAGGTCAGTCGGTGGTCTTGAATGAGTGTACTTTGGTCCAAAATCGAGAGGACGCCCAAAAGCTCGAACTCTTTCTGGAAATTCCAGCAAGAAAAATCTCGCTTACGGCGCTCACTGTTTTTGAAAGCCGTGACGCCGCCTTGCGCCTGTCTGCGGGCCTGTTAGAAGCGGCGCAACATATCAAAGGATGACCGTGATGGGTTTCAAGATGGGTATCGTCGGGTTGCCGAACGTGGGCAAATCCACCCTGTTCAACGCGCTGACCAAGACCGCCGCCGCGCAGGCCGCCAACTTTCCGTTCTGCACAATCGAGCCAAACGTGGGCGAGGTCGCAGTGCCCGACGCGCGGCTCGACAGATTGGCCGACATCGGGAAATCAAAACAGATCATCCCAACGCGGATGACCTTTGTGGACATTGCCGGATTGGTCAAGGGCGCCTCCAAGGGCGAGGGGCTGGGCAACCAGTTTCTGGCCAACATCCGCGAGGTTGACGCCATTGCCCACGTGCTGCGCTGTTTCGAAGACGGGGATGTGACCCATGTTGAGGGCCGCGTTGATCCAGTGGCCGACGCCGAAACCATCGACACCGAGTTGATGCTTGCCGACATCGAAAGCATTGAAAAGCGTCTGCAAAACATCGTGCGCAAGGTGCGCGGCGGCGACAAAGAGGCCGTGCAACAAGAACGGCTGATGCGCGCGGCCCTTGCCACGCTGGAACAGGGCCAGCCCGCGCGCGCGGTCGAGGTGGACGAAGAAGACGCCAAGGCATGGAAAATGCTGCAACTTTTGACGACCAAACCGGTGCTCTATGTCTGCAACGTAGGCGAGGCCGAGGCCGCCCAGGGCAACGCCCATTCCGCCGCCGTGGCCGACATGGCCGCCGCCCAGGGCAACGCCCATGTGGTGATCTCGGCCCAGATCGAAGAAGAAATCAGCCAGCTCGAGCCCGACGAGGCCCAGATGTTTCTTGAGGAAATGGGGCTGGCCGAGGCCGGGCTTGATCGTCTGATCCGTGCCGGATACGCGCTGCTGCACCTTGAAACCTATTTCACCGTCGGCCCGAAAGAGGCCCGCGCCTGGACGATCCCAACAGGCACCAGCGCGCCACGGGCGGCGGGCGTGATCCATGGCGATTTCGAAAAGGGGTTTATCCGCGCCGAAACCATCGCCTATGACGATTTCGTGTCACTGGGTGGCGAGGGCCCCGCGAAAGAGGCCGGCAAGATGCGCGCCGAGGGCAAGGCATATATCGTCAAAGACGGCGATGTGCTGCATTTCCTGTTCAACACTTAAACCGGCCCGCACCTAAGCGGCGCGATCGTACCGCCCGCGCCGCATCGATTTTGGCCTGCAACCCTGCGGCCATATCCACATAGTGGCTGGCCCCGGCCGCCGCAAATTCCGCAGCGGCCGTGCGCAACAGATCCTGCGCCCGGTCCAGATGCGCGGCCTGCGCGGTTTTTTCAAAAAGCGTCAGTTCGGTTATTGCCCAATTATACCGCGTCATGGCCCAGTCCAACGGCACCCGATCGCGTGTGCGTTCCTTCAGCGCCTGTTGATAGGCCTCGACCGCCTGTTCCAGCCTGTCTGTGTCGCTGTCGCGCGCCCCTAAGGTTTGCAGCGCGGTGCCAAGGTTTTTCTGCGTCGCGGCCCAGTCCAACGGCACCCGGTCGCGTGTGTATTCCTTCAGCGCCTGTTGAAAGGCCTCGACCGCTTGTTCCAGCCGCTCTGTGCCGCTGTCGCGTTCCCCGAGGGTGGCCAGCGCGATGCCCAAATTATTCAGCGCGGCCCCTGTTTCATCACTGTCCCCGGCCCGGTCCACCAGCAGGTTCGCCAGTGCAATGCTTACCCGCAGATCCAGCGCGACGCCCTTGTCACGACTCGCCACATAATAATCGTCCTGCACTTGGCTTAGCGCCGCAAAGTCCGCGCGCCCGCCTGCATCGTGATCGGCCCTGCGCAGGATCAGAGCAGCGGCGCGCGCAGCGTCGCCGTCCAGCAGTGCAAGCTCGGTCCCGCTGTCTAACAGACGGGATTGGCGGCGTTTATGGGCGGCGTCCTACTCGGCCAGCGCGGCCTCAATCTCGGCCCCGGCTGTAGCATATTCGCCCTCGGCGGCCAGAGCGGCCACCTGCTGCAGGACCCAGTCGACAAAATCGCCCTCATTGCTGCCACTGCTCCCTTCGGCCTGCACCCGCACTGCGATGTCCATTGCGTTTTGCAGATCAAGCCAGGCTTGGCCCACATCATCTGTTTCAGCCGAGATGCGCTGCGCCAGCCGGATTATCGCCTTTTCAGTGATGCCTTCATCACGCAAGGTGTCGGACTTGCCTGATTTCCGCGCGATTTCAAGCAATTCACTCGTGCGCTTCAACAGCTCCGCTTGATTCGCCTCGCTCTGCGTTTTGGGGGCCAGCAGGGCCGTCAGCACGGCTGTTAGCAGCGCTTGATAAGCATCCAGCGTCGCCTCATCGGTGTATTCTGGCACCTGAGACTGCTCTGCAACCCGGTCGCGCATGCCTTTGGCGATTTTGTTAGCCTGCATGTCCCCTGCGGCAAACTCTTTCTGGCCGGGCAGGTAGCTGTCCAACATCAGCACGATCTGTTTTTGTACCTTTTCGACCAGCCCCGCCTGCGCCATGTGCGCGTGCACGGCCTAAAGGCAAAGGTCTTTCAATTCAGCTTGGGCGTCGGGTGTGCGTCTGAGCGCAAGCGACGAAAGCCCGGCGCTGATCAAAGTCGCCGCACCCCCGGTCGAAGCGATATCAACCGCCGCCGTGGCAAGCTGGCCGCAGCACGCTGCGACGTTGACACCATGGAGGACTTTTTCAACCATTCACACCACCCCTATAACGGGCAGTCTATCGGGCGATTTGGCAGGATCAACTGCGAAAGTGCAGATTTCGCCCTTGCAGGCCCTGCCGGGCATCTCTACACGGAAAGGCGGAGACGTGGCCGAGTGGTCGAAGGCGCTCCCCTGCTAAGGGAGTAGGCCCGGAAGGGTCTCGAGGGTTCGAATCCCTTCGTCTCCGCCATAACTCCGTCATGAACATATTAAGCATATAAATAAGGGTTATGGCGATTGTCGTCGAATGGCCTACCACACACGTTAACCACGCACGCTGACCACACACATATTTCCGACATAATAAATGCTGTTGAATCACTTTGACATGTGAACGTTTCGATCTGCCCAGCGCATGACGTAGCTAACGACCACTATGCTTCTATTTGTGTGAACAGTTGTCACCTAGCTCACAGGTTTTCACAAACGTGCATACCCTTGTTCAGGCGTCTGTTTGTGCTGTGGGGTGTTAAGTTTGGAAGTTCGTCGAGTTCAGCTGTTGACGCTCTGATTAGTCTGATGGTTATCATGCGTTTAAATCAAACAGTAGGCCACAAGACATGAGCATAGTCATCAAGATGATCCTTGTGGCGTTAGCCGCCGTATTCCCCAAGTTCAAAAAAGGCTACGGAATGTTCCTGATCATTCTCATGTCATTCATATCTATGTTCTTTTTTATTGGCGCAGCTTTAGACCAAAGCGCAGGTCAACCTGATTGGGTAGTACGTAATATGAGACTTTTTGGCGTTGGTGCCTTAGTTATAGGATGGGTCTTGGGAATAGCCCTCATGCGTCAGGCTGCAAGACATGAGGCTATGATGAAGGCCAACTTAGATCAGTATGAACGCAAGAGAGACTCTGAGGACACTTGAAAGTGTGTCGTTTGTGAGCAGAACGCCATCAATACCTCTGCTTACTCGGGATAACCCCACGTACCCCACCTCTGGGGTCAACGACATCACCATCTCTCCGTGGGATCAAGTGTACGTGTACGTGGAACACGGTTTGACCTGTTGAGGCTCCTGCGTTGATCCCGACATTAAAACCTGTGACCTGTATTGTAACGATAATCTCTATTTGTCCTAGCAATCGGCACCCGTGCTGCATCCAGGAGCTATGGTTGAATTTGGGTGACGCGCATCATCAGGCGGCGCGGTTTTCGGTCTCAGCTGTGACTTCGACACCGTCGTTGAATTTGATTCCTTCGATGACTTTTGGCAACTGGTTTCT
>JABITU010000337.1 GCA_018668195.1 Tateyamaria sp. | reverse complement strand
TGGGGCCGCGCGCGCGGCATGTTTGAAAACGCCTTGATGAACATACGTTGAAACACAAAAAGTTCGACCGCGTCTAAAGCGTTATACAAAAACCTAGGCTCACCGAATTACTGATTGAAATCCGCGATGTCAGAGACCTCTGCATAAAACAACTTTCCGCTCAGCCGCAGTCCGGACAGTGCCCAACCCCCAAAGGCACGGGCTTTTCGTTCTTCAGGATATTGAAATATAATCGTTTTGTTGAGCGCCGAAAGCGGTTTTGGCGTTACAATGCGCCAACCCAGAAGCGCGCTGCCCTCCGTTATGCTAGGCAGAGGTCTTTTCCAAAGCGTCAGATAATGAATGATGTTTCAAGCCTTTCGTCAAACGACAGAATCCAGTCACATCGGCGCAGTACAGCAGGTTGGGATGAAATTAGGAAAAAATACGAAAATACAGCCAATCCGGCAGAAACTGAGAGGCCCGGAATAACAAGGAAAACAATGTTGGAAAGCTTTTCTTGAAACGATCCGACTGCATCAGCGTGAATATTTCCTGCGCCGCCGCATCAGGGTCCATGATGAATGGCATGGCGAAGTTATTTTTATCTGTCAGCTGGGTCTTGATAAACCCGGGGTTGGCCACCTGTACCCTTAGGCCCGTTTTGCGCAGATCCGCATACATACATTCAGCCAGCGACATAGTCGCAGCCTTGGATGCGGTATAGCCGATCGAACCCGGCAGTCCCCTGAAACCCGTAAGCGAGGAAGTAATCACAATGTGCCCTGCATCCCGTTCGACGAATTGCGGCACGACCTGCCCAAGCACCCTGATGAATCCGGTAAAATTGATGTCCGCCATCTCGACAGCCTGATCCGCATTCCAGTCCCTTGCCCCGAAAGGCCAGTATACCCCTGCCAACAACACAACGCCATCAATTTCACCGACGGCCTTCGCTGCGGCGCGCACACTGGCGTCGTCTGCGATGTCGACACTTTGCACGAAAGCTTTGCCTGGCAGTTCGTCAACCAATCTAGTCAACTTGTCCATGGACCGGGCTGACACGATTAATTCGACGCCCGCGCGGCTCAGACGATGAGCAAGTGCCTTTCCCAATCCGTCGCCTGCGCCGATGAGCCAGTATCGCTTACCGGCCATGTCATGCGCTGTCATGCCGCCTCTTTCAATTTAGCAGGCGCCGGACGCATCGTTGCAACCAACTCTGCCACCTTCAGCCCGTATTTACGGAATTGGGACCGGTTCACGATGGTGCCGTTCGGGGCCAGGTACATCCAATCTACTGTATCCAAAACATGCCCCCCCACGCTTTCCGGCAATTTGAACCGATACTTAAGCTGGACTGTGTCACCAGACTGTTGTCCAACGCCTTCGCCGACAACATCGCCGGCCGTTGCGCGGATCAGGCCATTGCTGTCCAAAGCCAGCTTCCAAGTACGTGTCTGCTCGGACCCATCATCATAATAAAAAACTTCGTTCATGGTGCCGAGATCCCCGTCCCAAACACAATCGAATTCGCCTACAAACCGCGATGACACACGACCCGTCGGCCCATAGAGCACGCCTTCGCATATAATAGGACCATTAAGATGCGTACGGATATCAAAAACGGTTCCGCTTTTGGTATAATCTTCCGGCACTTGAGCAAGAAAACCAGCATATCGCGTGCGTGCCCAGATTAGGCTGGCCGCAAACAAGGCGCCCAACACCATGTACATCAGTTCATCCATCTTACATCCCCTTCAGGTCTGTCGTCGCTAAAAGCGCAATGGCAACGATTTTAAGGCCACAAGGCACCGCCGCATAAAGCAGGGTGAGAAGCATCAAAGCTTCGGGCGGATTACTGGCAGAGCCACTGTCAAAACCGACCCGCTCCAGAGCGGGCAACAGCAAAATCGCAGCAAAGGCCAATGTGAATTTCGAAACAAAAGACCACAGCCCAAACCCTTCGGCAGCAGACGGACTGATCCGCGCCATACGCGTGGCAAAAACTGCAGGTAAAATTGTCAAGTCCGCCCCAAGCGTGGCGCCAGACAAGACACAGATCACAGAAAATAACGCCCAGTCACCCGACCCCAGCGTCAAAGCTCCGCCAAAAGCGAGGATGGCCAGGATCATGGCTGACAGCAATACTGGCTTGGCCCCGAACCGTTCTGCCAAACTTCCCCAAAACGGGGCAGCAACTGCTGCTGATAAGAAAAATAGAAGCAACAGCAACCCTTCGAAACCCGGAGCCAGCAGGCGGCTTTCCACAAAGAAAAGAAACAGTGTCGAGCTAACGGCAACAGGTGCGGCATTGACCAGTGCGATCAGTAATAATCGACGGGCAAGCGGGTCGCGCAACACCGCCCGAAACCCAACAGAAAGTGGCAGACCATCGCTGACCCACTCACCACGCATCATCAGCACCGCAGCAAAAGAAAGAACAGCAAAACCAATAGCGAAACCGACAAAGGGCGCTCCCATGAACCCACTCAGCATCACCGGTGCAATTGCAGCGATGCAGACACCCAGCAACGCGCCCGTTTCCCGCCAGCGGGCCAGTATCAGATGCCCAGAACCCGAAAGCCGTTCGGCTTTTACAACGCCCTGCGCGTAGAAGTTAATGGTAAGAAAGCTAAAGCCAGAAAATACACCCGTGAGCATAAGCGCGAACCAAACCAAAGGCGGTAACAAGGGCTGTACTGCAAACAGGCCAAACATTGACAATGCCATCATTGCACAGCCAATCAAAACGGACAGCTCGCGCCGATTGCGCAACCGTTCGCTCAGGCGCCCAAACAAAGGATCTTGCACGACATCAAGCAAACGCAAACCAAAAAGCACCGTGCCCAGCGCGGCCAAGGACACACCGTATTCATCGACATAAAACTTGGGCGCGTGAATGTAGATCGGCAATCCGGCAGACGCAAGAAGCGCAGCAAACACCGCATACGCGGACAGGTTTTTTGAATGTGTGTCGCTCATCAAGAGACTTGATCGCTGGGTGGCAATGGGCGAGGCTGATACCGCGCTTTTTTAAACCACAATTTGAGCGCCTGAAAGTGAATGAGCGCAAGAACGCGGCGCGACCCAAATGGCCTTTTCAACACGGCGCGCAAGATTGATTGGTTTGTCAATGCGTGGCGCTGCCCGGTCAACGTTGCGATAACCCCACCGTTGCCCTGAGTATAATCAATCCAGATGCCAATGCGTTCTTTTGTAATGTCGAACCTGAATTCATAACCACCCTCAACCGGCTGAAACGGCGACACGTGCAAAATTTTCGTCGCGTTCAACCGGTCTTTCGGACCGATTGGGCGCAGATCAGAGTGCGCAACCAAATAACTGTGCCGGTCGCCAAACGTATTGGTCACTTCTGAAATCACTGCGACCAACCCGTCGTCATCGCGCCGACAAAGCCAAAAGCTTACAGGATTAAAGACGTGACCCAGAACCTTGGGTTGCGCCAGCAGCTCGATCCGAGCGACGCCTGTGACTTGATGCGCCGCAAGTACGTTTCTCACCCATATCGCCCCTTGGCCTGCCTTGGGCGCACCACCATGATCAACATCGTTCAACGCCGTCAGGCCCCGGCCGTTGCGCGCGAACAGGCTGGGTCCCTTAACCTCGGCCTCTGCATCCAGCAGCACATAGTCCACAGAATAGCGAAAGGCGTTTTCAATCACACCTTTGCGCCCGTGAAACGTCTTGCCCGCGATATGATCAACGGTTTTTATCATGCAACAACGGCCTTACTGCTCGCAGCACGAGTCAAGGTCCGAACAACTTCGGCTGCGCTGGCCAGTCCGTCTTCGTGAAAGCCGTGTCGCATCCAGGCACCGCAAAACCATGTGTGGTTGGTCCCGTTCATCGCTCGTACGGCTTCCTGAGCAGCAAGCGCTTCCAGATCGTACACAGGGTGCCGTAGGGTCGTCTGATCATAAATCAGCTCTTCTTTGATCGTCCTCTTGGTATTCAGCGTGACGAAATGCGGATCATCCATTGGCACTGGCTGCAGTGAATTGATCCAATAGGTCAGATCAATACGATCAGACCGCTCATCCTTGTCTTCGGTGTATACCCAGCTCGACCATGTCTGACGCCGCTTTGGCATTATGCTCTGGTCGCAGTGCAGCACAACGTCGTTGGGTTGGTATTTTACAGCACTCAGCGCATGCGTTTCGGCATCGGTTGGATCCGCCAACAAGGCAAGACTGTCATCAGAATGAGTGGCAAAGATGACTTCGTCAAAGCTTTCCCATGTCCCACCCCAAGCTTTGACCTCAACACCGATTGGCGTCCTGCGAACCGCTTGGATCGGGGCATTAACGCGGATATCAACGCCATTGCTGTTCAGTGCCGCTTCCAACCTGCGTACGTACTCGATCGAACCGCCGTCGACTGTGTACCACTGATGCTGACCTGTCGTGCTTAATAGTGCGTGGTTTTCAAAAAATTGGATCAGCGCATGCGCCGGAAAATCCATTATTTTTTCCACAGGGGTAGACCAAATCGCGCCGCTTAACGGCAGCAGGTAATATTTACGGAACCAGTCACCGGTGCCCAAAACAGCAAGGAACTGGCCCAAAGTTCTGGTTCTGTCTTCGTTTGCGATCCGGAGGGCATGCTTGTTGAACCGCGCAATGTCGCGGATCATTCCCAAAAACCTGGGATTCAACGCATTAGATCGTTGCGCAAACAACGCATTTAAGCTTGCCAAACCGTATTCCAGCACGCCGCCCCCGATAGATGCGCCAAAACTCATGTTGGATTTGACGACAGGGACACTCAGTTCTGCGAAAAGCTCCGCCATCAACGGGTAGTTTGCGTAATTAAATACCAAAAACCCTGTGTCGACTGGCTGATCGCCTTTTTTACCTGCTACGATAGTCCGGGCGTGGCCGCCTAGCCGCTGTTCTGCTTCGAACAGGGTAACGCGGTACTCCGGTGCCAGCATGTGTGCGGCACCCATGCCGGAAATCCCGCCGCCGATGACAGCTACGTGTTTTGGATGGTGGGCAGTTGTCTCGAAGGGCATAAACTTTGGTATCCTAAACCGTGAAGACGCTTTCAGTTGATACGCAGGGCACCGCCATTCGGATGTTGGAACCTGAAAGATTTATTTTTTGATCCATATGCCAGTCGAAAGCGTAACTCTCATATGATACTGCAAACACATATGGTAAAGGCACACCGTGTGCCCGCGACAGCTGTTACACCACAGCCGGCCACGGAGTTTGCGCGCATGAACAGCAAGAACGAGAAGCGGATGCTTTGGGTTAGCCAAATGGTCCGTATCCGCGACCATCACGATCAAGCCGCATTTGCCGAATTGTTTGATCACTTTGCACCAAGAGTAAAAGGGTTCTTAATCAAGTCCGGAGCAGACGCTTCACTCGCAGAAGAGTGCGCCCAAGAAGTGATGGCAACATGTTGGCACAAAGCAAAGATGTTCGACCCAACGCGGGCGTCCGTAGCGACTTGGATCTTCACGATCGCCCGGAACCGCAGGATTGACATACTGCGGAAAGAAAGGCGGCCAGAGCCTGAGGAGCTGACTTGGGGACCACAAGAAGAGCCTGATCAGGCCGAAGTGATGGTCATACAACAGGAAAGCGACCTGTTGAAAAGTGCAATCGACCAATTGCCGACGGCACAGCAAGAATTGATACAAAAGGCGTATTTCGGGGATCTTACCCACAGCGAAATTGCCGAACAGACCGGTCTGCCCCTTGGCACGATCAAATCGAGGATTAGGTTGGCGCTGGAGCGGTTGCGCCACGCGATGAAGTGAGCATGAAAATGGAAAATCAAATTAAACACCACCTGTCGGACGATATCCTGATGGGATACGCAGCGGGGACTTTGCCAGAAGCGTTTAACCTGATGGTTGCTGCGCATATTTCGTTATGCGACACGTGCAGGGCTCGCGCTGAGAGCTATGATGCGGTAGGCGGATCTGTTCTTGATGTGTCGTTGGAAAGCGCGTCGCCCATGAACAGTGATAGCTTTGCTGCTACCATGGCGTTGATTGCCGGTGGTGAGCCGAACCCAAGTAAGCTGATGCGCACTGCGGATTCGATTTTGCCGGGACCGCTGCAGGACTACGTAGGTGGAAGTCTTAGTGACGTGAAATGGCGAAGCGTAGGCATGGGTGTGCAACAAGCGATCTTGCAAACGTCAAAAGCAGCATCGGCACGACTGCTTTATATCCCAGCGGGTGCAGCAATGCCGGACCACGGGCATCACGGGACCGAGATGACAATGGTCTTGCAAGGTGCGTTTCACGACGACGATGAATATTTTGCGCGTGGGGATGTCGACCTTGCCAACGCTGATTTGCACCATACGCCTGTCGCAGACATTCATGAGGACTGCATTTGTTTGGCCGTAAGTGACGCGCCATTGCGGTTCGACGGCTTATTGCCCAAAATCGCACAGCGTTTCGCGCGCATCTAATCTGTGATCGATTGAAAAACAAATCTCTTAGGTAGAGCCAGTGCTATGCACTTGGCTCTTTTAGAGGAACAACGTTACGCACCGGTTCTTCAATTTCCTCGAAGTCAAAATTATCCAGTCGGTGAGCGCGCTTACCAGCCTTGTCAGCACTAATTTTTATTTCTTCGATGTCTTTAGACGCCTGCGTGAAATGCCGATCAAGATTACCGACCCGGTTGCCAAGTCGGTCCACGTCGGTGACAAGCAAGGCCAATTCCTTGCGGATTGCCCCTGCCTGTTCTCGCATCCTTGCGTCCTTCAGGATGGCGCGCATCGTGTTCAGTGTCGCCATGCAGGTCGTTGGCGAAACAATCCATACGCGCGCATCAAAACCGATACGCACAAGCTCGGGGAAATTAGCGTGCAACTCGGCATAGACCGCCTCTGATGGCAAAAACATCAATGCTCCATCAGCGGTTTCACCTTCAATAATGTATTTCTCAGAGATGTCGGAAATGTGCTTTTTGATCGCTACCTTCATCTGTGCCACGGCTTGTTTTAGCGCATGCTCGGTCTTGGCAGAGCGTAATGCTTCGTAGGCTTCGAGCGGAAATTTGCTGTCGATCACGATAGGGCCGGGCGGATTGGGCAAGTGGATCAGACAGTCGGCACGCTTGCCGTTGGACAATGTGTGTTGCAAGGAAAAACTGTCATTGGGCAGGGCTTTACCAACGATGTCGCGCAGCTGGATTTCACCAAATGCGCCCCGCGTCTGTTTGTTTGACAGGATATCCTGCAAGGAAAGCACATCACCCGAAAGCTTTGTGATGTTGTCCTGCGCTTTGTCGATGGCAGCCAACCGTTCCTGTAGCTGGGTCAGGCTGGTTGTGGTCTGCTTGGATGATCCATGCAGACTTTCGCGCATGCGCTCCTGCATCTCGGTCATCGCGCGCTGACTGCGCAAAGCGTTGTCAGACAAGCGGTCTTGCATCTGCTGCTGCACGGTGGCAAGGCGCGCCTCGACCGTCTGGATCATCTGCGTCTGACCAGTCGCCTGCGTGTCGGACACGGTTTGCAAACCACCGCGCAGCTGCTCTTGCCCTTGGTTCAGCGCATTTACGCTTTGTGCCAGATAACCCATTTGCTGCGCCAGAGGCCCAGCCGCCCGTGCGGAACGGCCCGCAGCGCGCACCGCAGCAACCAAAAGGATCAGGATCGAAAAAACCACCGCGACGGCCGCAGTCGCTGCTATTGTCGCGGGATCACCCGGATCGAGCGATATGTCACCAAACTGTATCATGTGCGCCCAAACAGCCGCTCAATATCGGTCAGTTTCAGTTCCACATAGGTTGGTCTGCCGTGATTGCATTGACCTGAATGTGGCGTCGCCTCCATCTCGCGCAAGAGCGCATTCATCTCTTCGGCACGCATCCTGCGCCCAGACCGGACAGAGCCATGACAGGCAACCCGGCTCAAGATCGCCTCGATCCGGGCTTGTACAGATTGACTGCTGCCCAGATCGGCCAGCTCATCCAGTATATCTCTGACCATCGCCTTAGCATCGACCTTACCAAGGATGGCTGGCGTTTCCCGAACGGCTATGGCGTCACCACCAAAGGGTTCAATGCCAAAGCCCAGCCGGGCGAGATCGTCAGACAGGTCCAGCAACTGGGCGCAATCCGCCGCGGACAAACTGATGATCTCAGGAATCAAGAGCGCTTGTGCAGGAACACCGTTTTCAGCCATCTGGGCCTTGAGCTTTTCATAAACCAACCGTTCATGCGCCGCATGCTGATCAACAATGACCATGCCCGTCTGGGTCTGCGCCACGATATAGTTCTCGTGCACTTGGCCACGGGCTATACCCAGCGGCAAATGTTCGGCGTCAGCCTCTGATTCAGGCACCGGTTCGACGACCTGCCCGCTGAAGGCCGCATTCAAATCTGCAAAGCCAGCGGAAGGGCGCGGGCCAAGGTTGGGCCGATCCATCTGATACACACGGGGGCCGGTCGGCTCTGGGCGCATCGCACCCAATGTGGCACCCGCAACCGTTGTCGACGCACGATGGCCGGCCTCAGCCAAGGTATGGCGCAGTCCAGATACCATCAGGCCACGGGCCAAGCCCGGATCACGAAAGCGGACCTCGGATTTTGCCGGATGCACATTAACGTCAACCAATTCGGGTTCGCAATCAATGAACAGGGCCGCTGCCGGATGTCGGTCACGGCTCAGGAAATCAAAATAGGCGGCACGCAACGCTCCAAGCAGCATCTTGTCCTTGACCGGACGACCGTTGACGAAAAGGTACTGCGCCACCGCAGCACCCCGCGAATAGGTTGGCAGAGCGGCAAATCCAGTTAAGTGCAAGCCCTCTCGCTGCGTGTCGACAGCAATTGAATTATCGGCGAACTCGGCGCCCAGAACATCCGACAAGCGCATGCGAAGCGCAGCCACGGCATCACCGGTCTGCGCCTCGACGCAAAAAATCATGCGTGGTGCATCCGTCACATCACGCAGTTCAAACCGAACGTATGGCTCTGCCATGGCCAGCCGCTTGATGATATCAGTTATGGCCTGCCCCTCGGCCCGGTCCGTGCGTAAAAATTTCAGTCTGGCGGGCGTTGCATAAAAAAGATCGCGCAGATTTATCAGCGTGCCTGTGTTCAAACTCGCCGGTTTCACCGCACTGACAGCACCCCCAGATACTGTAATTTCAGCGGCATCCTCTCCCGCGACCCGGCTAGCGATGGTCAAGCGCCCAACGGCCCCAAGACTTGGCAAGGCTTCGCCTCGAAACCCGAACGTGTGAATATTCAACAGGTCCGATCCGTCGATCTTAGAAGTCGCATGGCGGCTTAGAGCAAGTGGCAAGTCCGACGCAGCAATCCCGCAACCATCATCTGTGACCCGGATCAACGTTTTACCCCCATCGGCCACATCAAGGCCAATACGCCGTGCACCTGCATCGATTGCGTTCTCAACCAGTTCCTTGACCGCTGAAGCAGGCCGCTCGACCACTTCGCCTGCGGCAATTCGGTTGATCGACGCTTCATCCAGCTGCCGGATCACTGGCCTCATGTTGGGCGTATGTACATTCATGACACAACACCTAGCATAGGTTACGGCGATTCGACCACTGCCTTGCAGACTGTTTGGCAGGTCTGCTCGCCTACCATATCTCGTTGGTCACATTCCACGCTCGACTGGCCAAGAGCAGGCCGGATATGAACTATCCCCCGATGGCTGCGCGGTACCACGCAACAATTGCTGCACGCTCGTCCTCTTGCATATAGCTTAAGTTGGCGGGCGGCATGGCGTGGCTGATCCCTGCTTGCAGATACACCGCGCGGGCATGCCGGGTCAGGTCGGCCTCGGTCTCAAGGGCCACACCTCTGGGTGCCCACAGCAGCCCGCTCCAAACCGGTTCGGCAGCATGGCACATGCTGCATCGCCCCAATACAATGTCATGGACATCCGTGAATCCTTTGGCCTCGGCAAACCGGGTGATAACGACGGCTTCGCGCTGCGCTGCTGGGGCAACACTAAGCCAGACAATCGCAATAAAGATCAAAAGCGTCACGGCCCAAGTCCAGTGTGGATTGCCCTTACGGCCATGATGGGTGTTGAACCAATGCCGGATCGTCACCCCCATCAGAAATACGAGGCTGGCAATGACCCAGTTCCATTCTGATGCAAAGGCTAGTGGGTAATGATTGCTGAGCATTAAAAAAATCACCGGCAATGTCAGGTAGTTGTTGTGGGTCGAGCGCTGCTTCGCGATCTTGCCGTACTTGGCATCTGGCGTTCGGCCAGCAATCAAATCGGCCACAACAATTTTTTGGTTTGGGATAATGACAAAAAATACATTCCCCGACATCAGCGTCGCAGTAAACGCCCCCAGATGCAGCAGTGCCGCACGACCCGTGAAGACATGAGTATAAAACCACGCCATCGCAACAAGAACCACAAACAGGGCAACCATCAAAACAGTCTGGTTGGCGTTTACAAAGACATTGCAAAGCACCGTATAGGCAACCCACCCAAATGCGAGCGAGGCCAGTGACAGGCCAACCGCCTGCCAGATCGCAAGATCCACGACATTGGGGTCAATCAAGTAGAATTTAGCCCCAAGATAATAGACCAACACCAACAAGACAAATCCACTGATCCATGTCCAATAGCTTTGCCATTTGTGCCAAATCAGCCCGTCTGGCATGTTTTCTGGCGCAACAAGGTATTTCTGGATGTGATAGAAACCACCACCGTGCACCTGCCACTCTTCGCCATCCGCCCCGCTGGGCAATTTACGATCTCGGTACAATCCAAGGTCAAGTGCGATGAAGTAGAACGATGACCCTATCCAAGCGATCGCTGTGATCACATGCAACCAACGCACACCAAATTCAAGCCACGCACCCATGGCAGCAAGATCATACATGCCAACGCCCCTTTTTATCCAGTACCCAGACTAGACGGGCAGTGTAGCAAGGAAACCCATGAAAACACCAATCCATCCATGTTCCTTTTCAACATTGAGGACTTTATCTGCACTCAGACCTAATGGTAGATTGCTGCGGCACACTATGGCGATTGCGAAATGAAAGTGCGATAGTCACAAACGGCTACTGACACGAGATATCCAAGTCAGAAACTTCAGACAGGCCAATAAAGCTGTGACAGCCGATAGTTCACCTTGAGCTAGCAAGTTTTTCAAAAAATATCGCAGGTTAATTAGATACAGAATGCACCACGATCTCGGCAGTTTTTCGTGCCAGAATCCGTCGTGCCCGATTTAGGCGGCGTTCAAACCTGCCTCAATTCCTGCTAACACCGTATCGATCTCTGCCTCAGTAATTACGAGCGGCGGGGACATCATTATCGTGTTGCCGCCAACCCGCACCATAACCCCGGCATCATAGGCCGCAGCGTGAACACGCTTCATCGTAGTCGAATCCATAGGCGTTTTAGCCCCTTTATCACTCACAAGCTCAACCCCAGTCATCAGACCGTGCCCGCCGCGCACATCGCCAATGATGTCGTATTTGTCTTTGAGTGCCATACACCCATCATAAAGTTGCGCCCCGCGCAGGCCGGCATTGGCTCTTGTATCCAGTCGGATCGTCTCGGACAGGCAAGCAGTCACGGCCGCTGCACCGACCGGGTGCGCAGAATAGGTATAGCCGTGAAAGATGCCGCCATCCGCATCCGACTTTTCGAAAACATCTGCAACAGCCTCACTCATCAGGGCAGCACCAACTGGGAAATAGCCAGAGGTAATGCCCTTAGCGCAGCTGATCATATCGGGTTCTACCTTCCAGTGACGGCTGCCACTCCAATCACCTGTGCGGCCAAAACCGGTGATAACCTCATCCGCAATCATTAGAATCCCATGCCGCGTGCAAATCTCGCGCATCAGCGGCATAAAGGTCTCGTGCGGCACGATCACACCGCCAGCCCCCTGAATTGGCTCCATGATAAAAGCAGCAATGCTTCCGGGGCTCTGAAACTGGATCTCATCTTCCATCGCGGCAGCAATATTCTGCGCGAGCGTCGCGGGGTCCACCTCATTGAATGGATTGCGATAGGAATAGGGGCTGGGCAAATGAAAGCAACCTGCCAGCAGCGGCTCGTAAGCTGTGCGAAACCGGCTGTTGCCGTTGACCGATGCACCCCCGAAATGCGTGCCGTGATAGCCTTTTTTAAGTGACAAAAACTTAGTGCGCCCATGCTCACCGCGCAGCCGGTGATACTGGCGCGCCAGACGTAAGCAGGTCTCGACAGCATCTGAACCGCCCGAGGTGAAAAACACGCGCGCCATTCCGTCCGGATCAAAGAATGAACGCACAGCATAAGACGCCTCAATTGCAGCCGGGTTCGAAGTGCCAGAAAAAGCCGAATAGTAGGGCAGATCATACAGCTGCTTTGCGATCGCCTCTTTGACCACATCATTAGAGTACCCAAGGTTTACACACCACAAGCCACCTACCGCATCAACGGCCTTGTGGCCATCGATGTCTTCGATAACCGAACCATGCGCCCCGGTAATGATGGTCGGGGCATGCGCCATAGCGTCCCCAGGATGCCCCATTGGGTGCCACAAGTGGCGCGCATTGTTTGCCCGCAGGAAATTGTCATCTTTCATCACAGCTCTCCCTAGTTTGGGATATTGGGACACGAAAAAAGAAGCAGAGCAAGTGTTCTGCTTCTTTTGACATCATATATTATATGGATAAGGAACCATGCCCGGGGCTATGCCTTGGACATGGCCAGATGCATCAATCCTATCAAATCTCGTCAGGAAGGACCAGATTCAACACTATCGCAACTAACGCCGTTGGCGCCACTGCACTTGTCATGAGGGTTTTAACCACACCGGGCAGGTACTGTACCGCCGAAGGCACAAGGTTCAGACCCAGACCAACAGCCAGCGACACCGCGATGATGACCATGTTGCGACGATTCATGTTGATCTCGCTCAACACATTTAGACCCGCAGCCGCAACCATACCGAACATCACGATCACACCACCCCCCAAGACAGGCAAAGGCATAGATGCAATAATCGCGCCAACTTTTGGTAGTAGCCCGCATACAATCAGGAACAGCGCACCAATAGTGACGACATGGCGGCTCATGATGCCCGTCATGCCAACAATGCCAACATTCTGGCTAAAGGATGTGTTGGGAAGGCCACCAAACACTGCTGCTACAGCCGTTCCAAGGCCGTCAGCATAGGTTGCCCCAGAAATTTCGGCATCCGTAGCTTCACGCCCTGCGCCAGCTTTGGTGGTAGCCGATGCATCTCCGACCGTTTCGATGGCCGATACGATACTGACAAGTGTCACGGCGATGACAGCACCAAGGCTGAATTCAAACCCATACGGAAAGGCCTGTGGCACCATAAAAACAGCCGCTTTTGATACGGCACCGAAATTCACCATGCCTAAGGCGAAAGCCAGCACATAGCCTGCAACCAGACCAATGAGAATAGCTGCATTGCTTATAATTCCCTTGGTAAAGAACTTTAGGATCAGGGAAACCAGCACAACGCATAGCGCAACAGACCAGTGCATCAGCGACCCAAAGCTTTCAGCCTCCATTTGAAAGCTTGCCGCTCCGCCAGCTGCGTATTTGATCGCAACCGGGATCAGATAAAGCCCAATGGCAAGGATCACGAGGCCCGTGACCAAGGGTGGAAACAAAAAGCGCAGATGCTGTATCACGCCACCAAGAAGAAAATGGATCGCTCCGCCAATCAGGCAGGCAGTCAGCGCGACGCTTAGACCTTGGGTCGCTGCCACGCCTGCCAGAACCCCGACAAAAGCAAAGCTCGTCCCTTGCATGATCGGCAATCGCGCACCGATTGGGCCAAGGCCCACAGTTTGAAACAGTGTTGCGATCCCAGCAAACAGCATTGCCATCTGAATGAGGTACACCTGCTCGGCCCCGCCAAAGGCAAGGCCCGCAGCGCCCGCCACGATGATCGCAGGGGTCACATTTGAGGCAAACATTGCCAGTACGTGCTGCAGCCCCAGTGGCACCGCCTCTTGCAAGGGTGGTGTCTTGTTGGGGTCAGAAAACGCCCCAGATGTCATATCAGTCATCGATCTTGTCCCTTTTTTGCGCCATCTTTTGTGGCTACATATCCTATTGTATCACAATATACGGTGGATTTAGCAAAAATTCTTCAAGATTTGGGGTTTCACCAATCCGGTCTACCACGGCAAACAGCCCGGGAAGCTCAAGTGGGGTGAGCACTCCGTGCCAAACATTACGGTGTAGATTGATGCCCTGACCAGAAGCAGTGAGAAAGGCCAGAGGTGTTCCAGGACGGCCATTTTCGTCCAGTGCGACGGTAACAAGAAAGGGGTGCTCGGACATCGGCACAAAGGCCTGGCTGCCTTCTGGATGTCGCTCCATTAGGTCCAAAGTGTAGGGAAAACTGCGCGGAGTCGCCTTGAATAAACTGATCCCGCCACGCGCATCGCCGAAATCCAGTTTTGCGCGATCATGAAAGCGCCCGCACAGGCCCGCGTTGATGATTTTGTCGGGTGCTCCGCTACAATCCAATACGTCACCGAATGGTGCAAATGCCTCAGCCGAAAGCGGCTGGCACCGCACATTACAAAGGGACATGGCGGTTCACGTCCTTGTAAAGCAAATAACGAAACGGCTGATCACCGGTGGCAATACAGGCCTGCGGACAAAACGCGCGTAGCCACATGAAGTCACCCGGCCCCACGCTCACCCAATCACGATTGAGCAAATATTCCGCAGTGCCTTCGAGGACATAAAGCCCGTGTTCCATCACATGCGTCTCGGGAAAAGGAATGCGCCCACCGGGCAGAAAGGTCACGATATTGACGTGCATATCATGGTCAAGATCAGCAGGATCGGCAAAGCGCTGAGTGGCCCATGTCCCGTTTGACAGGGCCATCTCGACACGGGGTACATCGGTTTCATGCACCACGAAAGGCTTTGGAACATTTCCGCCAGGGCGTGGCATGTAACGTTTGCGGATCCAATGCACGCCACAAGGCACATCCCCATGGTTCCACAGCGTCCAAGGTGTTGCCGGGGGCACGTAGACATAGTCCCCAGCTTTCAGATCAAAGGCATCCTGCCCAAGGGTCAGTCGTGCAGTTCCATGCGCCACGAACAAGACCGCCTGCGCATCCTTATCGGGCTCGGGCGCGTTGCTGCCACCTTTGGGTGCGATCTCAAGCGCATATTGGGCAAAGGTTTCGGCGAAACCGCTCAACGGACGGGCAAGAACCCACGCGCGTGCATTTTCCCACTCTGGCAGGAACGAGGTGACGATGTCGCGCTGCGTTTCGGCCGGAATGACGGCATAGGCGTCCGTAAACGCGGCCGTGCCGCCGGGATCTTGCGATTGATCCGGCATCCCGCCGGGTGGAAAAGCATAAGTGTTCACAGCAGTGTCTCCAATCGCAGCCGCGCGATCCTTTCGACCTGACGACATGCTTCTTCGAATTCGGTTTCGGTGTCATTGTCCAGACGTTGCTGGAATGCCTTGAGAATTCCAGCCTTTGTGTGTTCGCGGACCGCAATAATAAAAGGGAAATCGTGTTTGGCCATATAAGCGGCATTCATGGTTTGAAACTGTGCGCGTTCTTCGCCGGTCAGCGCATCAAGCCCCGCACTCGCCTGTTCGGCAGTGCTTTCGTTCGTCAACTGTTTGGCCGCCGCGAGTTTGCCGGCAAGGTCCGGATGCGCCGTGACAACGTCATTGCGCTTTGTTCGCGCAGCAGCACGAAAGACCCGGCACATGGCCGAATGCAACCCTTGGACCGTATCATGTGCACGGCCCAGCTCCAGCGCCCAGGTCCCTTCTGCCACCCAAGGGGAATGCTCGAACACGCCACCGAATTGGGCGATGAATGCATCGCGTGACATCTCTGATGGACGTGTGCGGCGTTGATGCGGATGATGTTCCGCCCAGTGTGCCGCGATATCTTGGCGGCGTGCACACCACACCCCCTCGTGCGATTGGACATATTCCACAAAGCGGCGCAGCGCCTGAACGCGGCCCGGTCGACCGATCAGGCGACAATGCAAACCCACCGACATCATGGCGGGGCTTCCCTCGGTGCCTTCGGCATAGAGCGCATCAAATGTGTCACGCAGATAGGCAAAGAACTGATCCCCACTGTTAAAGCCCTGCGGCGTTGCAAATCGCATATCGTTGCAATCCAGAGTGTAGGGAATAATCAGTTGATCGCGCGTACCGATCTCTGCCCAATAGGGCAGATCGTCATCATATGTGTCGCTTATCCAGTCAAACCCCCGTTGCGCGGCCAGCGCCACAGTGTTTTCCGAGCACCGCCCCGTGTACCACCCCCGGGGTCGTTCACCCGTCAACTGCGTGTGCAGCGCAATGGCGGCGTCCATGTCTGCCGCTTCATCTGCTTCAGAGTGATCTTTGTAATCGATCCATTTCAACCCATGGCTGGCGATTTCCCAATTGGCCTGCTGCATTGCGGCCAACTGTGCGGGACTGCGGGCCAGCGCGGTGGCAACGCCGTAAACCGTCACGGGCACATGTGCCCCGGTAAACAGACGGTGCAGCCGCCAGAACCCAGCGCGTGCGCCGTAGTCATAAATGCTTTCCATATTCCAGTGACGCTGATCAGGCCAGGCCGCCGCGCCTACAATCTCTGACAGAAACGCCTCTGAAGCTGCATCCCCATGCAACAGGCAGTTTTCACCACCCTCTTCATAATTGACAACAAAGGACACAGCGATCCGTGCGCCCCCGGGCCAGTTCGCATCAGGGCGGGCGGCACCATGGCCGTGAAAGTCGCGCGGGTAACGAGGAGGCATTTGAACCATGGACAGTGCTTTGCTCTTGGGATTTGTTTATGCGCAACTTGCATCACGCAGAAAGGGGATACAATGACCACAGGATATCTGACAACCCACGTGCTTGATACAGCACGCGGCGTACCCGCAGCAGGGATCAAGATTGCACTGTTCCGCCTGAATGACGATTCGCGCGAAAAAGTCGCCGAGGCGGAAACTAATGCGGATGGGCGTACTGACGCACCGATGTTACCGAAGGGCGAAATGACAACAGGCAGCTATGAACTGGTATTCTTTTGTGGTGACTACATCGATGCGCACGATCAGAACCCGGATACGGTCAAGTTCCTCGATCAGATTCCCATTCGATTTGGTATCAGCGACGCCTCTGCACACTATCATGTGCCGCTTTTGTTGTCCCCTTATGGTTATTCAACCTATCGCGGGAGCTAAGCCACCTACCGGCTTACGCCGGTAGGGTTTGCTATATGCTGCTATAAGAACTCTAGTAGGGTACCTTCTCTGATGGCCCCGCAGGTCGTCAACGCGGACCCAAGGCCTCAGCAATGTTTCATAAGCTGTGGAAACTCGCGCTGAACCTTGTGAGAAGACCGGTTTCATCCGCCGCACCAGATCGCTAACCACCAGCCCTAGCGGAACTGACACGAACATGTGGAAACGGTCAGACAAAAGCAGACCACGGATGATAGCCGCGCCCTGTTCACGGCTCACATGGCAGCAGCTGTCCCGGACACGAAACCAAATATCGCCTTACAGCACCTAGTCCCGGTACTGGATCGAACCGACGATGTGGGCGCGATGATCCAAAACACGGTGGCGATCGAAGCAATAATACAAAGATCTCACAAATCTGTCGTGCTGGCACCGCTTGCCAAATGCAGAACCCCATGCCACCACATATATCTGCCAATACCCAAAGGTCAGATCCATGAAGAGCGACGCCAAAATCGAAATAAATGCCAAAATAACTTCTCAGCATCACCTTCCTCAAGTGACGGAACCGCGCAATCCGGGATTGCCGCTAGATATGGACTGGGTGCGATCGGTGCGTGCTAACACATCAGCCATCGAACGCCGCTGCGCAAGTTTGCCGGGTCGGCGATCCATCAAGAAAAATCATCAGGCAGCTTGGCTGCTGCGCGCCGTCTCTTGCATCGACCTGACAACATTGTCTGGCGATGACACCGAGCGTCGCGTTGCCCGCATTTGCGCTAAAGCCCGCCAACCGGTGCGCGCTGACCTTTTGGCTGAACTGGGGATAACGGGACTGACAACCGGTGCGGTCTGTGTCTACCATGAGATGGTGCCCGCAGCAGTGGCCGCATTGCAAGGATCAGGTATACCAGTTGCCGCCGTCTCTACCGGGTTTCCGGCCGGGCTGTCCCCGTTTCACCTCCGCATTCAGGAAACCCGCGAAAGCGTTGCTGCGGGTGCCAAGGAAATCGATATCGTCATTTCGCGACGGCATGTTCTTGAGGGCAACTGGCAGGCGCTCTATGACGAGATAGCTGAAATGCGAGAGGCCTGTGGCGACGCGCATGTAAAAGCGATCCTCGCCACTGGCGAGCTTGGAAGCCTCCGCAATGTTGGACGCGCCTCGGTGGTTTGCATGATGGCAGGTGCAGATTTCATCAAGACCTCGACCGGCAAGGAAAGCGTCAATGCAACATTACCCGTGACACTTGTGATGATCCGAGCCATCCGTGATTATTTTGAACGGGCCGGGTACCGCGTGGGATACAAGCCCGCAGGCGGCATCTCAAAGGCAAAGGACTCACTGGTCTATCTATCTCTGATCAAAGAAGAGTTAGGCGACAGATGGTTACAGCCCGATCTTTTCCGCTTTGGCGCATCATCACTGTTGGGCGATATCGAACGCCAGTTGGAACATCATCTGACGGGCGCCTATTCCGCAGGCTACCGTCACCCTATGGGATGAGCGGAATTTGAAACAAACCCCGAGCCGTTTTCCGACATATATAACGAC
>JABITU010000336.1 GCA_018668195.1 Tateyamaria sp. | reverse complement strand
GCACAGAACGAACCGATTGGGCAACCGCTAAACGTAATCGATTGGCTAGACGCGCAGAATTCCGCGACCACGGGTTCAGATCGACCACCAGAACCTGATGTTACCGACAACGGAACTGTGCCCCGCGTTTCTGTTGAACCGCTTAAAACCTCTGCGGCCCGGCGGGTCGGATTGGCCCCCTCAACCGTTACCGGCTTGCCCGACAATTTATGGACGACAAGTTCGGGCCAAGTGCTAGCTGCTCAGGTTGCAGCGATGCCCACGCTTCGTCTGCCCGCGCTTCAATCCTTGTATTACAAACTTCTACTGGCTGAAGCCGCCCCCCCGCGCAAAGAAGCAGACGCTTTTGATATGGCCCGGATTACTGCATTGATAAAGCTGGGTGCGCTTGATCCCGCGCTTGCACTGATAGAACAAACTGGCCCAAACGAAACGCCAGAACACTTTGCCCGCTATATAGACATGAGTTTGCTCGCGGGCACCGAAGCCCGTGCCTGCAACATGATGCAAATTCAGCCGAGTATTGCCCCAAGCCATGCGCATATCGTCTTTTGTTTGGCACGGAACGGTGACTGGAATAAAGCCGCACTTGTTCTCGACACGGCAAGCGCGCTGGATCTCATTCCAGCCTTAACTGCGGACGCTCTGGCGCGGTTTCTAGATGTCGAACTGTTCGAAGGGGACCCCGCGTTGCCAGTGCCGGCACAGCCAGATCCTTTGATGTTTCGGCTGTATGATGCTATCGGAACGCCGATCCCCGCACGTATCTGGCCGCTGGTCTATGCCAACGCCGATCTAGCCGATACAGCCGGTTGGAAAGCGCAAGTGGAGGCTGCTGAACGCCTCGCGCGCAGTGGTGCTGTTCCCGACAATCGCCTGTTGGGGCTTTATACTCAACGCCAACCAGCAGCCTCTGGTGGGGTGTGGGACAGAATTGCAGCCCTGCAACAATTCGAAACCGATCTGCGTACACGGGACACGACCGCTTTGTCCAAGTCCCTTCCGGCGGTTTGGCGCACCATGCGTACAGCTCGGCTCGCCGTGCCCTTTGCCAACCTCTTTGCAAAAGATCTTAGCGCCTTGGCGCTAAGCGGCGCTGCACAAGACATCGCGTTCAAAGTTATCTTGGTGTCCAACCGCTATCAAAGCGCAGCACAAGTCTTTCCCTCACGGGCACAACAACGGCCGGTTCTGGCTGCCGTTGCCGCAGGTAAAATTCACCACGGTTTACAAGCCCAAGGTGTTGCGCAAGCCGTGATTGCGGCATTCGTTACAGCACCGCCAGACCCTGACCTTGTCACGTTGGCACAATCTGGCGCTTTGGGTCACGCCTTATTGAACACGCTGGCTTTGACCGACGCCGGAGGCAAGGGCGACATCAACCAGTTGGTCACAGGTCTGGCCACTTTACGTGCGCTCGGATTTGAAGACGTGGCGCGCCGCGTCAGCCTACAGGTCCTTTTACTGGGAAAACTATCGTGAGTGATATCTGGATTGCTACTTTTCTGGATGCACAGGCCGCCGAACTTGGCGCCGCCCGAAACACGCTTTTGGCCTATGGCCGTGATCTCAAGGATATCCACGGCTGGCTGATCGGTCGCGGGCGTAATTTTGAAAACGCGACACAAACTGATGTTGAGGAGTATCTGATCCACTGCGACGCACAGGGGCTTTCATCTGCTACGCGCGCCCGACGATTATCGGCGATCAAACAACTTTATCGGTTCGCATTTGATGAAGGCTGGCGATCCGATAACCCTGCCATTCAAGTTGGTAGCCCAAGCCAGCCTAAAAGACTGCCTCATACTTTGGACGAAACAGACGTTGACCGATTGCTTGCCGCGGCACGCAAAATGGCGCGCATGCCCCAAGACAAGTTGCGCGATACTTGTCTGATGGAGTTGCTTTACGCAACGGGTATGAGGGTAAGCGAACTGATGAGCCTGCTTGTGTCAGCCACGCGCGGCAATCCGCAAATGCTGCTGATCTTGGGCAAAGGCGGCAAGGAACGAATGGTACCATTATCGCCCCCCGCCAAAACCGCCCTAGCCGCATGGATCAGGCAAAGGGATGCACTGCAGGAAACCCGCGTACAAAACGGGCATGCACCATCGCCCTTTTTGTTTCCGTCACGCGGGACGTCCGGGCATTTGACGCGCCACTGGTTTTATACCCGAATCAAAGCACTCGCTGTCCATGGCAGCGTGTCGCCTGCCAAAGTTACACCACATACCTTGCGACATGCTTTTGCCACACATCTGCTGGCACGCGGAGCAGACTTGAGGTCAATTCAGACAATGTTGGGCCACGCCGATATAGTCACCACTGAAATCTATACCCACGTGGTCGATGAACACCTGACCAAACTGGTGCTTGATCATCATCCGCTCGCACACAACGCGCGAAAATCAACAATCAAGCCGGTGACAGATGAAAGCTAGACCGTTAGAAGAAAAACTTGAAGCAATAGATGCTGGGTTTAGTGATATATTTCAGAGCAATAAGTGATGCTTGACGTTTCAGATATTTTCGATAAACGCGCTAAAGCGCTGCTCGTCCATGCCACTTTGCTTACCTGACTGAGCCACTTCGCTGCGCCTTCCCTTGATTGCGCAGCGCTCCACCTTCATAACGCTGGGTAGAGAAGGATTAAGACGTATGGAAGACCTGACTTCATCAATGGACACAGCTTTTTGGATGACCTCCGGTGCCATCTTGCTGCTATTGATCTTGTCTGGCTTTTTCTCAGGGTCTGAAACAGCGCTCACTGCAGCCTCACGGGGGAAGTTACGCAGTCAAGCCGACAAGGGATCCCGCGGAGCGCAGCGCGCGTTGGATATAACGGATGATACCGAACGACTGATCGGATCGGTCCTGCTGGGCAATAACTTGGTCAACATCCTAGCGACGTCACTGGCCACAGCCTTGTTCACGCAAGCGTTCGGCGAGTCGGGAGTAGCACTGGCAACTCTAGTAATGACGCTTTTGGTTCTGATCTTTGCCGAAGTGCTGCCCAAGACCTATGCAATCACCAATGCGGAAAAGGCAGCGTCGCGGGTATCACGGCCCATTTCGATAGTCGTCCGGGTTTTTTCACCCATCGTTTCGGCCGTACGGGTGCTGGTGCGCGGAGTGTTGCAGATTTTTGGAGTTCGGATCGACCCAGACAGCCAAATCATGGCCGTACGAGAGGAAATTGCCGGCGCTTTACAATTGGGTCACTCAGAAGGCGTTGTTGAAAAGGAAGATCGCGACCGGATATTGGGCGCACTCGATTTGGGCGATCGTACTGTCGAAGAAATCATGCTGCACCGCTCAGGAATCGAAATGATCAATGCTGATGACGATCCCGAAGCAATTCTGGAACAGTGTTTGAAATCCAATCATACCCGTCTGCCTGTGTATCGCGACGAGCCTGAAAACATTACAGGCGTGATCCATGCCAAGGACCTGCTTCGTGCGACATATAAGGCCATCTCTGGCCCCGGTGGCGCGCCTGATGCGCTGAAAACATTCGATATCTCTGAGGTTGCGATGCAACCCTACTTCGTGCCTGAAACGACCACGCTCGATGAACAGATGCGCCAATTTTTGCGCATGCGCAGTCATTTTGGTCTCGTTGTGGATGAATATGGGTCTTTGCAAGGATTAATCACACTTGAAGATATTCTCGAAGAGATCGTGGGCGAGATCACTGACGAATTTGACCCCGACGCAGAGCATCCAGTCACACGTGGTGAGGACGGGACTTATGTTGTGGACGGTGCAATGACGATCCGCGATCTGAACCGTGCCACGGAATGGAATCTGCCCGACGATGAGGCAAACACCGTCGCTGGCCTTGTGATCCATGAAGCGCAGATGATACCGACAGTCGGACAAGTCTTTAGCTTTCACAACTTTCGGTTCGAAGTCACAACACGTGAAGGAAACCGTATAACTGCATTGCGGATCAAAGCTTTGCGTTGAAACGCCCGTCTACCTCACTGCGCCTTTTTGTTCGCAACCTGTTCAATCCAAATACGTACGGCGTCTAGGCGGCCGCGTGCAACGGGTATGACGGTGCCGCTATGCAAGTGCAAACTGGCCCCCTCAAGCGCTTCCACGCTAAGTACGGCTGCCCAATAGGACCTGTGAGTCTGTATTCCATCAGACGGTACAACCTGGTCCATAAAGGCCGACATCCGCTCGCGTAATTTAAGCGTGTTATCTGTCAAATGGACTTCGAGGTGGTGTTTAGTCACTTTAACAAACCGGATTTCCGCCAGAGCGATGCGTTGCCCTGCCAAAACCACATGCGCACCCATAGTCTTTTCATTCTTCTCTGACTGTTTTGCCGCTGGCATAGACAAAAGTGCCAAGGTCTCGAACCCGTGCGCAATCAGAACATTTCTCAGATTCATCTGCCAAGTCATGACGTTGAACGGGTCCTGACCGGGTTCAAATAAAAGTGCGAGGCCTACTGCGCTAACATAGGTCACCATCAGTACAAGCGGCGCTGAAAGAACTATCAACGGCATTGGCCCGCTGAAAAAATATCGCCATAGGTTGAATGCTGTTTTTGAATAGTGTGCAAGCAAAACGATATATAACGAAAGAGATGATGCCCAAAAGGCCAAATGCAAACCAAAGCCATCAAGCTGCGGCAACGTGATTGGATGACCTGTGGCCAATATCCCAACCACGAAAATAAAAAACAACCACATCTCACGGATAGCAAAAAGCCCGCGAAGGTCTGGTAAGTTTAAATGTCTGTACGCACCGTTCGACAGCAAAACTTGAACTTCACAACTCGGAAAACTAGTGAACACAAATACAACCTTAACTCGTAAAAAAAATCAAATACAACCGCATATTGCAACATGCACACCACTATTGCACGTAGAAAAATGCATAACGATATTTAAAATTAAAGGTATCAACAACGCGAGGGCTGCATGAACCGCACAGTTTTGTTTGATTTATGATGCTCAGGCGCGCAGCCGGATCCCTCTTGGATCAAAAGGCGACTCAGGTAGTATCGTAGCCTTGTGTGGCTCTCCAAGCACCATAACTTCAACCCGATCACCGATCGCAACCCCCGTAACGTACCCAAGCGCAAGACTCATCCCAACCGTGTACCCATAGGCACCCGAGGTCACGCGACCAATTCCAATCCCGTCACGAAAGATCGGCTCGCCACCTGTCGCATCTGCTCCAGACGCCAACGTATCAGCCTCGTCAAGATGTAAAATAACCAAGGTTTCGCGGGCCAACTTCTCAAGCGTCTTTTCAACCGCAGCCTTGTTCAGAAATGATTTATCCATCTTGATCAGACGATCAAGGCCCACCTCTTGCGGCCAGTATTCGGGACTGTATTCGCGCCCCCACGAGCCATAGCCCTTTTCAATCCTCAAGCTCATCAATGCCCGACTGCCAACCGGGCCAATGCCCATAGGCGCACCCGCATCTATTAAAGCCTTGTAAAGCCGTACTTGGTCGCAGGTGGCACAATGCAGCTCCCACCCTAGATCACCTGTGAAAGACACGCGCAACGCCAGCACCTGCACCCCTGCCAGCTCGATCCGAGCTGACCGCATAAAAGCAAAATCCTCTGTGGCAAGCGACGCGTTTGTCATACGTTGAAGCAGTGATCTCGCATCTGGCCCTGCCACGTTAAACCCAGACATTTCATCCGTTTGACTTTTGAATGATGTGTCGGAAGGTAACGGGACGGCACCAAAGAAACGCTGATGGTACCGTTCGGCCATCCCCGACCCAATGATCCAAAACTCATCCTCCGCCACCTTGGTCACAGTGAAATCCCCAGCAATACCGCCACGCGTGCCTATCAGCGGCGTCAAACAAGACCGACCCACATGCTGCGGCATGCGATTGGCAAACAGCGCATTCAACCAATCTTCTGCCCCCGGGCCTTTGCAAACATATTTGGCAAAGTTAGAAATATCGATAATCCCGCCCCGCGCACGTAGCATCTTGCATTCTTCGCCCACTGGCCCCCACCAGTTTTGCCGCGTAAACCCGTTGGTGTCTGAAACGCCGGGTGTATCCGCAAACCAAAGCGGATGTTCCCATCCAAAATTCAATCCCATGACAGCGCCCATTTTGCGCTGCACGTCATAGACGGGCCGCGTGCGCACAGGGCGCCCGGCTGCGCGTTCCTCGTTGGGGAAATGGATTTTGAACCGGTTTGCGTATTGGTCACCCACTCGCGCCTTGGTAAATGCCTTGCCCGTCCAGTGACCAAATCGCGCCATATCCCACGCAAACATATCGTAGTGCGTCTCGCCCTCGATGATCCACTGCGCCGCAAGTAATCCCATACCACCAGACTGTGAAAACCCCGGTATGATGCCGTTACAACAGAAATATCCAGTGAGCTCCGGAACCGGACCAAACAGCACATTGCTGTCCGGTGACCAGATCATAGGCCCGTTTATGACCCGTTTGATGCCGGCGCGGCCTACAACCGGTACACGCTCAATCGCGCGCATCATGTTCTCTTCGATCCGCTCTAGGTCATCTGCAAAAAGCTCATGGCCAAAGCCTGGCGGCGTTCCATCTTCAGCCCAGAACCGAACATCTTTCTCATATGCACCCACCAAAAGGCCCTTGCCCTCTTGGCGCAGGTAATATTCCCCATCCCTGTCGGCAACCGACGGCAGACGGCGGTCAAACGCCTCTATTTCAGCGATGGCTTCGGTGACAAAGTACTGGTGCTCGGTTGGTTGCAGCGGCAATTCAATGCCAGCCATCGCAGCCACTTCGCGCCCCCACAGGCCAGCCGCATTGATGACCCATGGCGTCGCGATATCGCCCTTTGTGGTGCGAACGCGCCATGTGCCATCACTCTGTTGCTCTGTCCCGGTCACCGGACAAAAGCGAATGATTTCCGCACCATTCTGTCGCGCCCCAGCCGCATAAGCGTTGGTCACACCCGATGGATCAACATTGCCACCCTCTGGTTCCCACATAATGCAGCGCACGCCACCATAATCAACCAAAGGATGTAGCCGCTCGGCCTCGGCTCGATCGATCTCGTGAAAGTTCATGTCATAAAGCTTGGCCTTGGCCGCTTGCAGGCGCAACTGGTGCACCCGTTCCCGTGTCTGCGCCAGATAGAGAGAGCCAGATTGAAATACACCACAGCCCTGCCCCGTTTCTTGCTCCAGTTCCCTATAAAGACCCATCGTGTAGTGCTGAATACGACTGATATTCGTGCTATCGTGAAGCCCGTGTATATTTGCTGCTGCATGCCAGGTTGAACCGCTCGTCAGCTCGTCCCTTTCAAGCAGAACAACATCAGTCCAGCCCAATTTTGTAAGGTGATACAGGATGGAACAGCCGATAACACCGCCACCAATGACAACCGCCTGAGCGTGCGTGCGCATGTGAATAAACCTGGTCATTATCTACATTTTCCACACACTGCGCCAAAGAACATGCCGGGGATTGCTCAGGCGCGACATCACGCGTCGTTTCAGGACATCCCGCGCCCGCACTTCATTCGCGACACATTGAGTCGTTATTCCGCGTTCATCCTCTTCATCTTGCCAAGTAAACTCTCCCCGAAGGGCCGATGAATCATCAAGCAAGAGGTCGGAACATGAAAGATACTACACGAGTGGCCGTCATCGGCGGCGGCGTCGTTGGCGCATCCGTTCTATATCACCTGACCAAACTTGGTTGGTCTGACGTCATGCTGCTGGAACGCTCCGAGCTGACCAGCGGATCAACCTGGCATGCTGCCGGTGGCTTTCATACTCTGAATGGGGACACCAACATGGCAGCCCTGCAGGGCTATACGATCGGGCTCTATAAGGAGCTAGAAGAAATAACCGGAATGTCGTGCGGTCTGCACCATGTCGGCGGCGTGACGCTGGCAGACAATCAGGATCGGTTTGACATGTTGCTGGCAGAGCGGGCCAAGCATCGTTTCATGGGGTTAGACACCGAAATCGTTGGACCTGAAGAGATCCGAAAAATGGCACCTGTAACAAATACCGACGGCATCATTGGTGCGCTCTACGACCCGCTAGACGGTCACCTTGATCCCTCTGGCACAACTCATGCCTATGCCCGTGCCGCCCGCATGGGCGGTGCGCAAGTTCACACACACACAATGGTTCGTGAAACCAATCAGCGGACTGACGGAACATGGGACGTGGTTACTGACAAAGGAAACGTCCATGCCGAACACATTGTAAACGCTGGTGGATTATGGGCCCGCGAGGTTGGCGCCATGGCAGGTGTCTATTTCCCATTGCACCCGATGGAACACCAATACATCGTAACCGAAGATGTGCCCATGATTGTAGAAATGGCCAAGGACGGCATCGAGCATCCGCATGTGATGGACCCGGCAGGCGAAAGTTATTTGCGACAAGAAGGGAAAGGGCTGTGCATCGGGTTCTATGAACAGGCTTGCCGCCCATGGGCCGTGGGAGGCACCAGCTGGAACTTTGGCCAGGATCTGCTGCCAGACGACTTTGAAAAGATCGAGCAAAGTGTTGCTTTTGCTTATAAAAGATTTCCTGCGCTTGCGCGCGCCGGTGTCAAGAACGTGATTCACGGCCCCTTCACTTTTGCGCCTGACGGCAACCCGCTGGTTGGCCCCGTGCCGGGTATGCGAAACTACTGGTCCGCTTGCGGAGTGATGGCAGGCTTTAGCCAAGGCGGTGGCGTTGGCCTGATGTTAGCGCAGTGGATGGTGGAAGGCGAGACCGAGCGCGACACGTTTGCAATGGATGTCGCGCGTTTTGGCGATTGGATCACGCCGGGGTATACCTTGCCAAAAGTCATTGAAAACTATCAAAAAAGGTTCTCAGTTTCCTATCCCAACGAAGAACTTCCAGCTGCGCGCCCAAACCGCACGACACCTATGTATAACATTTTTTCGAATATGGGCGCCGTATGGGGCCAGCAATTTGGTCTTGAGGTGGTGAACTACTTCGCACAAGCCGGTGAGCCCGGCTATGAGTCTCCGTCCTTTCGCCGCTCTGACGCTTTTGGCGCAATTGCCCGCGAAGTTTCTGGGGTCCGAAACGCCGTGGGGATCAATGAAGTTCACAATTTCGGAAAATATTTGGTCACAGGCCCACGCGCTCGGGCGTGGCTCGACAGGATAATGGCCGGTCGAGTGCCGCAAATGGGGCGCGTGGCACTAAGCCCGATGCTGAGCCCCAAGGGCAGGCTGATTGGTGATTTCACGATATCATGTCTCGGGGAAGAGGAATTTCAACTTACTGCGTCTTATGGCAGTCAGGCCTTTCATTTCAGATGGTTCCATCAACATAAAG
>JABITU010000335.1 GCA_018668195.1 Tateyamaria sp. | reverse complement strand
CTGGCAGATCATTGGCCTCTTGCCCCGGCGTGGTCCCTTTCTGCCCGCGGGGGCGGATATCGGACCAGAGGGGCGGCTTTATATCCTTGAGCGGGCCTTTTTCTTGCTGGGGTTTCGCAGCCGCATTCGGCGCATTAAACTCGAAAATGCCAACGCAGAAGTTGAAACGCTGTTGACCACAGGGCCGCGCTTGCATGACAATCTAGAAGGGTTGGCTGTATGGCAGTCACACAGCGGGGCCACATGCCTCACCCTCGTCTCTGACAACAATTTCTTGGCTATTCAACGCACGGAAATGGTGGAATATGCGCTGACGGAAACGCTTGCAGGCGGCGCGCGCTATGACTAAGAGGAGCGCATCCCATGATAGGATCAAGTCGCCGCAACCTTGGAAAAACGGGCATTATAATATGACACGCGCACACCTTCCTGGCATCATTGCCATGGCCATCATCGTTGTGGCCTCGAACATCCTCGTACAATTCCTGTTTGGAAACTGGCTGACATGGGGGGCTTTTACCTATCCGCTCGCCTTTTTGGTCACGGATATAATGAACCGCGTCTATGGCGCGGGCCCGGCACGTACTGTTGTGCTGGTGGGCTTTGTCGTGGGCGTTTTCTGTTCACTTGTGGGCACACAGATCATAGGCGAATTTGGGCCAATCGTGACTTTTCGCATTGCAATCGGCTCGGGCCTTGCGTTCCTGACGGCACAATTGCTTGACGTTGGTATCTTTTCGGCATTGCGCCGCGAAACGTGGTGGAAAGCGCCGTTGGTATCGACCATCATCGGCAGTTCGATTGACACCGCGCTGTTCTTTTCCATCGCATTTTCCGGCGCGCTGACGTTCCTTGAGCCATCCAACGACGTATCTTGGGCCGGAGAAGTCTTGCCGATCCTTGGGATTGGCCCGATAGCCCCGCTTTGGGTATCACTGGCCATCGCAGATTGGGCAGTTAAGCTGACATTGGCGTTGATTGCCTTAGCACCTTTCCGCTTTCTAACGGGAAAAGTAATCCGAGCAGCCTAAATGCGTTGACTTTTGATGTGGCTGTGCCAACATTCATTCGAGTTCAACAAATGAAAAGGAGGTGATCCAGTGTCAAGAACGGTATTGGAGAGAGGTGTCGGAACAACTTTGGAGGTCGCCTGCTAGGGCAGCCCCGCGCGGCGCAGACCGCCAAGTTGGTCGGTTGACCTAACCGACACAACCTCCGTAAACCATTCGATTGGGCCGCACCGCAACGTGCGGCCCTTTTTGATGGAACTTGAACGTACCATCGCGCAGCGAAGAACCCAAATAACCATTCTTCCCGCCAAAATTTAGCGAACATCACTTATGCTGTGGATCAATGATGATATCACCATTCAAGACTGGGAGTTGAGCGAGCAATTTATACGCTCATCTGGGCCAGGCGGGCAGAATGTGAACAAGGTGTCCTCTGCCGTAGAATTACGGTTCGAGGCAGCTCGCTCTCCCAGCTTGCCCGGGCCCGTCAAATCCCGGCTCAAGCGACTTGCTGGTCGACGGTGGACGCTGGAAGGTACTTTGGTGATCCAATGTGAGGAGACCCGCAGTCAGGTCCGCAATCGAGACCTTGCACGCGAACGCCTGACAGAGTTGATACGAAAGGCACTTGTGGCGCCCAAACGGAGGATCGCGACCAGGCCAACGCTGGGCTCCAAGAAACGTCGCCTAAAGGCCAAGAAAGTGCGCGGCGAGGTCAAAACCATGCGTGGCCGCGTGAACCCTGACGATTGAGCATTACGGAGGATCCCTTTGACTTGCGGGTTTGATTGCAGATGACAGCGGTGCCAAAGCTCGTAAAGTACCCGCATTACCCACCCTCGTTTCCAGCCACAGGATACCATGCGCCCAACTGATCGAACCGGACTTGCAATTATTCTGAGCCTTGTTGCGCTAACCCTTTTTGATGCGATGGGGTTGGTGATCAAACACCTGTCGGAAACCTATTCGGCCGCCGAGCTTTCTGCGTGGCGCAACCTTTTTGGCCTTATCCCGTCCATTATCGCATTGGCCGCAGCGCGAAGTTGGCATGCAACGGGCCGCACTTTGCGGATACGGCAGTGGAAGCTGGGCTTAATGCGCGGCTTCATCGTCACATTTGCACAGCTTTTCTTCTATATGTCGCTTGGTCGGATGGAGTTTGCGACCGCATCAACTATCACCTACGCAAATGCTTTGTTCATGACCGCGCTGGCCGTCCCTTTACTCAGAGAGCATGTAGGGTGGGTGCGCTGGAGCGCGGTCATGGTCGGATTTGTGGGTGTTATCTTTGTGATGCAACCGGGGTCAGATACGTTTTCGCTTGATGCACTCCTGCCACTGGGCGCTGCAAGCTGTTATGCATTGGTTGGTGTCACTGCACGACTTATTGACGACGATGTTCCTAGCCCGCTCGTCAGCCTTTATTCATCCGTTGCCGCCGCCTGTGGCGCACTGGTCCTCGCATTGTTACTGGGCGGCTTTACCCCGGTCCAAAGCAGTGCAGACATGGCTTGGATTATAGCTATGGGCGGGTTTGGCGGCACTGCTGTTCTGTTCCTCGTGGTCAGCTACCGCATGACCGAACAAAGCAACCTTGCCCCATTCAGTTACTTTGGCATTCCACTGGCCTTTGGCCTAGGCTGGTTATTTTTTGGTGAAGCTCCGTGGGATGCACTGTTTCCCGGCGCGTTCCTGATTGCGCTCGGTGGCTTGCTTATCATTTGGCGCGAACGCGGTTTGCGCGCAACACGCCAAAACTGAAGTGTTTCACACAACGACCTTGATTGCTTTTTGATCACCGACACGGAACACGCGCTTATACCGTTCGATTTCTCTCACAAGTCCCATAGCTTTGTTTGGGTTGTCCGACAGTTTGACCGTTGGGCGCCCATTTGCACTGACCGCTTTGCAGACCAGCGAAAACGGCGCAAGCGCGTCAGCCTCTGTCAGACCGGTGAAATCATTGGTCAACATCGTGCCCCAACCAAAGCTTGCGCGCACCCGGCCCTTAAACTGATTGTGAAGTTCTTCAATCTTTGCAGCATCCAATCCATCAGAAAAGATCACTAGCTTTTGTGTGGGGTCTTCTCCGCGCGACCGCCACCAGTCTATTGCTGTTTCCGCAGCGGACGCCGGATCGCCGCTGTCGACCCTGATCCCTGTCCAGCCAGCCAACCAATCCGGCGCGTTTTTCAAAAATCCTTCTGTACCAAAAGTATCGGGCAAAATAATGCGTAGATTACCATCATGCTCTTCCTGCCAGTCACTCAATACATCGTAAGGGGCTTGCGCCAGTGCCGCATCATCTGGCGCCAACGCAGAATATACCATGGGCAATTCATGGGCATTCGTTCCGATCGCTTCCAGATCACGGTTTTTGGCGATTAGGCAATTTGACGTACCAACAAATTTTTCGCCCAAGCCTTCGTACATGGCCTGCACAGCCCAATCTTGCCAAAGAAATGAATGCCTGCGCCGCGTGCCAAAATCAGCAACTCGTAATCCGTCCAATTCGCGCAATTTTTCAATTTTTTCCCAAAGCTTCGTCATCGCACGCGCATAAAGCACCTGAAGCTCGAACCTTCTCATTCCGTTAAGAACAGCCCTGCTCCGTAGCTCCATCAAAACAGCCAGCGCAGGGATTTCCCACAACATGACCTCGGGCCATGATCCCTCAAAGGTCAGCTCGTACTGATCGCCACGCCGTTCGAGGTGGTAGGCAGGCAGCCGAAGGGCTTCGAACCAGTCCAGAAACTCGGGTGTGAACATCTGCCGCTTGCCATAAAATGTATTGCCCCGCATCCAAGTACTTTCACCGCGGCTCAACGACAGGGATCGGATGTGATCAAGCTGCTCGCGCAGCTCACCTTCATCGATCAGATCGGCAAGCGGGACATGTTTGGATCGGTTAATCAGGCTGAAGGTCACCTGCGTATCCGGCTTGTTGCGGAAAACTGACTGGCACATCAACAACTTGTAAAAGTCGGTGTCGATCAGGGACCGGACAATCGGATCGATCTTCCATTTGTGGTTCCAGACGCGTGTGGCGATGTCGACCATGTGGCGGTTCCTTGGCTTACTTGGTGACCTTGTGCCAGAGGTTGCCATAGGGCTTCAAGGCAGTTGGTCAAAACCAACCCGGTCTTTGGCGGCAATCCATTGCAAAGCAAAGTTCTACCGCTGGCGATCACCATAAGCAGAACCAGACGCAGTACCGGAGCATCACAGCGATCGGTGTCGAATCACGCCTCCAAAATAACACCTGCAGCAGTCATTCCATCCCGTGCTGCTTTCAGTGATCCATCAAGGTCGATCGCACGACATAGATCCATTCGTACGGTGACGTGAAAACCCAGCCTCGCGGCATCAACCGCTGAAAAATTCACGCAGAAATCCGTAGCAAGCCCAACCATCAACAGCTGTGAAATTCCACGGGTTCGCAGGTAGCCTTCCAGCCCGGTAGGGGTTTTATGATCATTCTCAAAGAAGGCGGAATAGCTATCTATATCTGGCCGAAAACCTTTTCGCACGATCATATCGGCCCGGTCTGTTTTCAAGCTCGAATAAAACGCGGCGCCTTGCGTACCCTGAATGCAATGATCAGGCCACAGTACCTGCGATCCATAGGGCATTTCAGTCACATCATAATGTGCGCACCCGGCATGTGCTGATGCAAAAGATGAATGCCCCGCTGGATGCCAATCCTGGGTCAAGATAACTGCATCCACGCCCTCCATCATTTCATTGATTCCGTCAACAATCTCACCGCCTCCGGGCACGGCCAGCGCACCACCGGGACAGAAATCATTTTGTACGTCGATTACGATCAGGGCTGGCATCAGTATCTCTCCTTATTGGACGTTAGCAGCATGGGGGCCTCAGGCTCTTTTTGCCTAGGCCGCTGAGCGGATCAACCCGGTATGCCTCTTGCAAGCCTGTGGCTTGATGCCCTAATTGCCCACTATGTACATGATTGCTGCTCTATATCACTTTACAAGGTTTGCCGATCCCGCCGCCCTCAAGGGGCCGTTGGCAAAAACTGCGTGCGCGCATGGTGTCACCGGGTCGCTTCTGCTTGCCCCTGAGGGAATAAACGGCACCATCGCCGGCAGCGGCGTGGGCGTTGCCGCTGTTATTTCACATATCCGCGCCTTACCCGGCTGTGCTGATCTGGAGTGGAAAGAAAGCGCCAGCCCAACACCCCCATTCGGCAAGATGAAGGTCCGGCTCAAACGTGAGATCGTTACTATGGGCCAGCCCGACGTCGATCCGGCAGCCCGTACTGGCAACTATGTGGCCGCCACGGACTGGAACGACTTGATAAACCGCGATGATGTCGCGGTCATCGACACCCGCAACGACTACGAAGTTGCCATCGGCACCTTTGACGGGGCGATCGACCCTAGCACGCAAAGCTTCGGAGAATTCCCCGCCTGGTGGGAAGCCAACAAACACCGGTTCGACAACAAGAAGATTGCGATGTTCTGCACGGGTGGCATCCGCTGCGAGAAGTCGACAAACTATCTGCTCGGTCAAGGTGTACAGGATGTCTATCATCTCAAGGGTGGTATCCTGAAGTATCTCGAAGATGTCCCTCAGTCAGACAGCACTTGGCAGGGTGAGTGCTTTGTTTTTGATGGACGCGTCAGTGTCGGGCATGGACTGAAAGTCGGGCCACACCTTATGTGTTACGCCTGCCGCCGGCCCATTCTGCCCACAGATCGCGACAGACCTGAATTCGAAGCAGGTGTCAGTTGCCATCACTGCGCCGCAGAAACATCAGAACGCGACAAAGCCCGATTTCGCGAACGGCAAAAACAGGTAGCGCTGGCCGACGCACGGGGCACCGATCACCTGACGGGCCGCATGATCCCCAGCAAGGATTAGAGCGTTACGCGAAAAACTTGAATCACCTAACTCTCACTGAAATCAACGATTTCAGAGCGTTAGAAAATACGCAATGTTTCAGATGGTTTATAGAACACTATAAAGTGCCAATGATCCCTCTTCATCTTGCCAATTAAACTCCGGGGGCGCGCACATGCGCGGGG
>JABITU010000334.1 GCA_018668195.1 Tateyamaria sp. | reverse complement strand
GGGAGACACTCATAACTTACCCAGTTGAACGGTCTCGGCTTGATATTTTTAGGCAACTTTTGATCCCAGCCAAGGTTGAACCTGCAGCAGTCCGTCAAGCGGAGCTCACGGCAGTGATTTTGCTATTGGTCGCATCCAATCGGGGCGTTTCGGTGCTGCCAGATTGGGTCGTGCGCGAGGTTAAATACAGTTCTGATTATGTGACGCGACCTTTGACCAAGAATGGGCTAACCCGTCGCCTCTACGCCGCGATCCGCAGCGAAGAACGCGACAAGCCGTATATGCAGCGCTTGATTGAATTAGCCCGAATTGAAGCACGCAAACTTCAGGATGCTTAGACGAATATCATAACCACTGTCGCCGCCATGAGGGTTGCCATTGTTGTCATAAAGATGCGCCAAATTTTCGGGTTGTTGAGGGATGATGACAGCACATGGCCAATGCTTGTCCAAAACAAACAAACGAACAAGTTTATGGTGCTGAAAGCGATAAACAATCGCAAAGCTTCAAGCGGTGTAGATAGGCCGATATCAAAGCCGGCAGATGCAGCAAGGGCGACGGCCCAAACCTTTGGGTTGATCGCCTGAAACATGATCGCCTCGTGAAAGCGAAAGGGGCGACCACGATCGTCGGATTTGGCGACGCGTCCTGCTTGGGCCGTTCGAATAGCCAGCCATAAAATCCATAGTGCCGCAATGACCTGACAGGTGAACTTCAAGGTTGGCACGGCGAGTAGAATAGTCCCTAAACCTAGACCACTGATTGCACCCAGCAGTCCCGTTCCGATTGGCACGCCCAGTAGATGTGGCAGTGTCGCGTGAAAGCCAAAACGCGCACCAGAGGCCGTCAGCATCACGACATTTGGACCGGGCGAAAACAACCCAACAAAAACGAAGAAGATAAGGGGAAATGATGCACTCATGCAGGTGATACGACGCGACGAAACCTGCAATGTAAAGGTAGTTTAGATGCTCAAATAACTCATCTCAGTTATGTGGTCGTTCGAAAGACCCACCTTAGCCAACCTTTTCAGGTGGCGTTCACCGCGCTTCCCTCTTGGCAAGTGCCAATGTAGGGCGTATAGCGCGGGCTTAATCCTCACTGGAGTACCCGCCATGATCGGCAGCGCAAACCTTAATATCATGATTAAAGCCGCCCGTAAGGCCGGCCGTTCCTTGGTCAAAGACTTTCGCGAAGTTGAAAACCTTCAGGTTTCCAGAAAGGGCGCTGGTGACTTTGTCAGCAAGGCTGATATCGCCGCTGAGAAGGTTCTTAAAGAGGAATTGATGGGTGCGCGCCCGACTTACGGGTGGTTGGCTGAAGAGGGTGGCGAGGAAGACGGGGCCGATCCGACACGCCGCTGGATCGTTGACCCGCTTGATGGCACCACCAACTTTTTACACGGCCTTCCACACTGGGCTGTTTCTATTGCGTTAGAGCACAAGGGCCAAATCGTTGCAGGTGTCGTATTTGACCCAGCGAAAGACGAGATGTTCGTTGCTGAAAAAGGTGCTGGCGCTTGGATGAACGACACGCGTATGCGCGTGTCTGGTCGTCACAAGATGATCGATTCTGTTTTTGCGACGGGCATACCATTTGCGGGCCGCTCTGATTTGCCAATGACATTGCGCGAACTGGCCCACTTGATGCCAGTCGTTGCTGGGGTGCGTCGCTGGGGCGCTGCATCGCTAGATTTGGCTTATGTGGCGGCAGGTCGTTATGATGGGTATTGGGAGCGTCGCTTGCAATCATGGGACCTCGCTGCGGGATCGTTGATCGTGCGTGAAGCGGGTGGTTTGGTTGAGCCGTTAAACCCTAACGGTAACATTGTGGAAGATGGTGAAATCATCTGTGCAAACGAGCCATTGTTTGAACAGCTCGCGAAAATTGTGCGCCAGTAAGTACTGATATAGAAATTTTTAGGGGCCTCGCATTTTGCGGGGCCTTTTTTGTTTGGGGCGCTGCCCCCGCCGCGCGATGCGCGCCTGCCCCAGAGTTTATTGGGCAAGATGAAGCTTGGGCTAGCGCTTAACTCTTGGAATGCGGCTGTTTGTATAGACGGTTTCGGGGTGGGGTGGATGGTAGTTGTTGCTATGCCAGAATTTTGTTCCGCCGCATTTGATCCATGTGGGAATGGCGCAGATAAGGCCTGCGATGAAGCCTCCAGCGTGTGCCCAGTAGGCAACGCCGCCTGTTTCAGGGTTGGATCCAATTCCGCCTAGGAACTGCATGGCGAACCAGATCATCAGTACAATCCACGCGGGGATTGGGAAGATGCGGAAGAAGACTATTAGAATCAATAGAATATCGACTTTGGCTTTGGGGTAGAGCAGGAGGTAGCCGCCCATAACGCCAGCGATGGCCCCTGAGGCACCTACTGTCGGTACGCCCGAAAGGGGCGCTGAGATATAGTGGATAAGGCCAGCGGCGATTCCTGTGAGGAGGTAGAATCCAAGGTAGGGCAAGTGTCCCATTTTATCTTCGATATTATCGCCAAAAATCCAAAGGAAGAGCATGTTGCCAGCAAGATGCATCCAGCCGCCGTGCAAGAACATCGATGAAAATAACGTAAAGTATCCTTCGCCTGCGTTGATCCTTTCGGGGACCATCCCCCAAGTTAGGTAGATGTGGTTGATTGTCGGGATATCGGAAAAGGCCCCAGCATAGCTTAGGAATATCCCAATATTAGCCGCGATGAGCATGTAGGTGATAAAAGGCAAACGCCCCGACGGATTATGATCGCGAATAGGTAACATCCCGCCAGGCTGAGGCTTTGGCGGGATGTCGTCAAGGTGTTAACTGACTTCTCCCAGCAATGCAGCGTTGCCGCCTGATGCTGTGGTGTCGATACAGATGTGGCGTTCTTCAAGGGCATGTCCAACATCGGGCTGCCCCGTGATGAGCGGTAAGATCGGTCCAGTACGTTGAGCCAACGCTGTATCGATGGCTCGGGTTACTTGTGCATCTCCCCACCAAAGCACGCCACCGTAGGATGGTCCGTCTGTCAGTAATGCTGGGTCGATGCTGCCAGTGACTAGAATGGCCTGTCCGCCGAG
>JABITU010000333.1 GCA_018668195.1 Tateyamaria sp. | reverse complement strand
TCAAAACGTTGTTGGGGCAGGCCTTCGGGCTGGAAAACCAGTTGTGCCAACGGTGTACCCGCAGTGATAGGGGCCTGAATCGGGCCAGTATAGATCACTTCGGCCTCAACTTCGGTGTCGGCCAACACAGGCAGCAAAATCGAAATTTCATCTACTGGGACCAAACCGATCTCGGGCTCGGCCCCCTCCCAAACGGCTGCGGTTGCGATGCGCTGACCACCGCTGGCCAGAGTTCGTTGCGCAAATTGGCGAAAAGACCAGTTCACGATCGCCTCCGCCTCTTGCGCGCGCACGGCGCTGCTTGTCATGCCAGAAACCACAAATACGATGCGCCGGTTGCCCTGTTTGGCGGACCCTGTCAGGCCATAGCCTGCCTCTTTGGTATGGCCAGTTTTCAATCCGTCCGCACCGATCCCAAGCTTTAGCAACGGGTTACGGTTGAAACGATTGGCCGATTCCGTCGCATCGAACAAGAATTCAGTTTCTGCAAACATCGGGTAGAACTCTGGAAAGTCTTCAATAAGACGGGTGGCCAGAAGACCCAAGTCGCGCATTGACATCCGGTGACCAGCCGCAGGCCAACCGTTGGAGTTAGCAAAGGTTGAGTTGGTCATGCCCATGTCCTGTGCTTTCCGCGTCATTAATCGAGCAAAGCCACCCTCAGTTCCATCTGGGCTAAGGGCTTCGGCGATAACGACGCAGGCATCGTTGCCTGACAACACGATGATGCCGCGAATAAGGTCTTCAACAGTGACGCGTTCGCCTATCTTTAGGAACAACGTCGAGCCGCCATAGCTGTTGGCATGAGACGACACGACCAGTTCGTCTGTCATCCGCAACAAGCCGCGTTCTATCGCCTCGAAAGCAACGTACAGCGTCATCAGCTTGGACATCGAGGCTGGTGGCAAAGGCTGATCCGCATTCTTGTCAAGCAACACTGTGGCAGTGGTTAAATCGTAGACATAGGCCGCGTTGGCCCGCGTATCGAACGCTGTCGCAGGCAGGGCGACACTGATCAGCAAGGCGGCGGCAGTAAGAGTGCGGATCAAGGGTGGGCTCCTGTCGAGTTAATTGGTGACGGCATAGGCGTCAGTGAACCCTTCGCCTTTGATTTGGTCCAGCAGTTGAGCCCGTTCGCCGATGGTTGCTGCGGGTCCAATCACGACGCGCCAAAACGGCTTGCCATTGCGGTCAAAGGATTTAATGGTGGGGATGATCCCCGCGTTTCGCATCTGCGTGGCCGTGCGTTGCGCGTTGGCTTCAACCGAAAAGATGCCGACTTGAATAAATGGTTTGGCAAATACTAGCGTACTGGGTCGCGGCGTTGGCGCAACGTTTATCGGCACATTCTGCGCCCGGCTTGCTGCTGATGGGGCAGCCGGGATATCCAAGGCACTCGCAGCTGCAGAAATCGGATCAAGCGTATTGGCTGCAATCGCATCTGGTTCTTCTATTGTTTCGGATTGTTGCGGATCAAAAACCTTAGGTGAGACGACCGGCAGCTCCTTGCGAAGGGCCGTTACGTTCAACGTTGCGGGCGCGCCCGCCCGCATATCAAGAGCCTCGGCGGCGTCAGAGCTGATCTGGATCCGGGGACCTGGAATGTTTCGTGCACGTAAAAACAGAGCTCCTACGACGAATTTGTTATTTTCCAAATTTCGTATGATGACCTGTTCAGGTTCATTTACATCCGGATGTGCAACCCAAACCCCGCCCAAAGACGGGCGACCATCCCAAAGGCCCAGCTCTGTCGTCGTGAACACATCAGGGGCCTCGACACTACGTTCCACAGTCTTGACCAGAGCGCCCGAATTGGTGCGCGCCTGTGTGTAAGGGTTGGAAGGTTGCAAGGCCTGCAAAGCGGCAAACTGACCATCGTCGTCACATCCCACCAGAAGAACAAGCACAAGCCCAATAAGCGGCGGGAAAACAGAGGATGCTTTTTTCATAGACCTCGCCCTTGCCTGCTGTGCGCCTCAAGCGTCTTTCCTGATCCGCAATCTTTTGCGATGCGACTTTATCGCCTCGTTTACCAAAGCATTAAAAGGAGCATAGCGCGCTTGGC
>JABITU010000037.1 GCA_018668195.1 Tateyamaria sp. | reverse complement strand
TTTTCGTACCGAAACTGACACATATAATGTTATACCCAACACAGTTCGTTTACGTGGCACTGTAAGAACCTTTGAGAAAGATGTTCAGAGCTTCGTACGCGCTCGGATAGATGCTCTGACAAAGTCTACAGCAGATGGTTATGGCGCTGTGGCAGCGGTAACTCACATGTCTGGTCCGCCACCATTGGTAAATCATGAGCGCGAAGCGGATTTTGCGGCGGAAGTAGCTCTGTCTGTATGTGGGGTAGCACACCGCAATTTTGAACCATCGATGGGTGGAGAGGATTTTTCTGAAATGTTACTTGAACGGCCTGGAGCATATTTATTCGTTGGAAACGGAGACAGCGCTGATCTTCATAATCCATCTTATGAATTTAACGACGACGTAATCCCGGTTGGCTGCAGTTGGTTTGTAACTATGGCCGAACGCCGTATGCCATTGTCTTGACAAGGAACTGTCATCATGAACTTACTTGAGTACGTGCCTGACAGCATCACACGTAGGCTTATGGCAGAACGAAAGTCCAGCCCAAATAGCGTTTCAGTTAGAGGTTAGGATAACGATACAGACATAGATTTGTCTGCTACTCACGCCTCAATTTCAAGCTGAACTGGGTCGCTCTAGCAAAGTGGCGCCGATTGTTGAACACGTAGATTTAGGCTGCACCAGCAATCCGATGCGAGTTCTCATTCTTCTGACAGCACCCAGCTTGACCATAATTTCATCCATCGGGGGTTTGCAAATTCCATGCTTGAAGCAGTTTTGGCAGAGCCTCGTTCCAGTCCAATACGCCCACGCGGTCGGCCCATGTCTGGTACTGGCGTATTAAATCCCTTTCAAGCTTCGGGTTGCGCCCTGCAAGGTTAGTCAACTCAGTGCGGTCGGCCTCGATGTCGTAAAGCTCCCGTGGGCGGTCGTGCAGGCGCACGAGCTTGAATTGCCCTAGCCGGATGGCTGCATTGCCTTCATGTTCCCAAAAGATTGGTTGTTCGCGCTGCCAGTCCGCGCCCTGAAACAGCCTAAGCAGGGACTCACCTCGAAGTGGCTGGATTTCATGCCCGCCCACCTCTGCCTGGCAGGCTGCGCCGGTGGCCTCAAGAATAGTCGGTAGAATATCCACAACATGGCAGGGCGCATGGGCAGCGCTGCGCGGCGCGAAGCCGTCGGGCCAATGCACGACCAACGGAGTCGAAATGCCTCCCTCATGCACGTAATGCTTATAAAGCCGGAAAGGCGCGTTCGAGACGTTGGCCCAAGGTTTGTCATAGCTCTGGAAGGTTTGCGCGTCTCCGGGCCGTAGGCCTGTGACATTGCCCATGGTGATCTGTTTGCCGTCATGGGTTTGATCGGGATAGAATTTAGCCCAACCATCTTCGGCCATAAACTCGGCGCAACCACCGTTGTCGGACAAGAACATGACCAACGTGTTATCAAACTGCCCCAGCCGTTTGAGCGCGGCGATCAGCGTTCCGATAGATTGATCCATGCGGTCGACCATCGCCGCATAGGTAGCCATTTTGCTGGCCTTCCAATCCTTGTTTTGCTCTTGCGCCCAGCCATGCACAGAGTTGTCGCGAGGAGAGATGTTCCAGCTGCGCTGAAACACGCCACTGCTGTTCATTGTTTCGTGGCGGGCGGTGCGGATATGATCCCAGCCCTTGGAATATATCCCATCATACCGCGCGATGTCTTCGGGGTGGGCATGGAGCGGCCAGTGCGGTGCGGTGTGGGCAAGGTACAAAAAGAATGGCTTTTCATCCTCGACCACTCTTTCGATCATGCCGATGGCCTTATCGGTGATCGCATCGGTAAAGTAGAAATCATCGGGGACAGTTTCGATCCGATTGTCATCCTGCGGGGAAAAGAAATGCGTTGCACCATCCATGATGCCGTAGAAACGGTCAAAACTGCGCTGGCACGGGGTCGGATGTTCCACATCGCCAACTGTCCACGTTGCGGGCCTCAAAGTCACCGGCCACATGCCATTTTCCGGACATTAGCTTTGCATAACCATTGGCCCTGAGGTGTTCCGCGATCGTTGCGCTGTCATTGCGCAAAAAGCCTTGGTAGGCAGGCGTTCCCAAATTAGCCCCCATATGCCCAACGCCAGCATTGTGCGGGTAAAGCCCTGTCAGCAGTGAAGCACGTGTCGGACAGCATCGGGCGCAGTTGTACATCGCCGAGAGCATCGCCCCCCCTTTTGCAAGCGCATCGATGTTCGGGGTTTGAATTTCAGACCCGGTACAGCCCAGATCGGCAAAGCCCATGTCGTCAGCCAGAATGAGAATTACATTCGGTCGGGAGGTTTTAACAGGAGCGGTGTTATCGGACATGGCAGAGTTTTCCAGGCAGAGTTACTATGAGAGCGGAACCGCTTCGACGGTGACGCGGTGCATCAGGCGGCGGAATCCGTTGTAGTCATTGATCGCCTTGTGCCAGGTCGCGCGGTTGTCCCACATGGTGATGTCGCCTGCCTGCCACCGGACACGGCACTGGAATTCCGGCTGCTGACAATGAGCGTAAAGCATTTCTAGGATCGTGGTAGATTCAGTGTCGCTTAGTCCTTCAATATAGGTAGTGAAGACAGGGTTCACGAACAGCCCACGCCGACCGCTCAGAGGATGAGTTATGACAACGGGGTGACGCACATCCTGCGTTGCCGCCTCAGCATTTCCCAGCCGTCCGCTTTTGGCCGCTTCACTGTCCATCGCAGCTGCGCCGAACACATGCCGCGATGAATGCACCGCCGTCAGCCCATCAAGGAACTGGCCCATGGGCGTAGACAACGCCTCATAGGCGGCAGCCATCGATACAAACAACGTATCACCGCCAAAGGGGGGCATTTCGATAGCGTGAAGAATGGACCCCAAAGCCGGTTCCTGATCATAGGAATGATCTGTGTGCCAACCCTCACCAATAGCTGCCGTTTGGTTCTTTTCCTTTAGCACCATGGCAATTTCGGGATGTCCCTCAACAGGCTTGAAAAATCGGTTGATGTTAATCGGGCCAAAGCGTTGTGCAAAGGCCAAATGATCCTCCGGTCCCGCCTCTTGCTCCCTCAGAACAATCACGGAGTATTTTGTAAATGCGTCATGGATGGCCTTAAAATCGGTGCTGCGGCGGATGTCCGCACCCAAAATCTCAGCGCCTATTCCACCAGTAAGCGGTATGATCTCCATGTCTATTCTCCTTCATCTCCTAATTCCACCACGCGCCCGCACGT
>JABITU010000332.1 GCA_018668195.1 Tateyamaria sp. | reverse complement strand
TATCCACTCCTGCGGCATCGCATTTGATCCGCCTAAACGGGGCGGATGGTGGTTTTATTCTGTCGGCCAGCCATAACCCCGGTGGTATCGACGAGGATTTTGGCCTTAAGTTCAACGCTGCTAATGGTGGCCCGGCTCCAGAAAAGCTGACGGCGCTGATGTTTGAAGCTACCAAGTCGATCACCGCTTATAGGATGGCGGTGATGGATGAAGTGGATCTTGGAACACTTGGAACGGTCAAGGTTGGGGACATGCGCGTTCAGGTGGTCGATCCCGTTGCTGATTATCAGGCACTTATGGAAACGCTGTTTGATTTTGACGCGATCCGCGATTTGTTTGCGGGTGGTTTTACGATGCGGTTTGATGCAATGCATGCCGTGACTGGCCCATATGCCCGCGCGATCCTTGAGGGCACTTTGGGCGCAACTTCTGGAACGGTGATCAACGGTGTCCCGCTTGAGGATTTTGGCAAGGGCCATCCCGACCCCAACCCGATTTGGGCCAAGAGCCTGATGGATCTGATGATGTCGGATGCTGCGCCAGATTTGGGTGCTGCGTCAGATGGTGACGGTGATCGCAATATGATAGTTGGGCGCGGTGCCTACGTTACCCCGTCCGACAGCCTCGCCATTTTGGCTGCGAATGCGCATCTGGCGCCCGCTTATGAAGATGGGATCGCGGGCATTGCCCGGTCTATGCCCACAAGTGCAGCGAGTGATAGGGTGGCTAACCGCCTAGACATTGACTGTTTTGAAACGCCAACGGGATGGAAGTTTTTTGGAAATCTTTTGGACGCTGGCAAGGTAACCATTTGCGGCGAAGAAAGTGCCGGTACCGGGTCCGACCATGTGCGTGAAAAGGACGGGCTTTGGGCGGTTTTGCTGTGGCTCAACATCCTTGCTGCACGCAAACAGTCGGTGGCGGATATTTTATCCGACCATTGGCAAAGCTATGGGCGCGACTACTATTCTCGATATGATTATGAGGCCGTGGCAAGCGAGCAGGCCAATGCGCTGATGGATGCGCTGCGCACCCGGCTGGACACGCTGGCAGGACAGTCATTTGCCGGGCAAACGGTGGCAGCAGCAGACGAGTTTTCCTATCAAGATCCGGTCGATGGTTCGATTAGCCAGAATCAGGGTGTGCGCATTTTGTTTGAAAATGGTGGGCGGGCCGTGTTCCGCCTGTCGGGGACGGGCACAATGGGGGCGACATTACGGCTTTATCTTGAACAGTTTTCGGGGATCAACGGGCGGTGTGATCTTGACCCGCAAGAGGCGTTGACGCCTGTGCGCGAAGCGGCCCAGATCATCTGTGACATGCAGGCCAAAATTGGACGGACCACGCCGGATGTGATCACCTGAGCGATGCTATAATTTGAGCACGTAGCTCAAAAGTAGTTCTGATTTTGAGCTTCTTGGATATGCAAAATCAAGTACAAAGAGCATTTTGATCTCATTCAATTTGGTGCAATATGTCCTAAAACCCAACAGCCATGCCGTCTTTTCGTGGGTCGGATCCCGCCGCGTAACCACCGCCCGGCAAACGGCAAATAAGCTGCGCGCCGCCAAAGCCAAAAGCGTTGTCCGGCGCTTCCAAAGAGATGCGGTGGCCCATATCTGTTAGCGCATTCAGGGTCCTTTCAGGCATGCTGTCTTCGATTGCTATGCCCAAGCCTTCGGTGACGCGCCATCGCGGTGCATCGACGGCCATCTGTGGATCTTGGCCCCAAAGTTGCGTGCGCAACACCATTTGCACATGCCCTTGTGCCTGCATTGGGCCTCCCATCACGCCAAAGCTCATTAATGGGCCATCCGGGCCCATCAAAAAACCCGGAATTATTGTGTGAAACGGGCGCTTGCCCGGCCCCACACAGTTCGGGCTTTTTGGGTCGAGCGAAAAGCCTGCCCCACGGTTTTGAAGGCTGATGCCGGTGCCCGGCACCACAACACCTGATCCAAACCCGGCATAGTTAGACTGAATAAAAGACACCATCATGCCCGACGCATCTGCTGAGGTCAGATATACGGTGCCGCCGTTCTTTGGTGCACCTGCACCGAAATTCTGTGCGCGGTTTGGGTCTATCACAGAGGCGCGCTGCCTGAGATAGGCATCGTTCAACAAATCGTCGGCCTGTACGTCAGTCATATGATCGTGGTCTGCGACATAAGCCTCGGCATCGGACAGGGCCAGTTTCATCGCTTCGATCTGAAGATGGAATGCGGCAGGGTCGTCGGCTTTCAATGAACGGATATTTGTGTGTGACAGGATGCCAAGGGCGATCAAGGCTGCGATGCCTTGGCCGTTTGGTGGGATCTCGTGCAGTGTCGTGCGATCAAAATTCCCGGAGATCGTTCCACACCAATCGGGTTGATGCGCGGCCATGTCGGCCATGGACAGGGCGGCATCGTGCTGGGCTGCGAAATCAGCGATAGTCTGTGCAATTTCCCCCCTGTAAAACGCCTCACCTTCTGTTTCGGCGATCCGGCGCAGTGTTTTTGCAAGGTTCGGGTTCACGAACCGGTCGCCTGCTTTCGGCGCTGCACCGTCTGGCAGAAAAGTTTCAGCAAAGCCAGGCTGCGCGTCCAGCTCAATCGCCGCGCGCCGCCACAGCTCGGCGATCTTTGGCGTGACGATAAACCCGTTTTGTGCATAGTCTATTGCAGGCGCAAAGAGATCAGCAAAAGGCAGTTTGCCAAAGCGTTTTGATATCGCCACCCAAGCCGAGACAGCGCCGGGCACAGTGACACTTTCCCAGCCGCGAAAGGGCATTTTTCCAAGGCCCTCAAAGCGTTCAAGCGACCATCCCGCAGGCGATCGTCCGGATGCATTTAGCCCATGCAGTTTGGCCCCATCCCAGATGATCGCAAAGGCATCTGATCCAAGGCCGTTTCCGGTCGGTTCAACCAGCGTCAGGGTGATGGCGGTGGCGATCGCGGCATCTGCGGCATTGCCCCCGCACGCCAGCATTTTTAGCCCGGCTTGTGCCGCAAGGGGGTGAGAGGTCGAAACAAGGTTATCCGCCAGAACTGTCGACCGGCGGGACGGATAGTGGTGCGTTGCGCGAAGTTCCATGAGCGGTGTGTTCCTTTCGGTCGGGGCAATACACGCGACCATTATCGGCTTTGCCTTCTGGCGAAAACGTCACTTGCTTACTGCTTTAGTGACGGGTTTATTTACTGTCCAACAGCGCTTTGGCCATCATCATGTGCACACCTTTTTCTCGGTTTACGGTCTGGGTGATCCTCAAATCCCCGGCAAGGCTGCACAGCATATACGCCTCGGCTCGGGTGATGCTGGCGCGGTGGGCTACAAGCGTGATCATGTCACGCAGGGCCATTTCCGTGCACCGGTCAAGATCGGGATCCATGCCCATGGTGATATAATGCGTGGGCGTTTCCGCCTGCGGATATGTCAGCGTCAGATCGCGCCGCACAGTCAGTCGGAATGTGCCTTGCAGCGCGGTTTCTATGGCGGTCACGCAGACCTCACCATCGCCTTGCACGCCGTGACCATCGCCACAGGAAAACAACGCGCCTTCGACATGGACGGGCAAAAACAGGGTCGTGCCTGCCACCAGTTCCTTGTTGTCGATATTGCCACCATGCGCGCGCGGCTCGATGGTCGAGATGCGGCCCCATGCGGCGGGTGGCGCCACGCCCATGACGCCGAAAAAAGGCGCCAATGGCAGCTCTAGGCCCCATGGCATCGTGGCAACGCCGCGTTCTTGGTCAAGAGGAATGATCGTGTGATGCGCGGTTTTAAAATCATGGGGCAGGGTGCCTGCGAGCGGGCGGATCAGGTTGTAGCCCCAATCCTGCCTGAGCGTGACGTTCAGCACATCTACCTGTAAAATATCTCCCGGTTGGGCCCCTGCAACGGCCACGGGGCCTGTCAGGATGTGGCCGGGCATGGCCGGTAAACCGGCATCATGCAAGGCAAGTAACTCTGGCGGGATATGATAGCCCGGCCCCGGCAGGTTTTGGGGGCCACCCGATACACTATCAATAGTGATTTTGTCACCGCTTTGCACGGTGAGTGCCGCAGGGTGTTCCGCATCGAAAAACCCCCAATGACAGGTGGCAGGCGAGGCCCTGAGATGCGCGCTCATGCGACGGCCAGCCTCTGCTCGGCCAGTGTCACCCAATAAGAGCATCCAACGGGGATCAGATCATCGTTAAAGTCATATTCGGGGTGGTGCAGGCCAGCGCTTGGCCCGTTGCCCACCTGAATATAGGCACCCGGACAGTCGTTGAGCATATAGGCAAAGTCTTCGCCACCTGTGGTGCGCGGGGCATCGGCGGTGCAATCGCCCGCCACAACGCGCGCAGCCGCGACGCAATGCTCGGTTTCTGCGGCGTGATTGGACATCACCGGGTAGGGCAATTCGTCTGCGGTCAACTCTGCTGTTGCGCCATAGGATCGTGCGGTGAGGTCTGCGATCTCTACGATGCGTTGCAGGGTATGGGCGCGAACGTTCATATCAAAGCTGCGAACCGTCCCACGCAGCGTGGCATGCGCGGGGATCACGTTGAACGCATCCGTGTCTGTC
>JABITU010000036.1 GCA_018668195.1 Tateyamaria sp. | reverse complement strand
TTGCATTGATCACAGCCGCCCCAGCTAGATGGATTACGCCTTTTTCAGGACCGGTCCAGCGCAGCTGGCTGTCCCCCGTCACCAGCTTCCAAGTTGCACCCATATCGGCAAAGAGGCTCTCAATTTCACGACCCACAAGCAGATCAGAGACCGCGCGGATAGCGGCGCAACATATCTCGTTGCCCCGTCCAATGGTGAACGTCATCCCATGGCCATCGGGCCCGTGGTCTACATGAAGCACGACATACGCTGCCGAATAGTCTGGTGCCAGATTCATCGCGTCGGATCCGTCTAATGTTCGACTTGTCGGAAAGCGGATGTCATGGACAGAATAATGGGTGATGCGCGCCGGCATTTTATCCTCATCGCCAGGAGGGCTATTGATTTCTGATCATACTAGCATGTTACCTGCTACTCGCATAGCTGACAATACCTTCTAGTCCATAAAAAAATGCGCTTTTACACACTACTGTGCTGGCCATGCTTTGTCGATTGCATGGATGCCCCACCTACCCAGTTGGACAAAATGGACCCGCAGTAAGTAGTTTTTCAGTTTAAAAAGGCTGATTGACGTAAAAACAGTTCTGATCAAGTCCAATACCGCATGTCACGCGAATAACCTTGGCAAAGAGGGGCCTTGACTTGCAACACAGCAAAGACACATCGAAGAGCATGAAACGAAAGCATCTTGACCCAGCAGCAATCAGCGAGATCGTCGAAATGGCGCTAAGCGACCATACCAGCTTTGAACAGATCCGCACCCAGCATGGATTGGGTCCGGATGAGGTGAAAGCACTAATGCGACAAACACTGAAATCTGGTAGCTATCGCGCCTGGCGCAGACGTGTACGTACTTTTGCAGATCGACGCGAGGTCTACAAATGAACGCTCACCCCCACCCTTGGGCATGCGATCTAGTTCCATTGTACGCCGAGGTCTGGACACGCCTGACCCGTGGTGTTCACGACCGGCATGCCCCGGCCCGACATCCGACACTAGCGACCGTCACTCCGAAAGGCAGGCCGAGGGCTCGAACAGTTGTGCTGCGCGCGGCCGACAAAGTGACAGGCACGCTTGATATTCATACTGATCTAAGGTCATCCAAAATCGCGGATCTGAGAGCGACACCTTTTGCCGAGCTGCATGTCTGGGACACTTCTGCCCATCTACAGTTACGTATTGAAGCTCACGTCAAAATTTTGTCTCGTGAGGAGGTACAAGCGACATGGCGTGCTGTACCCGAAGCGTCCCGGCTGTCTTACGGCAGCGATCCTGCACCGGGCCAGTCTATCGCGCGGTCGCTGGATTATACAAAAACTTCTGACCCAGATTCCTTTGTTGTGTTGCGGCTTGTTGTAGACAGTGTTGATGCTCTGCATCTCGGACAGAACCATCGCCGCGCCAGGTTTGATCGGCACGACGGTTGGGCAGGTATATGGCTGGTCCCCTGACATTCGCAACGCTTATCGGGCATTCACTCTTCATTATGATAGAGCGGCTCGTAAATTATCGGGTATCGCCGAAGCACCTTAGGGCACATGGCACCATACAATTGGGAATAAAGCACTGGACTAAAAGTGTTCATCTGAATTTGCAAAAGGTCGGCCTTTTTTGTTTTCAGCGCTGGACTTAGACGGGTGGTGCACCACTTTACCGTATTGAAAAGGGAGCGTACACGAATGACAAACATGGAAAACCTGCAACCAAAGTTGGACGAACAAGCCCGACAGGATCAGTCTTATGAGACCGCGATGCGATCGATCCAAGCCGCCAACCGCAACACCGAACGCCAGGGTTATGCGGTAATGGCAGGTGTAATGGGTTACGGGGAAGGTGCGTTGGGCACCGGTATATTTGGCAAAATAAGCCATGCTGCGCAGCTGTTCTGTATTGCTTTCGCTTGCGCTGCACCGCCGCTGCTGGTGTGGTACGTGCTGCTCTGAGAACAGACCGCCTTAGGCAGGGAAAGGTCGCGCTTTGCGCGGCCCATCTCGGCATCACAACCAACGTGAGCATAGGCCTGGTACAAAGAGCTCAATATATCGAAGGAAGAAATCGGAAACGGCAATAGCCCGTCGATTAAAAGCTCTTGGCTTGTATGTGTAATTTTTTGCGCTTGCCGCAGTAACATTTCTTATGCTCTTCAGAGCCTAAGAGCGGTCATCAAACTACCTAATCCTAACTTCAACAGAGTGCAGACGCGCCCGCACCGCTGAGCACTGCCCGTAACGTTTAACAAAATACCTGAAACGTCATGCATAACCTAACGCATTAAAATATTTCATTTTGAGCAGCGTTAGATGATATAATTTTCCGCATAAAGCTTTGGTACTCGGTGCGCTTCATTTAGCAAAAATCAACGTGCGAACTTTTTGTGCTTCAGCCGTTTTGGTTCCAATGCGTCTGGACCCAACCGCCGTTTTTTGTCTTCCTCGTAGTCTTCGAAGTTGCCCTCAAACCATTCGACGTGCGCATCGCCTTCGAAGGCGAGGATATGGGTGCAGATTCGATCAAGGAAAAACCGGTCGTGCGAAATCACCACTGCGCAGCCCGCAAAATCGACCAGTGCATCCTCGAGCGCGCGCAGTGTTTCGACATCAAGGTCGTTTGTGGGCTCATCCAGCAATAGCACGTTGCCGCCCGATTTTAGCAGACGTGCCATATGAACGCGGTTGCGTTCACCGCCCGATAGCAGGCCCACTTTCTTTTGTTGGTCGCCGCCCTTAAAGTTGAAGGACGAACAATAGGCGCGGCTGTTGACCTCGGCGTCACCCAAAGCGATCAGTTCGGCCCCACCCGATATCGCCTGCCAGACGTTGTCATCCGGGTTCAGGTCATCGCGCGACTGATCGACGTAAGACATCTGAACAGTATCGCCGATCTCGACTGTGCCGTTGTCGGGCGTTTCGTGACCGGTGAGCATCTTGAAAAGCGTCGACTTTCCTGCACCGTTGGGGCCGATCACACCAACAATTGCGCCGGGCGGCAGAGAGAAATCAAGTTTCTCAATCAACAGCTTGTCGCCCATATGCTTTGAAAGGCCTGCCACATCAATCACCTTGCCACCTAGCCGTTGCCCAGTGGGAATGACGATCTGCGCGCGGGTCAGTTTCTCGCGCTCGGACTGATCGGCAAGGTCGTTATATGCATTGATCCGAGCCTTAGATTTGGCCTGCCGCGCCTTGGCCCCCTGCCGCATCCATTCCAGTTCACGCTCAAGCGTTTTCTGGCGGCTCTTGTCTTCGCGGGCCTCCTGTTCAAGCCGTTTGGCCTTTTGTTCCAACCAGGCTGAATAGTTACCTTCGTAGGGAATGCCGCGACCACGATCGAGTTCAAGAATCCAGCCGGTGATGTCATCAAGAAAATACCTGTCGTGTGTAACGATCAGGATGGTGCCCTTGTAGTTGATAAGATGTTGTTGAAGCCATGCGATGGTTTCGGCGTCAAGGTGGTTGGTTGGCTCATCAAGCAGTAGCATCTCAGGCGCTTCGAGCAGCAGTTTACAAAGAGCGACCCGGCGCGCCTCACCCCCAGAAAGCTTGGTCACATCGGCATCGTCCGGCGGACAGCGCAGCGCCTCGAGTGAGACGTCGATCTGACTATCGAGATCCCATAAGTTTTCTGCATCAATTTTGTCTTGAAGCTGACCCATCTCGTCTGCGGTTTCGTCCGAATAGTTCATCGCCAGCTCGTTATAGCGATCTAGAACGGCCTTTTTGTCGGCGACGCCAAGCATGACGTTTTCACGTACGGTCAATTCAGGATCAAGCTTGGGCTCCTGCGGAAGATAGCCGACGCGCGCACCTTCGGCGACCCAAGCCTCGCCCGAGAATTCAGTATCGAGGCCGGCCATGATTTTCATCAGCGTGGATTTACCTGCGCCATTTACGCCCACAACACCAATTTTGACACCGGGCAAAAAATTCAGATGAACGTTCTCAAAGCACTTTTTACCACCTGGGTAGGTCTTGGACACACCGGACATGTGATAGACATATTGATACGCGGCCATTGTGGGCTCCTTGAAAGGGCATTCGGTTTGCTCAGGGGGATACAGGCCTGTTTGGGTGGGCGCAATGGCGCGGCGTCTGCAGTTTGGTCGAATGCATGGGTATCTGCATCAAGAGCCGATTGCCGGGTCCCGACCATGCTATATTTTATCGCTCGGATGCGTTTGTTGAAACTCTTATTGGTTTATTTGGGGGCGGTTTCATATGTTTTGGCGAAGTTTTTTCCTGCGAGTAACGATGATCCATCAGGTCATTTAGCACGTTGCTGTGTACGTCGACACTTTGGGGCGTCTGTGATAGGTGGTCCTACCGAAATGCCATGCAGCTGAATGGATAAGCTTGTGACGCGTCATGCCTTTCCTCTTGCCCGGCCCGGTCAGACCATTGGCCTATTGGGCGGATCATTTGACCCTGCGCATGCAGGTCATGCGCACATCACGCGCGAGGCCATGAAGCGTTTTGGCCTCAGTCAGGTTTGGTGGCTTGTCAGTCTAGGTAACCCACTGAAACAAAGAGGGCCTGCGTCACTTTCACGTCGCATGGAACGTGCCCGCGAAATGATGCAGCACCCACGGGTTGAGGTAACGGATATCGAAGCGCAGCTTGGTACCCGCTATACTGCCGAAGCTCTGGCTGCCCTGATTGCGATTTATCCGGGCGTGAGGTTTGTCTGGCTGATGGGCGCCGATAATTTAGCGCAGTTACATCTGTGGCAAGACTGGCGCTCGATCATTCAAACAGTGCCCGTCGGTGTTTTGGCTCGTCCCGGCGATAGTATGCCTGCACGGTTCAGCCGGGCCGCGCGGCTCTATTCCGCAAATCGTTTGCCGGACCGCGCAAGCCATATGCTGGCGCACGCTCGCGCGCCAGCGTGGTGTTTTGTGAATGTAGCGATGTCACCAGATTCGTCTACGGCGATCCGGAAGGCAGGTGGTTGGACAGATTAGCCCAAAACCTTGCCTGTGAAGCGCTTGTTTGTCGTTCTTAACTGGGCTTAGATGCTCACATGTCAGGTGTGATTTCGAGACGTGTATTTTTGGCTGTGACAGCGAGTTTTCTGGCACAAAGAGTAGCGGCAGCCCCACCCAGCGCTTCATTGCGACCCATCGCCCGAGGCACGGAGCATTTCAAAAAATTAGTCCCAAGCGCCGAGACAATCGTTGATAGTGCACGCCTTGATGGCAGGGTTTCATTTGCCGTTGTGGATGCCCAGACGGGTCAGCGTCTTGAAGGGGCGAATGCCAAAACTGGGACGCCACCCGCAAGTGTCGCCAAGGCTATCACAGCGCTTTATGCACTGGATGTTCTTGGACCATTGCACCGATTTATTACGCGACTTGTGGTTACGGGCGCTGTGTCAAACGGTGTGGTGCACGGCGATCTTATCTTGGTAGGAGGGGGCGATCCGACGTTAAATACCAATGATCTCGCCGAGATGGCCAAAGCGTTAAAAGCGCAAGGTATCCGTGAGGTGCGCGGCGCGTTCAAGGTGGCCGAGGGCGCGCTTCCTTATGTCAAGAGTATTGATCGTGACCAGCCTGATCATGTGGGGTACAGCCCCGCGGTTAGCGGTATTGCGTTAAACTACAACCGGGTGCATTTCCAGTGGCGCCGTGCAGGCAGTGGATATGGTGTGACCATGGATGCGCGTACAGATCGGTACCGTCCGCAGGTCGCAATGGCCCAGATGAAGATCGTGAACCGAGATACTCCGGTCTATATTTATAAGGGTGCGGATGGGGCTGACACCTGGACAGTCGCGCGGCATGCCCTGGGCCAGGACGGCGCGCGGTGGCTTCCGGTGCGCAAACCTGCTCTTTATGTTGGTGATGTTCTACAGACCCTCATGCGCGCGCATGGAATTGTGCTCAAGGCACCTAAAATCACCGATATCATACCCGTTGGAACGATGCTTGTTGAACATCAAAGTGAGGATTTAAAGACTATTTTACGGACGATGCTGCGCTTTTCGACGAACCTGACCGCAGAGATGGTGGGCATGTCGGCGACTGCTAAACGCGCAGGCCTGGTGCCGAGCCTAAAAGCTTCAGCAGCCGAGATGAACCGCTGGGCTGACGCTGCGCTGGGTGCGAAGGGGATCAAGCTTGTCGATCATTCCGGGCTTGGCAGTGACAGCCGTATGACGGCCGCTGCGATGGTGAATGCGCTGGTCAAGGCACATGACAACACCGCCTTGCGCCCGATTCTAAAGGCCGTTGCGATGCGCGACAAAAGGGGCCGTATTCTTAAGTCGCACCCGATCGAAGTACACGGCAAGACGGGCACTTTGAACTTTGTGTCAGGGCTGGCGGGCTACATGACTGGCAAAGACGGCAAAGTGTTGGCTTTTGCGATCTTTGCAGTCGATGACGCGAGGCGAAGACGAATTTCCAAAGCAAACAGAGAAGCACCTAGGGGCGCGCGGAGTTGGAACCGCCGTGCCAAGACCATGCAGCTAAAACTGATTGAACGCTGGGGCGTTCTTTACAGCACCTGAATGCGGCATGACACTTAACCCGGATGCACATCCTATGAGACACAAACCTGTCCAAAAAAGCAGGACCACTTTTATGCCTCGGAGATTTCATCAAACACTATGATATGAATTTGTGTCATCTTCTCATTGTAATAGTGACGCAAACGGACGCGCGGTTAGATTTCAGCGAGCCGCCTGACACTCGTCACGCCGCGTTGCGCATCCGATTCATATCGATGGTATCAGCGGTAAGTTGCGCGGTGACAGCAGACAAGGTCCAGCCGAGGTGGCCATGGCCAGTGTTGTAGTAAACGCCAGGTTTTGAACCGGGGCCGACCTTGGGCATCATTGATGGTAGCATAGGTCGCAAACCTGCCCAAGGAACGCAGTGTTCGGTTGATACATCTGGAAAAAACGTTTCACACCAGTCGCGCAGCGGCTTTATTCGGTCGTCTCGAATGTCGAGGTTGTAGCCATTGAACTCGGCAGTACCGGCAATGCGAAAGCGGTTTTTCCCGAGGCGACTGGTTACGACCTTGGCCTCATCATCAAGCAGGCTCATCCATGGTGCGGCCGTCTGACTTGCAGAATCGTCTAGGTTGACGGTGATCGAATACCCCTTGACGGGATATATGTTTGCCCGGTCCCCAAGCTTGGCAGCGATGGCGCGGCTTCCGACGCCTGCGCATACGACGACACCGTTGAAATACTGTTGCGCTGTGTCGTCCGTAGTTGCCCAATCAAGACGTACGCCGGACCCAGTATGATGAATTTCTGTGACACGCGTTTTGTAGTGAAACGTCACGCCCATTTTTTCACAGGCTGCACTAAGCGCGCAGGCGTACCGGTGGATGTCGCCAGTAAAGTCGCTCTGTGTATAAAACCCGCCTAAGGTGTCGGTTTTCAGCGCAGGTTCGAGGCGTTGCACTTCGTCAGCGGACACTTCGTGCCGCTCTAGACCAGCTTTTGACAGCAAGGTATTCACCCGGCGCGCATGGTCGAATTCGGCTTGTTTTTTGTAAATGTGCAGAATGCCGCGTTGTTCGCAATCAAACTCGACACCGACTTCGCGCGCAAAATCCAGCAGATGCTCTCGCGAGGCGATGGCCAGCTGCGTGGTCTGGATCGTGTTTGCCTCGTAATGGGGGATGTTACCCATGAATTCAGCCATCCAAGACAGCTTATGCCAGCTGGGGCGCGGGTTCACCAACAGCGGGGCGTCGCGCCGCATCATCCACTTAAGACCCTTAAAGATAGTGCCCCAACGGGTCCACACTTCGGCATTGGAGGCCGAAAGCTGGCCGCCATTTGCAAACGAGGTTTCCATTGCTGCATATCGGTTGCGGTCAAAGACAGACACGTCATAACCTCGGCGGGCGAGGGCGTAGGCAGTTGTAATGCCAGTAATACCGGCACCAATCACGGCGATATGTGTCATAGAAAAATCCTCTCAAGCGACGCAGATAGGATGGACGCCCCCGACAACCCGCCGGCGTTTGCGTCCCCATCTGTTGCGTAACCTGAGAGTTTGACGCGAGGGCTGGCCCTTGCGCTTTCTCCGTCGGTGGGTCAGGTGCGTTACGCCTGACCGCTCTCCAGATCGTCGGGTTCCCTTTACAGGGGCGGCTGGCACGGTTCCGGGTGCCTGAGAGTTTCCGGGGCGTTGCTCCTTCGGCGGCGGGTTGCCCCGCACTCTCCCATGTCAGCCTTTCGACTGCATCGCGTGTACGGCTGGAACGTGAGTCGGGTCAACCGATATTTTAAAACGCAAGCGCGTCTATACTCGCCCTCAAGGCTCAGTAATTTACGGCAGGAGTTTTTGTGCTTGGATGCCATTATCGAAGTCGTCAATTTAGGCACGTGCCCTTTCGTTTTTTGTGTCACAAAAACTGTCTGGCAGTGGTCATGCTCAGAGACCCCAAATTATTCAAAGTCTTGGCGCGCTTTTGCCAAGCTTGGCGGTATGTTAAATTCAAGGCGCGTTTCAAATTGTTTTGGACAGGTTCCAAAAAGTCGAGGATTACATCGCAAACTTGGGGCAGAAAATTTTAGTTCTTGCGTGTCTAAACGGTTGGCGAGATCCGGCATGAAGCGTATGACCGCAGCAGCGGTGGCATGAAAACCAGAAAATCGAGGCAAGATCCACTAAGCTAGGGTATTGTGCTCACGACATTTCTGAACAACGTCCTTTCTATGTCCACCTGTTTTAAAGCCTTTCCCCGAAGCCAATAGCTTGGGCTAGAAGTCACTGGTGGCTCCGGCCCCTTAACCTGATCACCATGCGCGGTGATACTCTTTGCGGGAAATTCTGGGGTGGTGCAGCACATTTGTGGCGCACAATTTTTATGACACGAGATAGTTTGTTCGAAGGCGAAGATACACAGCCATTTTGGTAGCCGTGGCACGGGTTAGCAGATTGGCCGCTGGATCGGCTCTGAAACTTTGATCGGGCGGCAACATTGCACCCAACATTTCATATGAATTACGTTATTGGAATGACAATGATCGCTAAAGCATGAGCTATCTCGCATAGTCTAAGCGCTAACGCCTGCGCCTTTTACAAACTGCACTGCGTTGATCTTCCAGCCGTCAGCAGTTTTTTTCATCCAGTAGTCCAAGCAATGGACGCGCCCGGCCATGTCAATAATCTCAATCTTTTGCCACAGATCGCCACCGATCTCGCGCAGATCTAAATATGTCACCTTAGATGGGCGCCAGACCATCGGATAGGTGTTTGTCACCATGCGACCAAAATTCTCGGATGTACGAAAGATTTTGCGGATTGATGGGCTGGCAAAGGCAAAAGCGCTTTCAAAATCATCTGCTTTGAACGCCTCTATTTGTTTGTTTATAACGTTTTCGATTTCGGATTCCTGAGCTTGTGCAGAAAACACTAAGCCAAAGATCAATACCAGTGCTGAAACAATTACACGCATCGCAATTCCTTTCGAACCCCGCAGTATTACATATAACTGTAAAGGCGTAGGTCAAATGCTGGCGTCGAAGTCAATCAGCAGTCGCTAGCTTTCCGGCCAAACCGAGGTCGATCAAGGCTATGGTTTCAGCCACGCCATAAAGTGCGATGAAACCGCCAAATCGCGGCCCTTGGCTTGCCCCCAACAACACCTCATACAGGGCGGTGAACCATCCGCGCAGCGGGTCAAAACGGTCCCGCCCTATGGCATATACCACCGATTGCAGCGCTTCGTCTTCGACTGGGCCATCGTATGCGGTCAGCGCGTCACGGAGCGCTATAAGCGCTTCGCGTTCTGGGTCAGTGGGATGGCGGTAGGTCTTGGATGGTTTGACGAAGTCGTTGTAATAGCGAACAGCAAATCCTACCGCTTGGTCCATGCCGGGGTGGCTGTCGGGGCCGGTATCAGGTGCGTAGCGCTGAATGAAGCCCCACAGCGTTTGCTTGGTCTCTGCAGAGCTGACCGAGGCAAGGTTTAGCAGCATCGCGAAGGGCACCACCATATCGCTTGTGGGCACATTACCGCCATGGATATGCCATACTGGATTGTTCAGCCTTTGGGCCTCGTCTTGGCCGGCATAGGCGCGCAGTTGCTGATGGTATTCATCGACGGCCTTTGGAATGACATCAAAATACATCCGTTTTGCAGTCTTAGGCTTTTGGTACATGAAATAACCGAGCGACTCGGTAGAAGCGTAAGTCAGCCAGTCGTCTATACTGACTCCATTACCAGAGGACTTGGAAATCTTTTGTCCATTCTCGTCCAAAAACAACTCATAGGTAAAATGCTCGGGCTTTTTCTGTCCAAGCAACTCACAGATCCGGTCGTAGATTGGCGTATTGGTACTGTGATCCTTGCCATACATCTCGAAGTCTACGCCAAGCGCGGCCCAGCGGGCGCCAAAATCGGGTTTCCATTGCAGTTTTACATGGCCACCTGTCAGAGGCACGGTCATTTCTGTGCCGTCCGCGTCTTCGAAAGTGATGGTGCCTGCTTTGGCGTTGACCTCTTTCATCGGCACATACATCACGCGCCCCGTATCTGGGTGGATCGGCAAGAAAATGGAATAGGTTTGCTTGCGCTCCTGGCGCAGAGATTTCAGCATGACCTTCATTATGTCGTCATATCGTTCAGCGGCGCGCAAAAGGATCTCGTCAAACTTGCCAGAACCATAGAATTCTGTGGCAGAGATAAATTCGTATTGGAACCCGAACGTATCAAGGAAACGGCGCAGCATTGCGTTGTTGTGATGTCCAAAGCTTTCATGCGTCCCGAACGGATCTGGGACTGAGGTCAATGGCATTTGCAGATAGTCTTGCAGCTTTTCTGGATTGGGCACATTACCCGGCACCTTGCGCATGCCGTCTAAATCGTCAGAAAAACAGACCAGTTTGGTGGGAATGTCGCTGAGTTCCTGAAAAGCCCGCATGACCATTGACGTGCGGGCAACCTCTCCGAAGGTACCAATATGGGGTAGGCCAGAGGGGCCATAACCGGTCTCGAATAAAACATACCCCTTTTCTGGGCGCGCCTTTTCATAGCGTTTGAGCACGCGGCGGGCCTCTTCAAAGGGCCAGGCTTTGCTTGTCATCGCAGCGGTGCGCAAACTTGACATTGGGATGTGTCCTAAATTGGGGTGCCGCACGGTGAGCGCAGCAATTTTCATCATCAGACCCGCGTTGGTATGCACGGTCGAATCCGCGCCGGATGCGCGGTATCCCGCTGGTACCTATTGCGGGCGGCACAGAGCGTCAATATTTAGGAAAGGCAGGTTTCTGCGAACAGGCCCCACAGGATTAACCCGATGACAAATTCCACGACGTTTTCGTTGACGCCACAAGATGCGCTGGTCGCTCTGATGATTGCTGTTTCCGCATCAGACGAGGATATTCGCACAGCGGAGCTGGTCAAGATCAATTCGGCGGTCAACAACCTGCCGGTGTTCGCAGGCTACGATTTGGATCGTCTTAATGTGGTCGCGCAAACAGTGTTTGATTTGTTCGAACAGGAAGATGGACTGGACGCACTTTTTGGTTTGGTTCGCGACGCATTGCCAAAGCGTTTGCACGAGACAGCCTATGCGTTGGCTTGTGACGTGGCCGCGGCGGATGGTTCCATTGCAGAAGCTGAGCTGCGTCTGTTGGAAGAGATGCGCTATGAGTTGGAAATCGACCGACTGCACGCAGCGGCGATCGAGCGCGGCTCGCGTGCACGCCATGCGACGCTGTAACGGCGGCATGGTTGGATTTCTGTTAGCCAGAGGACATTAGCACGTCCTGTTGCCATGCGCTTGCGAGAGCCGCGCGCTGCTGTCAGCCTGTGTTTACCCCTTATTGATACTTCCCTTGCCCGGATGGGTCGAAACTGCCGAACCTTGGTGGATTGACCGCTTTATAGAGCTCATCTGAGCCCTCTGCGGAGAAAAGGGATTTTTAGATGAACATGGCGATCACTGATGGCGCACTACTGATGCCGCCAGCCTTTGCAAATGGCCTTAACGTTTGGTCGAGCGGTGATGGAACACCCGGGTCTGATACCTATGAAAAGGCGATGAATGCTGCATTCGTGCCGGCAGATCAGGACTTTGGTGGGTGTCTAGAGCTGCAGAAGACGACCAATACAACACGCGTGCGTCATATGGGCGAGACGCGGATCGTGCCAGGGTGCTATTTGCAGGTCAAAGCGCGGGTCAAAGCCATCAGTGGCAGCCTGCCATCCGTGCGCATTTCGGCTTATGCAGCTTTGGCCAATGGCCAGCCTATGCCAGGGGTATCAACACAGGCGACCGCGACCGCGCTGACCAATTACGGCACGATTACCGAAGTCACTGCGATCATCGGTGTCGGAAATCGCGACGGTGTCGACATGATTTTGGGCCGAACAGCTGCGTATTGCCACTTCGGGATTGATCTGCAAGGCCCCAACGGTGGCATCGTTCGGATCGATGACATAGAAATCCAAGACGTCACATCGATGTTTCTGCGCGATCTTGTCCCCTACGTTGACGTACGCGACTATGGGGCGATCGGTGACGGTGCAACCGACGATTCCAGTGCGTTTAATGCCGCAATTGCAGCGGCAAATGGGCGCACGGTTCTGGTGCCCGAGGGTATATTCCGCCTTGAAGCCGACATGGCCTTTGAAGAGCAGGTCAAGTTTGAAGGCACTCTGAGCATGCCGACAAACAAGATACTTTTGTTGCGCAAGAGCTATGATTTACCGACCTACATAGAGGCATTCGGTGACGAAGAACTTGCATTTCGCAAGGCGTTTCAGGCGCTGCTGAACAGTTCGGATCACGAGAGCTTAGACATGGGGGGCGTCGCATTGCGGTGACAAAACCCATCGACATGCAGGCCGCAGTACCAAACCGCACGAGTTTTGCCACGCGGCGGATGATCCGTAATGGGCAACTTGAGGCGCAAGGCAGCAGCAATTGGCAAACATCAAGCGCAACCAGTACGGCCACCTACAGCGCGTCGAATGCCCGAAAGCTTACCAATGTCACCAATGTAGCCAACATCGAAGTTGGGTCACTGGTTGAGGGAAATGGCGTGGGGCGTGAAATCTATGTGCTCCGCAAAAATGTTGGGGCCCGGGAAATTGAACTGAATGCGCCTCTTTTTGATGCAGAGGGTACACAGACTTTTTCGTTTCGGCGTTTCAAATACCTTTTGGACTTCAGTAAATTTACGCAGCTGAGCAAGTTCATAATGCAGGGAATCGAGTTCCAATGTAACAGCAGATCAAGTGGCATAATGCTGACCCCATCGGGTTCAACATTTGAGTTGCAAGACTGTTTCGTCAGCCGTCCAAAGAACCGTGGCATCACCTCGATCGGGAGCGGCTGTCAGGGGATGCTGATCGATCGGTGCCAGTTCCTGTCCGCGGAAGAACCGCTGGATGTGGATCAGCGGGTGTCAATTGCGCTGAACGTTAATGCCAACGACGTCAAGCTGCGCGATTGCAGGGCGACAAAGTTCCGGCACTTTGCCCTCCTCAATGGCCAGAACCACTTGGTAAAAGGCAACCATTTTTTCCAAGGTGATGGGGTCTCAAACGGGTTGCGTACAGCTGGCTTGGTGCTGATGGAAAATTTCACATCAAGCGTGGTGACCGGCAATTATGTCGATAACTGCTTTATCGAGTGGACAAACGAACGCGACCCCACACCTGCCTTTACGTCTGGTTTTTCGTTCAGTTCGCTATCGATCACTGACAACGTGTTTTTGTCTGGCGATGTAGCACCTTGGTTCAGCTACTTTGTTGTGAAGCCTTTTGCTGCGGGTCACTTCCTGAATGGTGTAACTGTGTCCGGCAACCGGTTTCGATCAATCAATGGCAAAATTGACCGCGCAGAGCGGGTGGATACCAGTTTTGCTGATCTTGACTACAATCGGAATCGAGAGGTCTATTTTGACGGCAACTCATATCACAACGTCAGCGAACAGGCGCACAATCCGCTGATCGTAGCGCATAACAATAATAACAACTCAAAGATCTGGACTGTGGGCACTGCCAAGCAGCTTCCGTTCGAAAGTTATTGTATGTTTGTCGATTCTGTCGCTTTGACTGGTGACATGCGGGATAGCTCTAACGTCAAACGCTATGAAACGCCGGTGGCCAAGGGCCGGGTGGGTGCCAAAAAAGATGCATTTTCGCTAGAATTCAGCACGACAATGCGCGGACAAATCCGAGCTACCGTGCGCATGGACAAATAGGAATATCGGGGCGGTGGCAGAGCCGTCGCCCCATCTCAAAAGTCTTTCCAGAGGCCGAATTTCAGGGCGACCGCAGAATTTTCGATACTTGCTCCGATCTGGTAGCTTACTTCTCCATTCCCCGGTTCCCAGATCAGCGAAGGGGTGAATTTTGTGCTGCTTTCTGTCTCGGTCTGGCTATAGAATACCTGAACCATCATCTTGATGCGTTCGTTTAGTGTCAGACCGAAGGTCGTGTCCAGTTTGGCTGTGTATGAGATCTCGCTTAACGACCATTCGACAGCGCCATCCACCGCCAGCCAACCGTAATGATCACCAATCTTTAACCCGCGCCCATAGCCCAGGGCCGTCAGCAGCAATGGTTCTGAGCTCTGCCCAAACGTGGTGCCGATGCCGACCTCATAGGCTATGATAAAAGGCCGACCGTCGGCAGTTATCGGTTTGCGGGCAAAGACAAAGCCTGATCCATTCCGGAAACGGCCAGTGGTCATGTCTGCGTTAATCTTGATCCCCAGAGAAAGATTGGCGCGCGCGCCGTAGTCCACGTAAAGACTGTTTTGGATTTTACTATTCTGCTCGACTGTGGCGCTGTAAGACAAAAAACCGGTTCCTTCGGCGCGCATCCACGCCCCTCCAAACGCCGGGCTGGCCAACGTCAGGGCCATAGTCAGCAAAATCAGGCGCATGCCTACGCTCCGCGTGGGTTAACAAGCTATGAATTGACCCGTTCTTAGTTAACAAACTGTTACGAATTTCATTGGTGCCGTTGAATGATTTTGCGTTGGCTCACACAAGGAACAGATGCTTTGACATCTGTTCCTTGGTCGTTTGAGAGTTGGAAACACAAAACGCGGCATAGCTGATACAGGTAGCCGCCTGCTGCGTGTTCGCCGTGTTTGGCTTTGGTTGTGCAGGTTAAATTAAACGACAAACTCTTTAATTTCTTCGCCGCTTTACATTCCCACCGCGCATCCCACCACGTCCCGCCGTTGACCGACCGGACGCTTTCTGCGCATCTCCAACTGCTTTTTCTACCGCATATTGACGTGCCATGGGATCGTCGGCAACGGTCAGATCGACGGCCTCAAGTCGTTTGACTTCGTCGCGCAGACGGGCTGCTTCTTCGAATTCGAGGTTTTCTGCAGCCTTGCGCATGTCGGTGCGCAAGCCGTCCAGTACTGTTTGCAGATTGCCGCCAGCCAATGGGTTATCGATTTTGGCTGTCACGCGGCTTTGGTCAGTGTCACCCTTATAGAGACCTGCCAAAACATCCTCTACGTTCTTTTTTACAGTCTCAGGCGTAATTCCGTGTTTCACGTTATAGGCTTCTTGCTTGACGCGGCGGCGGTTGGTTTCTGCCAATGCACGTTCCATCGAACCGGTAATGCGGTCGGCATACATAATCACGCGACCCTCGGCGTTGCGCGCAGCGCGGCCAATGGTTTGCACCAGAGAAGTTTCAGAGCGCAGGAAGCCTTCCTTGTCCGCATCCAGTATGGCTACCAGCCCGCATTCGAGAATATCGAGCCCCTCGCGCAGTAAGTTGATCCCAATCAAAACGTCGAAAGCACCCAACCGCAGATCGCGCAAAATCTCGATCCGCTCGATTGTGTCGATGTCGGAGTGCATGTAGCGAACCCGGATGCCTTGTTCGTGCATGTATTCTGTCAGATCCTCGGCCATGCGTTTCGTCAGCGTGGTGCAAAGCGTGCGCATGCCGTCGGCGGCCACTTTGCGCACCTCGTCCAAAAGGTCATCAACCTGCATCTCAACAGGACGAATTTCAACAGGCGGATCAAGCAGACCTGTGGGACGGATCACCTGTTCTGTGAACGCGCCGCCCGATTGCTCCATCTCCCACGCGGCGGGTGTGGCGCTGACAAAGACTGACTGGGGACGCATGGCGTCCCATTCCTCGAACTTGAGAGGGCGGTTGTCCATGCAGGATGGCAGGCGAAAACCATGTTCAGCGAGGGTGAATTTGCGTCGGTAGTCGCCCTTGTACATGCCGCCGATCTGGGGGACCGAAACGTGTGATTCATCCGCAAACACGATCGCGTTGTCTGGAATGAATTCAAACAGGGTGGGCGGCGGCTCTCCGGGTGCACGACCTGTCAGATAGCGCGAATAGTTCTCGATTCCGTTGCAGACACCCGTTGCCTCCAACATCTCAAGGTCAAAATTTGTCCGCTGTTCGAGCCGCTGCGCCTCCAGTAGTTTGCCGTCGCCCACCAGTTGGTCAAGGCGCGTGCGCAGTTCTTTCTTGATGCCAAGAACCGCTTGGCTCATCGTCGGCTTAGGGGTCACATAATGGCTGCTGGCATAGACTCGGATGTGTTCCATCGTGTCGGTCTTTTCGCCCGTGAGAGGGTCGAATTCCGTAATGCTTTCCAGCTCTTCGCCAAAAAAAGACAGCCGCCAAGCCCGGTCATCAAGGTGTGCAGGAAAGATTTCGAGAGAATCGCCCCGCACCCGAAAGCAGCCGCGAAAAAACGCAGAATCGTTGCGCTTGTATTGCTGTGCCACAAGATCGGCGATCACTTGTCGCTGATCGTAACTTTGGCCGACTTTTATGTCCTGTGTCATCGCGCCATATGTCTCGACTGATCCGATGCCGTAAATGCACGACACCGATGCCACGATGATGACATCGTCTCGCTCCAGCAGTGCGCGGGTGGCCGAATGGCGCATGCGGTCGATCTGTTCGTTGATCTGGCTTTCTTTCTCGATATACGTGTCCGAGCGCGCGACATAAGCCTCGGGTTGGTAGTAGTCATAATAGCTGACAAAGTACTCAACAGCGTTGTCGGGAAAAAACCCTTTGAATTCACCATATAATTGGGCAGCAAGCGTCTTGTTTGGTGCCAGTATAATTGCCGGACGACCAGTTTCTTCGATCACTTTGGCCATTGTATAGGTTTTGCCCGTGCCCGTTGCCCCCAATAGCACCTGATCGCGCTCGCCAGAGTTAACGCCCGTGCTAAGTTCACGGATCGCAGTCGGTTGGTCGCCTGCAGGTTTGAACTCGGTTTCCATTCGGAAGGGGATGCCACCCTCGAGTTTAAGCCGCGTGCGGATGTCCTCTGCAGGATTCGCGAGGATCGCCTCTGATTTGTCCGAATGGGCGTAAGGCATTAAGGGGCTCCTGTAAGTATGTCCGTAATCTGGCACTGATTGGAAAAGGTGCAAGGGGGTGCGGCATAAAGCGGGCCAACGACAGGCGGGAAATGCACGGTGCGATCACGCGCGGTCGTTATAAAATGAATTTACTGCGGGTATAGGCCATACAAAAGCTTTCAAACCAAGAGAATGATCCGGCCTTGGCCAATTCGTATCTTGCGAGCACGCCCAGAATTGCCGATATATCAAAGGAGCCAGTCAGGAGCCAAGCCATGCGTGCACGCATCTATCAACCAGGAAAGACAGCCATGTCGTCGGGTTCTGCCAAGACCAAGCAGTGGGTGCTGGAGTTCGCACCTGCATCGGCCCGGTCTGTTGATCCTCTGATGGGTTGGACGTCTTCATCCGATACGCAAAGTCAGGTGCGTCTGACGTTTGAAAGCCTGAATGCAGCGCAAGACTATGCGCGCGAACATGGCATTGATGCGCTTGTGCAACAGCCGAACAAACGCAAACCAAATATTCGTGCTGGCGGCTATGGTGAAAACTTTGCCACTGGCCGACGTGGGGCATGGACGCACTAAACCTGAGTATTGACACTGCGTCCACTTGGGATGTGCGCGCTCTGCTTGAGCGCCACGTTGTCTTGATGCGCGAAGGTTCGCCTGAAGAAAGCTGTCATGTCTTGGACCCGGCGACCTTAATGGAACGGGATTCCGTTCTGATCGCAGCGCGCGCTGATGGTATTTTGCAAGGGATCGGCGCATTGACCGTGATCGGACCAAAGCACGGAGAGTTGAAATCCATGCACACGCGGGCAGAGGCGCGTGGCAAAGGTGTCGCGCAGGCTGTGCTTGAGACGCTGATTCATCATGCACGTGACACAGGCCTTGCGCGGTTGAGCCTGGAGACGGGCACCGCCGAAACCTTTGCCCCTGCACGCGGGCTTTACCATCGGAACGGATTTGTGTCCTGTCCGCCGTTTGGGTCTTATTCGTCTGATCCCTTAAGCATTTTCATGACTCGCTTGCTTTGAACGCTTGCCCCAGCCGCTTTGGTACGGCATGAACATGGCAGCGGTCCCTTAGCTCAACTGGATAGAGCGGAAATAGCACCCTAAGACCTACTATGTGTTGCTATCTAATTGGCGTGGAAGGTTTTTTAATTGGTAGGCATCCCATGTTCTTACCAGGTTGACAAAGTTGGGGGATTTGACCGATATCCCCAGCACAAAGTGCGGGCCGTTAGCTCAGCTGGATTAGAGCAGGGAACTTCTAATTCTCAGGTCGGGGGTTCGAGTCCTCCACGGCTCGCCAATAATTTCAATCGTGTATTTTCTTAAAACGATGCAACACAAATAGGAGTGCCAAAATTTTTAGAGCTGGCCGATACTCCTGAGGTTCGATTTGCCAGATGCATCCGCGTCTTGATCCTATGACCTCCTGGCTCTGTTGTGCGACATTTGAATTTTAGGCGTCACTCATAAATAACCGTAAATCTTTGCTGGGTGCTTAGCCGACTGTAAATTTCAATCGTGACAAGTTTCGGGGCTCAAGTCGCGCAGAATTGAATCGTGCAATGCTTTCTGTCCGAAGTATCTAACGCCTACCATCCAGACCTTGATTCACGCTACCGAATATTGCGGTTATGAATCTAAGGGAGGCGTTTGATTGGCGTCATCCAAATCTGCTTCAGCATTCAGCTGCTTAAGAATCCTCTTGACCCTTTCAGGGTCGCGTCGATCCGCAAATTTAGTCGATATGTGCGCATGGATAGCCAAGCAAATACCGAGTAAAACCATCAACATGCCGCTTAGGTATGTTGCGATTTCGAAGCCTGACATTGCTGGAGCCTCCTTCAAGATGCATTAAGCAGACTAAGTGACTTGACTCACTTGTCGAACCGAGCGCGGGAAGCGGGGCTGACGAGAGATTGCCTTCTGGAAATTGTTGCAATCCAAGAGGTTATTATTTCCCTGCCATTGGTTAGTTGCAGAACTTAGACGGATACGACTCCCACTCTTGCGGCTTGTGTTGCATCCTTCTTCCTTGCCTCATCAAGTGCCCGATGGTTTCCGCTCACCTCCCATTTAGGTGCAAGGTGAGAGGCTCGCAGAGAAGGATGCTGTGGGCAACTGAGCGCGCTGTATAGAAAGCTCAAATATGGAGTAGTTAAGGCTGAACCCAAAAAATGTTGCAGGTG
>JABITU010000331.1 GCA_018668195.1 Tateyamaria sp. | reverse complement strand
CGAAACTTGAGTGGCTCGATCCAAGTGGTGTAGTTATTTTGGCCCACCGTCTTCAGCAGCTTGTGTCTCAGCTGTCCCCATTGTTCTTGCATCATCGAAAGCAACCGCCCTTTCTGCCATCTGCCCCAGTGTACCGTGCCACGCTGGGGTATTCCGTCTACATAACTCTGGCCGCACGCGATCGCTTCGCTGCCAGAGTGCAGCGAGTACCGATCAATTATATTTAATTTATGTGACGCAACGTCAGTGCCAGTTAACTACACTTCAGAAACGCACCATTCCACTCACCAATCCCGACCGACAAGTCAAGCGCGCAGAAATGCTGAATGGATTAGAAAACAGTGTCATACTACCGCAAATCTAAATAATTCCCAGTTGATCTGCTTTCCCGATGCAGATTGTTCCAGCTCTTCCCAGCGCGATTATCGAGTCGCTGTATATTAGGTAGCAAGTTCCCCGGTGGGCCGTCTAGGAAACTTCAAACTTGACTCCTAAGATTTTAGAAAAGAATCTATTGGCCCACTGTTTTCACAGAGATAAAAAAAGCGCCGCAAAAATGCGACGCTCATACACTGCACAAATACAATCGTGTTATGCGAGATTTTTGATCCGCGCAGACAGGCGCGACATTTTGCGCGCTGCGGTATTCTTGTGATAAACACCCTTTGTCACACCGCGCATCAACTCTGGCTGAGCTTCTTTTAATGCGACACCAGCGGCATCTTTGTCGCCAGATGCAATCGCTTCTTCGACACGGCGCAAATGCGTACGAATACGCGACCGCCGCGCTTTGTTCACTTGAAAGCGTTTTTCGTTTTGACGGGCCCGCTTTTTGGCCTGAGGCGTATTTGCCATTTTATCTCGTCCCAATCTATTGGTGCGGTAGTTTCAGAAGCCGTTTCTTTAAGCGGGGGCTGATTGCGAGTCAACCATAAGCCAGCTTTTTATGGGCGCCGGAAACCGTCAGGATGAAACAACGCGAGATTCTGAACACAGATATTTCTCAAACATAGGTTTGTATCACTTGTCGCGGAACTGGGCCTGACGTTTCTCGATGAACGCAGCCATCCCTTCTTTCTGATCCTCGGTAGCAAACAAGGAATGAAAAACACGCCGTTCGAACAACAGCCCTTCGCGCAGCGGCACCTCAAACGATCTATTTACGGCTTCCTTGACGGCCATCGCGGATATCATCGATTTCTCAGCTATTTTTTGCGCTGCGCCCATCGCTTCTTCCATCAGCTTCTTGATTGGCACCACACGGCTAACGAGCCCTGCTCGCTCGGCCTCTTCGGCGTCCATAAAGCGACCGGTCAGGTTCATATCCATGGCTTTGGCTTTTCCAACGGCTCTGGTCAAACGTTGTGTGCCGCCGATACCCGCCATGACACCGAGGTTGATTTCTGGTTGACCGAACTTTGCCGTATCTGAGGCTATGATAAAGTCGCACATCATCGCCAATTCGCAGCCGCCGCCGAGAGCGTAGCCTGACACCGCCGCAATTACTGGTTTGCGTACCCGCGAAAGCGCATCAATTTCGGGACCAAAAAGATCGTCGGAAAACACTTCGACATAGGATTTGTCTTTCATCATCGCGATATCGGCACCCGCGGCAAAGGCCTTGTTCGAACCCGTCAGAACAATGCAACGGACCTTGTCGTTAGTTTGGGCAGCCTCCATCGCGTCTGCCAGCTCTGTCATAAGTGCTTGGTTCAAAGCATTGAGGGCATCGGGGCGGTTCAGCGTAACCTTTGCAATGTGATCTTCTATTTCGACGATGATCGTCTCGTAAGCCATGTCTGTGCTTTCGTCAGTTGCTGTTAGCGGAGAGCATTACCACGGAGCGGGCACGTTTCAAGCTATGATTGGCAACCTTTGCAATAGAAAGACGATCGCCCCGCTTGCACGATCCGGCTAATCTCTTTGTTGCATGTCGGAGTGCGACACAGTTCGCCTTCGCGACCGTAAACATCGAAATTATGTTGAAAATACCCAAGTTCTCCATCAGCTTGTCGGAAATCGCGCAGGCTGGAACCACCTGCTTTTATCGCTTCTTTCAGCACGTCTCGGATGATTGGGACAAGGCTAGCGACACGTTGTTCACGGATGCGCCCTGCTTTGCGTATCGGCGATATATTGCTGCGAAACAATGCTTCACAAACATAAATATTGCCCAATCCTGCAACGATTCTCTGGTCAAGAAGTGCGGATTTTATGGGTGTATTCTTGCCTGCAAAGGCTTTGATCAGGTGGGTTTCGTGGAAATCATTCCCAAACGGCTCTGGCCCGAGAACAGCCAAAAGCTTATGCTGATCGGCGGCAGCTGTGTTCAACAGGTCCATAGCTCCGAACCGTCTTGGATCGTTAAATGTGATCCGCGCGCCGTTGTTCATATGCAGCACAACATGATCGTGTTTCTCTGCCGCTGGGTGTTCATGGGCAAATTGTCCCAAAGGGTCCCCAGATACCAGCATTCGCCCTGACATCCCCAGATGCACCAGAAGCGTTTCCGCAGAGCTTAGATCAATAAGTATGTATTTTGATCTGCGTCTAAGTCGAAGAACGGTTTGACCGGTCAAACGCCCTGCCATGTTGGGTGGGAAAGGCCAGCGCAGATTGGGCCGGTTTACATCGGCTTGCACAATTACCGCCCCCTCCATCGCAGGTGTCAGGCCACGGCGAACGGTTTCCACTTCAGGTAATTCGGGCATGGCGCGGTCTCCTGCGGCAAAAGGGCTACGTTGTGTATGTGTGGCAGCGCTCTATAACAAAGCCTGAGAGTTTAGGAAGACCAGCCCATGACTGACGACAAAACCACGCATTTCGGCTTTGAGACAGTGCCCGAAGATCAGAAAGCTGGACGCGTGCAGGGTGTGTTCAACTCTGTAGCCAGTAAATATGACATCATGAACGATGTCATGAGCGTCGGAATCCACCGTATCTGGAAAGAGGCGATGATGGATTGGCTGGCTCCTCGCTCAGGTCAAGAGCTATTGGATGTAGCGGGTGGAACGGGTGATATTTCATTCAAGTTTCTGAAACGGGCGGGTTCCGGCCATGCGACCGTTCTGGATCTGACCGAACCGATGCTGATCGAAGGCCGCAAACGCGCAGAGGCGGACAAGATGGCCGACAGCATCGATTGGGTGGTGGGTGATGCGATGGCGCTGCCGTTCGAGGACAATACTTTTGACGTCTTCACGATCAGCTTTGGCATACGCAACGTGACACGGCCCCAAGATGCTTTGGCAGAAGCCTACCGCGTGCTGAAGTCCGGTGGTCGTCTTGTTGTGCTTGAATTTAGCCATCTGCCCAATGATGGCATGCAAAAGCTGTATGATCTTTACAGTTTTAACGTGATCCCGCAGATGGGTAAAATGATCGCCGGTGACCGTGACAGCTATCAGTATTTGGTCGAATCGATTCGCAATTTTCCAGATCAGGAGACATTTCTTGCAATGATCCGCGATGCCGGGTTTGAAAATGCCAAATACCGCAACCTTACCATGGGTGTGGCGGCCTTGCATTCGGGATGGAAGATCTAAGAAAATGCGCGGCCCTCATAACATCATCCGTCTGATCCGAACTGGCGCCACGCTTGAACGCACCGGCGCGATGAACGTCGTTCTCGATGCGTTCGACGCGCCACCAGCGCTGCGTTTCGTCGCCAAGGCGCTTGGCAAACCGTTTCAATGGCTTGGGTACAAGGGCGATCCTTCGATGCCACCGGCAACGCGGGCACTAACGGCGCTTGGGCCGGCCTATATCAAATTTGGCCAGGTGCTTAGTACTCGGCCCGATGTAGTGGGTGATGAGCTTGCAGTGCAGTTGCGTGTTTTGCAGGATAAACTGCCACCGTTTTCGACCGAAGAGGCCAAGGCCGAAGTACAGCGTGAACTTGGCGTGTCGCCCGACATGATCTTTTCAGAATTTAGCCCCCCGGTTGCTGCTGCGTCTATCGCACAGGTGCACAAGGCACGTCTGACCGAAGGCGGAGAAGCTGTGGCAGTCAAGGTACTACGCCCAAACATCGAGCGGGCTTTTGCCAAGGACGTCGACGCATTCTATCTTGCCGCTCGGATCGTCGAGATTTTTGCACCCGGTGCCCGACGCCTCCGCCCTATCGAAGTGATTGAGCATTTTGATGGTGTTGTGCAGGGCGAGCTGGACCTGCGCCTTGAATCCTCGGCGGCTGGTGAGTTCGCTGCCAATACCAAGAATGATGCGGGCTTTGTTCTGCCTGCGATCCGGTGGGAATATTCCGCACGCCGGGTGATGACACTCGAATGGGCCGACGGCGTTCCCATGGGGGACAATGCGGCCATTGATGCCGCCGGTCATAACCGGATCGATTTGAGCGAACGCGTTCTGAAACTGTTTCTGCTGCATGCGCTGCGTGATGGGTATTTCCACGCTGATATGCATCAGGGCAATCTCAAGGTTGCACCCAATGGAGATATCATTGCCTACGATTTTGGGATCATGGGCCATATCGATGAGTATACAAGGCGCGTTTATGCCGAGATCCTGTTCGGCTTTATCCGCAAGGATTACAAACGTGTGGCCGAGGTGCATTTCGAAGCCGGATATGTACCTGCTGATAAGGACGTTGATGAATTCGCCCGTGCGCTACGTGCGGTGGGTGAACCGATATTCGGCATGGATGCAACCAAGATTTCGATGGGCCGGCTTTTGAACTACTTGTTTGAGGTAACAGAACGGTTTGGGATGGAAACACGAACTGAACTGATATTGCTGCAACGGACGATGGTTGTTGTCGAAGGGGTCGCGCGTTCGCTGAATCCAAATATAAACATTTGGCAGGTCGCATCGCCGGTTGTGACCGACTACATTCAGAAATCCATTGGCCCCAAAGCGATCCTGACTGACCTCTACAAAACAGCGCGCGTTTTGACCCGCTTTGGTCCGCGCTTGCCGGGTTTGGTCGAGGCGGCACTGATCGCCCAATCGAACGCTCAGGAGCCAAAGAGAAAGAGCTTTTGGCGTTGGATAATGCTTGCCGTGGCTGCTGGTCTTGTCATTGGTTGTTCGCTAATGCTTTTGATCGATACTCTGGTTTAGAAAATTTGATGAAACACCTGTAATGTATCGGATCATTTAACGCGCTAAAGGTTTGGGTTTTTGACCGCGTCCGATCTTTCAGATCTTCTGCATAATGATGCTGTTCTTTCATAGTAGCCGCATTGTGGATTTATTTGCTAATGAAGTGGCCAAAAGCGGCATGGCCGCGTTACCCTTACTCGCCAACAGATCGTATCGTTTTAATCTTTGCGGCGATTGATGTTTCAAGACCAGTCTGGTTGCCTTGACATGGATGCAAAGACAAGGTCCATTTCCGTTATGTCGGATGAAGCAGACGCTATCTTATCTCTCCTGCCTGCACGCCTGAAAAAGGCGCGGCGTGCCCAAGGCTTAAGTCTGGATGCCGTGGCCAAGCTATCAGGTGTCAGCCGGTCGATGGTCAGCCAGATCGAACGAGGCGAATCCTCGCCGACGATAGCTACGCTGTGGAACCTAACGCGCGCTTTGCAGGTCGATTTTTCCGGTCTCCTTGACCAGAATGAGGCGAAGCAGATCGAAGTGCTGCGTGCCGCCGACGCACCTAGTATTGCCGCCCTTGGCAGTGGTTGTACGATTCGCATCCTGTCCGCCCCCGAAGAAGCGGGACATCACGAATTATATGAGCTGCGATTTTCTGCGGGGGGCGTCTTGGACAGCCAGCCGCACCGGCGCGGCGCGCGTGAGCATTTGACTGTAATCGAAGGGACGTTGCGCGTCACGAGCGGCAGTGCTGTAGAACAGATCGGCCCGGGTGATACCGCACGATATGCCGCCGACGCACCGCACAACATTTCCGCTGACCAAGCTGCGCGGGCGTTTCTTGTGGTACAGAATGCATAAATTTACCTTCGCGGAATACTTTCTATAATCATAAAGTCCTCTATTTAAGAAATAAATCCGTTATGGTAGATATTATCGTAAAGGAGTTTCAGACATGACCCGAGCTTTTCTGACCCACATTGCAGATATATTGGCGCAGATTGACGCAGACGGGATGATGAAGCGCGAGCGTTTAATTACTTCGCCACAGGGTGGGCGAATAGATGTTGGTGGCACGTGCGTTCTGAATCTGTGCGCCAACAATTACCTTGGCCTTGCTGATCACCCTGACTTGATCAAAGCCGCCAAGGACGCACTAGAAAATAAGGGGTTTGGCATGGCCTCGGTCCGATTTATCTGCGGCACACAGGATTTGCATCGCACATTGGAACAAAGCCTTGCAGAGTTTCTAGGCAAGGATGATGCAACCTTGTTTGCAGCCTGCTTTGATGCAAACGGCGGTTTGTTTGAACCGCTTTTAGGGCCGGATGATGCCATCATATCAGACGCACTGAACCACGCATCGATCATAGATGGTATCCGGTTGTGCAAAGCCAAACGCTACCGCTATGCCAATTCCGATATGGGTGATCTTGAGGCGCAGCTGCGCGCCGCGCGAGCCAATGGCGCCCGATACATCATGATCGCAACAGACGGTGTGTTTTCAATGGACGGTTATCTCGCAAAGCTGCCCGAGATCACGGCGCTGGCGCAGCGGTACGAGGCGTTGGTGATGGTGGATGACTGTCACGCAACTGGATTTATAGGGCCAAAAGGCGCGGGCACAGCGGCGTATTTAGGCGTTGATGTCGATATTCTGACGGGTACGTTGGGCAAAGCGCTGGGTGGATCCGTTGGTGGCTATATCGCTGGACCGCAGCCTGTGATTGACTTGCTCCGACAGCGCGCACGGCCCTATTTGTTCTCGAACGCGCTTCCGCCTGCTATTGTTGCAGCAGGCATTGAAGCGATCCGACTTGTTGAAGACGGCGCTGCCTTGCGAGCACAATTACGTAAAAACACGGTGTATTGGCGTGCCGGGTTGACGCGCCTTGGGTTCGATCTGTTGCCCGGTGAACATCCGATCGTGCCTGTAATGCTAGGCGATGCTCATCTGGCACAAGACATGGCTGCGCACTTGTTTGAAGATGGGGTTTATGTCTCAGGATTTTTCTTTCCGGTGGTGCCGCATGGGCAGGCACGCATCCGCACCCAGATGAATGCAGCAGTGACCCGCAATGATCTGGATTTTGGCCTAACTGCCTTCGAGGCAGCTGGCCGTGCGTTAAGAATATTGAAATGAGCAACGAAATGAAAGCTTTGGTCAAAGCGCATGCACGCGAAGGTTTGTGGCTGCAGACTGTTCCGGTGCCAAAGATCGGTCCTGATGATGTGTTGATACACGTTAATAAGACGGGAATTTGCGGAACGGATATCCACATTTGGAACTGGGATGAATGGGCTGCGGCAACAGTGCCTGTGCCGTTGATCGTAGGCCATGAATTTGCGGGGCATATCGTGGAAATTGGCCGTAACGTCAGAGGGTTGAAGATTGGTCAACGCTGTTCAGGTGAAGGGCATCTGATTGGTAAGTCCTCGCGTCAGAGCCGTGCAGGAAAGTTTTACCTTGACCCAGCCACACGCGGAATCGGCGTGAATGAGCAAGGTGCATTCGCCCAGTACCTGCGGCTGCCCGCATTTAACGTGGTGCCCTTACCAGATGACATCTCAGATGACATTGGTGCCATCCTTGATCCGCTTGGAAACGCTGTGCACACGGCTTTGAGCTATGACTTAATCGGAGAAGATGTGCTAATCACCGGTGCTGGACCGATTGGCATTATGGCGGCTGCAGTTGCGCGCCATGTGGGTGCGCGACACGTGGTGATTACGGATGTGAACCCGGACAGGCTGGCGTTGGCGGCCAAGGTTGCCGACGCCTTACCGGTCAATGTGGCTAATGAAGATCTAAATGAAGTTATGGCGCGATTGAAGATGAAGCAGGGCTTTGATGTTGGCCTTGAGATGTCGGGCAATCAGGCCGCACTGGATCAGATGGTGGACACAGTAACCATGGGCGGACGCATTGCCATGCTGGGTATCCCCCCGGGCAAAAGCCCCGTGGACTGGTCGCGGATTGTGTTTAAGGCGATCACCATCAAGGGTGTTTATGGCCGCGAGATCTTTGAGACTTGGTACAAAATGATTGCGATGCTTGAGAACGGGCTGGATGTGTCAGCTGTAATTACCCATCGTTTTGGCGCGGCTAATTTTGCGGATGGGTTTGCAGCGATGAAATCGGGATCTTCGGGAAAGGTTGTTTTGGATTGGTCCTGAGAACGCGGCACGAGCGCGTTGAAAAACGTCTTATGGGGTCAAGGTCACGCGCCCATTTGACGTAAGCGTCCAAGCATGATCACCCTCAAACACGGCCGTTGTGAGCGGTTTGCCATATCCGGCACCTGTATCTAGATTTACTCGGTTCCCATAATGGGTCGCGTTATCAACGGGCGTATGTCCGTGCACGATAAGTTTTGGGTGTGCATCATAGTGATCGTGAAATTCACGACGGATCCAAATCAGATCTTCTTCGATCTGGTCTGCGAGGGGAACCATGGGCCGAATTCCGGCGTGAACGAAAAACAGATCCTCGGTTTCATGGGTCAGCGTCAGTCCTGATAAAAAGTCTATATGCGCCTGAGGGACAGCGGCGCGGGCGTCAGCGTAGACGTCTTTTTCCCGCCGGGTGCCGCCCGAATCAACGCCGTATGAGGCAAGTGTTTTGTCACCGCCGAGGCGGCCATGCAGCCAGTAAAGCTCGACTATAAGATAAGGATCGTGACGCAACGGTTCTTGCATGAACCATTCAAACATCCGGTCATGATTTCCTTTTAGGAAGGTCCAATTGCGGCCAGCCTTTTGCCCCTCGATCAGCGTGTCGAGCACGGCGCGGCTGTCTGACCCACGATCCGTGTAGTCGCCCAGAAACACGATATGCGCATCTTTGCCACCATCCGATGCGATTCGCGTGAGTGCCTGATCAAGTTCGTGCATTTGGCCATGGATGTCGCCGATGGCATAGATGGGGTGAGGCATGAGTGGTCCTTTGTTGGGCCTAGCGGGTCTGGGCGCAAAACCATGCGACCCAGTTTGCGTTCGTGTGATCCGCAAGCTGAGCTGTCAGCGCATATATGGCTTGCGCACCGGCGGTTGGCAAACTGCCTTCGGATAAAAAACCTTTAATGATCAAGCGCAGATCGGATGAGAGGGTCGAGTAGGTCACGAGCGGGAGGGAAAGCTTGCTTTTGGTAAATCAGTTCTGCCGGTTTTGATCAAATTTGGTCAGATTCATTTGCGTATTTTTGATGGCCTATGTGTCATAGTCCGTGTCATGCATGGCGCTTGTCCGCTTGAGGTTTGACCCATCGGCGTTGCGGTGTCAGAGGCCGGATCTGTGTGCGCGGACCAGGAACATGGCCTGTTTCAGGTTGCCGCCCTTTAAGGTGGATAAACGCGGTGTGTCTAAAGATACCGATGCTTCTGGACAAATCGGTGCCGTGATCCGGCTGTTTTAGGGTCAGTGGCCGTAAACAGGTTTGCACGAGGCACTTGCTGCGCGCCCCAGCCCGGACGCTCGCGCGGTCAATACGGGACGATGTGCCAATGAAATAAATATCAAACGGGCGCATGTAGCACCCATAGCGGGTGATTTTAACATGAACAGCGCGATCTGGGGCGGGTTTGACCTACCCCAGATCTATGCAATCTTAAGCGACGTCGAATGCCAATGGTTTGACTTGTGTAAACTGCCCAGTGCCTTCGAGCGTGTTCAAAACGCCTGCTGGTATTGGTTCGTCAACATAGAGCAGCGCAATGGCCTCGCCACCGACTTCGCTTCGGCCGAGGGTAAAGTTTGCGATGTTCACGCTGTTTTTGCCCATCGTATTACCTAAAAGGCCGATGATACCAGGCACGTCAACGTTGGTGGTATAAAGCATGTTCGACCCGATCTCGGCGTCGATATTGATGCCTTTGATCTGGATGAAACGCGGCTTGCCGTCGCTGAACACGGTCCCTGCAACTGACCGTTCGCGTTTTTCGGTGACAACGGTGATTTTGATATAGCCGTCAAAGGTGCCGGATTTATCTTGATTGGTGGTTGAAATTTGTATGCCACGTTCCTTTGCGATGACCGGGGCTGAGACCATGTTCACGTCCGGGTTCGCGCGTTTCATAATGCCCGCAATCACCGAACAGTTCAGTGCATCGAGGTTCATTTCAGCGACGGTGCCGTCGTAAAGTATATTGATCGCCTTGATTGGTTCGTCGGTCATCTGACCGGTAAAGCTGCCCAGATGGCTCGCCAGTTTTACCCAAGGCCCCATGACTTTTGCCTCTTCGGCTGTGACAGATGGCATATTGAGCGCGTTTTCAACCGCGCCTGTCAGCAGATAATTCGACATCTGTTCGGCTACCTGCAGGGCTACGTTTTCCTGGGCTTCGGTTGTCGCGGCGCCCAAGTGCGGGGTCACAACAACGTTCGGTAGGTTGAAAAGTGCATTTTCCTTGGCAGGTTCCTCGGCGAATACGTCAAACGCAGCACCAGCGACATGGCCAGACTTAAGGGCTTCGGCAAGCGCCTTTTCATCCACCAGGCCGCCGCGAGCGCAGTTGATAATACGCACGCCGGGCTTCATCATCGCGATACGTTCGGCGGTGATCATGTTAGCCGTCTGGTCTGTCTTGGGCACGTGCAGAGTAATGAAGTCTGCCCGCTTTATCAGATCTTCAAGCTCGACCTTTTCGACACCCATCTTGTTAGCTTTTTCCTCGCCAAGAAAAGGGTCAAACGCCAGAACCTTCATCTTGAGGCCCCGGGCCCGGTCGCAGACAATGCCGCCGATGTTGCCAGCGCCGATAACGCCCAGAGTTTTATTGGTCAATTCGGTGCCCATGAACTTGGACTTTTCCCATTTACCTGCATGGGTGGATTGTGACGCTTCGGGAATTTGGCGCGCGACTGCAAACATCATGGCGATGGCATGTTCGGCTGTTGTGATCATGTTTCCAAAAGGCGTGTTCATGACAATCACACCCTTTTGGGATGCCGCATCCTTGTCGATATTGTCTGTTCCAATGCCCGCGCGTCCAATCACTTGAAGTTTGCTGGCATTCTTGAGGATCGTGGGTGTGACACGCGTCGCAGAACGGATTGCGAGGCCGTCATATTGACCGATGATTTCTGCAAGCTTGTCTTTATCCTTGCCTAGGTCTGGCTCGAAATCAACCTCGATGCCACGATCTTTGAAGATCTGTACTGCGGCGGGCGAAAGCTTGTCAGAGATGAGTACTTTGGGGGCCATGTTCTTGGTCCTTTAAACGTGTGGAAGTAGGTGCGCGCAGTCACGCGCACAAAAATGGTGTTTATGCGTATACAGACCGCTTAAGCGTTGATTTCAGACTCGAATGCCCAGGCCAGCCAGGGCAGCATCGCTTCAATATCAGAGGTTTCGACGGTGCCACCGCACCAAATTCGCAATCCAGGGGGCGCGTCGCGATAGGCACCCACATCCAGCGCCACGTTTTCGTCAGCCAACCGTTTGGCAACGGCCTTGGCAAAGACTGCGCCATCTGGGATCCGCGCATCGGTGAACTTGAGGCAGACTGATGTCGTGGACCGTGTTGCAGGATCAATGGACAGATGATCGATCCAGTCGTGGGTCGCCACGAAATTGGCGATTGCCCCTGCATTGGCATCAGCGCGTGCGATCAGACCGTTAAGCCCGCCTACAGATTGCGCCCAATCGAGAGCGAACAGATAATCTTCGACCGCGAGCATCGACGGTGTGTTGATCGTTTCGCCAACAAAGATACCTTCGATCAGTTTGCCGCCTTTGGTCAGGCGAAATATCTTGGGCAGCGGCCATGCTGGTGTATAACTTTCCAGCCGTTCCACTGCGCGCGGGCTGAGGATAAGCATGCCGTGGGCCGCTTCGCCGCCAAGAACCTTTTGCCAGGAAAAGGTTGTGACATCCAGTTTATCCCAAGGCAGATCCATCGCAAAAGCAGCAGAGGTCGCATCGCAAAGGGTCAGACCAGCGCGGTCGCTTGGAATGGCATTACCATTGGGCATACGCACACCAGACGTTGTGCCGTTCCAAGTAAAGCAAACGTCATTATCGTAGTTGAGCGCCGCCATATCCACGATTTCGCCGTAGTCGGCGGTATGCACTGTATGATCAATTTTTAGCTGCTTGACCACGTCAGTGACCCAGCCTGCGCCAAAGCTTTCCCACGCCACCATTTCGGTGTGACGCTCGCCCAGCAAGGACCACATTGCCATTTCATAAGCGCCAGTATCCGAAGCCGGCACAATACCAATCCGGTAGTCATCGGGCACATTGAGGATGGCGCGGGTCTGATCAATGGCCTGTTTTAGCTTGGCCTTGCCCACGGCAGCACGGTGCGATCGACCGAGCGGGGCATTGGCCAAAGCAGCCAAATTGTGAGTGGGAGGTTTGGCGCAAGGGCCAGAGGAAAAACGCGGGTTTTCCGGCCGCGTGACCGGCTGAGTTATAGCCATTTCTGCTATCCTTACAGATAATCGCCCTTCGTTGGGGAAGGGTGTCCCACTGTTGCGCATACGCGGTGCATTGGGGTGGTGCAAGTCAGTTTTGGGGGCTATAGCGCCGCTTGATACTTTATTTGCGGCAGAAGTGTCGCCTTTCGGAAACGATATCTCATGTAT
>JABITU010000330.1 GCA_018668195.1 Tateyamaria sp. | reverse complement strand
GTGATCTCGATTAATTCCAGATCATCCGAATGACGCAGCTCACGGTGTTCGATGCACGGCGGCTGCAGCACGCAAGACCCAGCGCGTAGCATATGTTCGCCCTGCCCTTCGTATTCAAAAATAACCCATCCTTTGGTGACATAGACCATCTGGAAATCCAGCTCGTGGGTGTGCCACGTGGCAGGGCTTTCCATGCCTGGCACAGCGCGGATCACATGCGCGCCATAAGCACCATTCGTTGCCTCGGAGATACCCAGCTGGCGGTATTCAAAGAAGGGGCGCAGGCCTGCTCCGGCAAACTTGCCATCATCTGCATGAGAAATGGTAAAGGCCTGATTTTTCCAAAGCGTCATGATGAGTTTCCTGCATGGCGCATCCAGCGCAACCGATTTCTTGAGTCTGTAAGAACCGTCGTGGCCCGCGCCATATCTGCCGCAGCCAGCCTGCCTGTCAGACGCCCCCCTGCGGTCACCAGCCACCCATCTGGAACAGGCTCCAGACGGATAACCGGCGAAAAGCCGCGAACGCGCCGAAGGGCCCGCCAGAGATCCTGCCGGATTTGATGGGCCAGACGACGCGGTCGCCCACGCGGCAATACTGTTTGGACAGCAAAATCAAAGCGTGGAGGCAGATGCCTGCAATGGGTCACACCAACCTTTGCGTGCGCAATATCGTGCCAGCGCGCGCTCATGCGGGCCGCCTTGCGATGCAGTCGACTTCAACCAAAGCGCCCACTGCCAGAGCTGTGACCCCAACGGTGGTGCGTGCCGGCCGGCGATCAGCTGGAAAGTACGATTGGTAGGTATCATTAAAGACTTTGTAGTCCCGTTCGAAGGCTGTCAAAAAACAGCGGCATTGCATCACATGGGTCAGGTCAAGGCCCAGACCGGCGAGTATAAGCGCCAGATTATCCATCACCCGCCGCGTCTGCGCTTCGATGCCTTCGGGCAACAGCGCATCCGGTGCCTTGGGGTCGGTCGGCATCTGCCCAGTCAGGATCACCCAACCATCGTTCTCAACCGCGTGAGAAAACGGGGCGACGGGACGCGGGCCGCCCGAAATCATATGAAAGACAGGATCAGTCACGGGGTTTGGGCCTCACAATGGAATGTTGTCGTGCTTTTTCCATGGGTTTTGCAGCGACTTACCACGCAGAGCGGCAAAGGCACGACTGACCCGTTTGCGCGTCGATCTGGGCTGAATCACCTCGTCGATGAAACCTTTTTCTGCCGCCACGAAAGGATTGGCAAAGCGATCTTCGTAGTCTTTCGTGTGGGCAGCGATCTTGTCTGCATCGCCCAAGTCAGCACGGTGGATGATTTCGGTAGCACCCTTGGCCCCCATTACTGCGATCTCGGCGGTGGGCCAAGCATAGTTGAAATCGCCGCGCAAATGCTTCGAGGCCATTACATCGTAAGCGCCGCCATAGGCCTTGCGCGTGATCACGGTCACCTTTGGCACCGTCGCCTCTCCGTAAGCGAACAGCAGCTTTGCGCCATGTTTGATCACACCACCGTATTCCTGGCTTGTACCGGGCAGGAATCCGGGAACGTCCACAAGCGTCAAAATTGGGATCTCGAACGCATCACAGAACCGAACAAAGCGTGCCGCCTTGCGACTACTGTCAATGTCCAGACAGCCAGCCAAAACCATCGGCTGGTTGGCCACAACGCCCACGGTCTGACCCTCAAGACGTATGAAACCGGTGATAATGTTCTTGGCAAAGTCTTCCTGAATTTCATAAAAATCAGCTTCGTCCGCAACTTTCAGGATCAGCTCTTTCATGTCGTAAGGGCTGTTGGGATTATTTGGCACCAAGGTATCCAGCGACGCTTCAATGCGGCCCGGTTCGTCAAAGAATGGGCGCTTGGGCGGTTTCTGGCGGTTATTAAGCGGCAAGAAATCCACAAGACGGCGCACCTCGGCCAAGGCTTCTACGTCATTTTCAAACGCTCCATCAGCAACCGAGGATTTTTTGGTATGGGTGCTTGCGCCACCCAATTCTTCGGCGGTAACGACCTCGTTGGTCACAGTTTTAACGACATCAGGGCCAGTCACGAACATGTAAGAGGTATCTTTGACCATAAAGATAAAATCGGTCATCGCGGGACTATAGACCGCGCCGCCGGCACAAGGTCCCATGATTACAGAGATTTGCGGCACCACGCCCGAGGCCATGATGTTGCGCTGAAACACTTCGGCGTAGCCTGCAAGCGAGGCAACGCCCTCTTGGATACGCGCACCACCGGAATCGTTAATCCCGATCAACGGCGCACCATTTCGCATGGCCATGTCCTGGATCTTGCAGATTTTCTGAGCGTGCGCTTTGGAAAGCGACCCACCAAAGACGGTGAAATCCTGACTGAACACATAGATCATCCTGCCGTTAATCGTGCCCCATCCCGTGACAACACCATCCCCCGCGGGCTTTTGCGACTCCATCCCAAAATCGGTGCAGGTGTGGGTGACGAACATGTCAAACTCTTCGAACGAATCTTCGTCCAGCAGCAGATCGATACGTTCGCGCGCGGTCAGCTTGCCACGCCCGTGTTGAGCATCAATGCGCTTTTGCCCCCCACCAAGACGGGCATTGGCGCGGCGCGATCCGAGCTCTTTCAGAATATCTTGCATGGCGTCCCCGTCTTTCGTTTCGGTCGATCATACATGGCTCAAAGCGCCACGGAAACGACGTTTTGGAATATTTGCAAATATTATTCAGTATATATAATGCAAAGTGCAAACTTGCGAATTTTGAGGCACTGATGCAATGCTGCTCTGGACAGGTATAGATCCGAGCAATACTTCTTCTTGATGAAAACATCTCCAAACGTCCGCTTCCTTGATCGGACAACCCCGCCTCATATCGCGACTTTGATCCTGCTTGCGGGCGTGTCAGCGATGGTCATGAATATGTTTTTGCCCAGTCTGCCCAACATGACGCTGTATTTTGAGACTGAATACAGGCTGATTCAACTGTCTGTGGCGCTGTACCTTGCCATGTCAGCTGTCATGCAGACAATAATCGGCCCGGTTTCGGACAATTTGGGCCGCCGCAAGGTGCTGCTGTGGGGCATAGGGTTTTTCATGCTGGCGACACTGGGATGCATCCATTCGCCAAACGCAGAAGTATTTTTGTTTTTTCGCATGTGCCAAGCAATAATAGCTGTTGCCATGGTACTGAGCCGCGCGATTATCCGAGATCTTTATGATCAGGATCAATCCGCATCAATGATCGGCTATGTGACCATGGGCATGGCAATTGTTCCAATGATCTCTCCGGGTTTGGGCGGGTTGCTTGACCAAGCATTTGGATGGAAATCTGTGTTTTGGTTGTTTTTTGTGTGTGGTGGCCTGCTGTTCTGGCTTGTGTACGCCGACGTGGGGGAGACGGCGCGCCCCTCGTCCAAATCACTGACTGAGCAGTTTCGAGAGTACCCTGAGTTGCTGCGTTCACACCGGTTTTGGGGCTATTCACTGGCCTTGGCATTCTGTTCTGGCTCATTCTTTGCCTATCTGGGAGGCGCACCCTTTGTCGGCACCGAAGTTTTTGACATGTCGCCCGCAATGCTTGGGTTCTTTTTCGGAGCACCCGCCATCGGTTATTTCCTTGGTAATTTCCTCAGCGGACGCTTTGCTACGACCTTTGGCGTAAACCGCATGGTTCTGTGGGGCGCGCTATGCAACGGCTTTGGAACATTAGTATCGTTGGCAATCTTTACGTCTGGTCTTGGCTCGCCAGTGTCATTCTTTGGCATGATGACATTCGTAGGAATAGGCAATGGTCTTGTGATCCCCAATGCAACCGCGGGCGCGCTGTCTGTTCGCCCGCATCTGGCCGGTACCGCATCCGGACTGAGCGGCGCTATCATGATAGGTGGCGGCGCCGCGCTGTCGGCATTGGCAGGCTTTCTGTTGACGCCGGAAACAGGTGCATACCCGTTATTGTTCATAATGGCGGCAACCGGTATCTGCGCCTTGCTGGCAATCTGGGCTGTCTATTATCGCGAACGGCGCCTTGGGATTGCTTAACAGTTGCGCAGTTGGCTTTGCAAACATAGCATAATACAACTGCGAACCTGCAAAGTGAGAACCCAATGGCTGCGCCTAAAATCTACGCCGGAGCAAAATTGCGCGAAGTCCGCACCCGTATCGGCCTGACCCAGAAAGATTTCGCCGCCAAGCTCGGCGTTTCCCTTCCCTACCTTAACCAAATGGAAAATAACAATCGGCCTGTAAGCACCTCTGTAGTGCTGAGTTTAGCGCAAGAATTTGGGCTGGACGTGACCGAGTTAAGTTCGGGTGATGGCGCACGGCTGGTGTCGGACATGCGCGAGGCGCTTGCCGATCCGGTCTTTTCCGGGGATATGCCCCCCCTGGCAGACCTCAGGCTGGCAGCATCCAACGCACCTGCCCTTGCACGGGCATTTCTTGATCTGCATCGCAGCTACCGGCAAACGCACGAACGGCTGGCATCCCTAGACGAGGCCCTTGGCCGGGAAGACGCCCGATCCCGGCCAAGCCCATGGGAAGAAGTGCGTGATTTCTTTCACTATTGCGACAATTATATTGATGCTGTCGACCATGCCGCCGAACGCTTTGCGACCACCGACAGCAGTCATGCAAATATCCGTGCAACCGCCGTTGCGGCCCTGTCCCATACCGGGGTGAAAGTGATGTTTGACGATACCGACATCTTACGTCGCTACGATCCAGACACGCGTATTCTGCACATATCCACCCGCGCGACCCATGAAAGCCAAACATTTCAAATACTGCTCCAAGTTGCACTAATCCGTCAAAATGCTCTTTTGGAAGCAACGCTCGACCTTGCAAGGTTTCAGACCGACGAGGCCCGCGCCATCGCAAAAATCGGACTGGCCAATTATTTCGCCGGAGCTGCGATGATGCCATACGGCACGTTTCAGACAGCTGCGCAAGACACGCGGCACGACCTCGAGCGTCTGGCCACCAGCTTTGGTGCTTCGATCGAACAGGTATGTCACAGGTTGTCGACGCTTCAGCGCCCCGGCGCCAAGGGCATTCCATTTTTCTTTGTGCGGGTCGACCAGGCTGGCACCATCACCAAACGCCATTCTGCAACCCGCCTTCAATTTGCGCGGTTTGGTGGCGCATGCCCGCTTTGGAACGTACATCGCGCGTTCGAACAACCGGGACAGTTCCTAAGGCAATTGGCCGAAACGCCGGACGGTATTCGTTATATCAGCCTCGCACGGGATGTGTCGAAAACTGGGGGGCGTTTTGGCGCGCCGGTACGCCGCTATGCGATTGCCTTAGGCTGCGAGGTCAAACATGCGCTTAACTTGGTCTATGCAGATGGCTTGGACGTTGGCCGCTCAGAGGCTTTCGAACCCATCGGGATTTCGTGCAGGATCTGTGAACGCAAGACCTGTCACCAACGCTCTGTTCCGCCGCTAGAGCGGCAGCTGTCAGTTGATCCAGACACTCGGGATGTGCTGCCATATGCTGTAAATTAAACCCTGCTGCAGACCAGATAGGGCACGACCCAAAGATGCGGGGCCGACGTGTACCGAACCGCCAGACTGTAGCGTCTTACAAAACACCTGGAACATCGGCCATAACCTTGTGCGTCGAGATCTTTGATTTCAGGGAGCTTTTGATGATGTCGGCTTTCCACATAACGCTTTATGGCGTGTTGCGCTTTATTGGATTCGAGATGAAACAAAAAACGCGTTCGACCTGAGGGAAAGGCAGCGTTCTTTTGTTACCGATTACACGCAACACGCTTTAGCGTCGCGCTGCGCGCCAACCGTTTTTCTGTGCGTCCGATACGGAACAGAACCACCTCTCGCCCTGCGCCTCGTTGATGCGCGTTCGGCGATAGAAATGCTGCCCCCGAACATGAAATACTTTTCCGCTTGGGGAAATGTTGCCCTTGATTGAGCATCTGGGATCAGCAGGAAACAAACCCTTGTCCCGGACCATACGATGTTGTGCTGGCGTCACCATGCGCACCCCGTGCAGCCCGCGTGCTGTGATAAGCGTCGCTTTTTCTACAAGGTCATAATCCATCCCGTAGCGGCGAAAAGCCAAGGCCCAGCCCTCGGAAACAATGACCCAACCCATATCTTCGCCAGCGACACGGCATTGCGCAACAATCCGGCCATATCGATCAACATCAAGAGGATCGCAGGTTGCCACACGACCTTGGAATCGTTCATGCACCTGCGTGCGTGCCCATATCCCACAGGCAAACAGGTTCCCGTTTCTAGTTTCGCATGTCTGATCAATTTCCGGCGCATCAATGGCGTGCAGTCTGATCCTGTCCGTTCCGACATCGATTGTATCACCATCAATGACACGAACAATGCCAACAATGTCGGAACAGGCCAGTGTGGGTACAAACGAAAGTATAGCTAAGATACAAAGCATGAACATAATCTTAACGTGCGCCAGAGGCGTTAAGAACTCAAACTCAAACGACAGACAGGCTTAACGCTGCGCAGTTTCCCAGTCGGGATGTACCCAAGGGATGTCATTGCTGCGGGCCAGCGGATCTCGGCCAAGAATATGATCGCTCATCTTTTCGCCAGTCATGATGGACGGCCCGTTGAGATTACCATTTGTGATGCGTGGAAAAACCGAGCTGTCGACAACGCGCAACGCCTCTACCCCGATGACCCGTCCCTGTTGGTCAACCACCGCGTGTTTGTCATCTGCGCGCCCCATCCGGCAGGTGCCACAGGGGTGATAGGCGCTTTCGGCATGTTCGCGAATGGCCTCATCCAAGGCGTCATCGCTTTGCACACCTGCGCCGGGCTGGATTTCATGTTTCATATAAGGCGCAAAGGCTGGCTGAGCAAAAATCTCGCGGGTTAGACGAATGCACCGGCGAAAATCAATCCAATCCTGCTCCGTACTCATATAGTTAAAGCGGATCACCGGTGTGTCGTTGGGGTTGGCAGAACGCAGTGTGACCGCCCCGCGCGACGGCGAGCGCATCGGCCCGGTATGTGCCTGAAATCCATGCCCCTCGGCCGAAGCCTTGCCGTCATAGCGCACCGCAATGGGCAAAAAATGATACTGGATATCGGGATAAGGCACGCCTGCCCGACTACGGATGAACGCACAGCTTTCGAATTGGTTTGATGCACCAAGGCCGGTGCCCGTCAACATCCACTGCGCCCCGATCAGCGCCTTTGAGACGATGTTCCAGTGTTTATAGAGCGTGATTGGCAGTTTTGAGGCCACCTGAACATACATTTCCAGATGATCCTGTAAATTGCCACCTACGCCGGGGCGGTCGGCCACGACGTCGATGCCGTGCTGCGCCAGATGCGCGCCCGGGCCGATGCCCGACAACATGAGGATCTTTGGCGAATTGATGGACGACGCCGCAAGTATCACCTCGCGCCGCGCACGAATGACAGTGCCACCCGCCAGTGCCACGCCCACGGCGCGGCCGTCTTCGATGACGACACGCTCGACCAACCCGCGGATCATGTCGCAGTTCGGGCGCTTGAGTGCAGGCCGCAGATAAGCGTTTGCCGCTGACCACCGACGCCCCTTGTGAACGGTTTGCTCGAACGGGCCAAAGCCCTCTTGTTGACGTCCATTATAATCGTTGGTGACTTGATAGCCAGCTTGACGCCCCGCCTCGACAAAGGCGTGGAACAGGGGATTGGTGCGTCGCCCACGCGTCACATGCAAGGGTCCATCTGTACCGCGCCAGGACGGATCACCGCCATGACCTGCTGCATCCCAATTTTCCATCCGTTTGAAATACGGCAACACATCCGAATACGACCAACCGTCGGCACCAGCCTCGCTCCAGTGATCATAATCCATCGCGTGACCGCGCACATAGACCATGCCGTTGATGGACGAAGATCCACCGATGACCTTGCCACGCGGACAGGCCAATTGACGCCCGCCAAGATGCGGCTCAGGTTCTGAAACATAGCCCCAGTCATATCGCTTCATGTTCATGGGATAGCTCAGAGCGGCTGGCATCTGGATGAAGGGGCCGGCATCCGTGCCGCCATGCTCGATCACAAGCACCGATTGCCCGGCCTCGGCCAATCTGTACGCCACGGCACAACCTGCTGAACCTGCGCCGATAATAACAAAATCTGCTTCCATGTTTTACCTTTTATACAGAAAAAAACGAGCGTAGCCAAACATAGCACGACGTCGATAACTGCCAGCAAGATCGCGTATGTCCAGCAGCCCAAGTCACGATTTCAACCACCCTTTTTTAGAGAGCGGGGTGGGAGGGTGGGCGCGCTCCAAAAAAGGGTGTCTCAACATATCAGAATGGCGCTTCCAGATCGCCCATGCGCACATAAACCGACTTGAGCTGACTGTAATGCGCGATTGCAGCCTTGGAGTTTTCGCGCCCGACACCAGACTGCTTTGTTCCACCAAAAGGTGCCTCGACCGGCGCGTCATTATAGGTGTTGATATAACAGGTGCCTGCTTCGAACCCTGCAGCCACACGGTGTGCGCGTGTCAAATCACTGGTGAATACACCAGCAGCCAATCCAAATTCTGTGTCATTGGCCCGCGCCAACACATCAGCCTCATCCTCAAAATCAAGAACAGCCATGACCGGCCCAAAGATCTCTTCGCGGGCAATGATCATATCGTCAGTGACGTCCGCAAAAACAGTAGGCGCGACGAAAAAACCCTCCCGGTCAAGACGACGTTCACCACCACAGACCAACCGTGCCCCTTCGGCCTCGCCTTTGGCGATATAGCCCTGTACAATCTCCATTTGTCGCGCGCTGACCATCGGGCCAAAGCTGGTTTCGGGGTCTTGCGGGTCTCCAATGACCGCAGCAGCCAAACGCTCGGACAACCGGTTAAGGAATGCATCCTTGATGTCCTTATGCACAAAGACACGCGTGCCATTAGAACACACTTGCCCAGAGGAATAGAAATTCCCTAGGATCGCTCCGGAAACAGCGTTTTCAATATCTGCATCCTCGAAGATGATCAGAGGCGATTTGCCCCCCAATTCCATGGTGACATGTTTGATGCCCGCCGCCGCCGCCGCATAGACTTTGCGCCCGGTCGGCACCGACCCGGTGAGCGAGACCTTGTCAACGCCCGGGTGACTGACAAGAGTAGCGCCCACATCGCCCAAACCCTGAATGACATTGTAGACGCCGGCGGGCGCGCCTGCCTCATGCAGGATTTCAGCCACTTTCAATGCACACAGCGTTGTCGTCTCAGAGGGCTTGAATACCATGGTGTTGCCGCAAGCTAAGGCCGGCGCCCCCTTCCAGCACGCGATCTGTGTGGGATAGTTCCATGCGCCAATGCCAACACAAACACCCAAAGGTTCGCGACGGGTATAGACCCAATCCTCGCCCAGCTGGATATGCTCGCCCGTCAATGTTGCCGCCATGCCACCGAAGTATTCCAAAGCGTCGGCGCCGCTGGTTGCATCAACAACACTGGTTTCCTGATAGGGCTTCCCAGTGTCAAAGGTTTCGAGGACGGACAATTCGTGATTGCGCGCACGCATGATATCCGCCGCTCGTCGTAGGATGCGGCCCCGTTCCGTTCCGGTTAGCGCCGCCCATTTCGATTGCGCGCTGCGCGCGGACGCAAGGGCCTGTTCGATGATTGCAGACGTGGCTGAATGCACGTGGGCAATCGTTTTACCAGTCGCAGGATAGATCACATCGATGCGTGTGCCGCTGGTGTCTTCGACGTACGCGCCGCCAATAAAATGACTGGCGGTGGGTTGGGTTGGATAGGTCATGGTCGCCTCCGGCGGGAGTTTATTTGGCAAGATGAATATGGATCATTCGACTCTGGGGTAGCGTTGGTTTTCTTCTAGAAGGTTTAGATCCATGTGGTTGCGCATGTACCTCTCAGACGCCTTTTGCAGCGGCTGGTAGTCCCATGGATAATAGCCACCCTGGCGCAAGGCATCATAGACGATGCGGCGATGGGCCTGACTTTCCCGGATATCCTTGTCGAATTGTTCGAGATCCCATCGGGCCTCGGACTTGGCGCGCAGTTGCGCGCGCGTGCCCTGATGGGCGGGCTTTTCGGCCAAGTTGGTCAACTCTTGGGGGTCGGCCTCGAGATCAAACAGCTGATCAGGATCGAGGATGCAACGGTTGTACTTCCATTTGCCATAGCGCAACGAGACCATTGGCGCATATGAAGCCTCTGCCGCGTATTCCATCGCAACGGGTTCGGTGCGCTCTACCCCCTGCCCTTGCGGCACGATGCTCTGGCCCGTCGTCCATGAGGCCACATCTGACATGTCAACGCCCGCTAAATCGCAGAGTGTCGGGCAAATGTCGATATTGCTAACCGGATCAGTCACAAGACCCGGCTGCATCTGCGGTGCCGAGATCATTAATGGCACCCGCGCCGAACCCTCAAAGAAGGACATCTTGAACCACAAGCCTCGTTCGCCCAGCATATCACCGTGGTCGGATACAAAGAGGATAGTTGCCTCTTGCCGTGTGCTTTCGAGGGCGGCCATGACCTCGCCAATTTTGTCGTCAAGATAAGAGATGTTGGCAAAGTAGGCGCGGCGAGAGCGTCGGATATCCTGATCTGAGATGGTAAAGTTGTCGCGGTCGTTTGCGTCCAAGATCCTTTTGGAATGCGCGTCTTGCTGATCGTATGGGATTGGCCCCACTTCTGGCATGAGATGCTTACAGTCGTCGTAAAGGTCCCAGTATTTTTTACGCGCCACATATGGATCATGCGGATGCGTGAAGCTGACCGTCAGGCACCAGGGGCGCGGATCATGGCTCCGGGCCAGATCGAACATCTTGCGGGTTGCGTGATAGGCCACTTCATCATCATATTCGAGTTGGTTGGTGATTTCGGCAACGCCCGCGCCGGTGACAGACCCCATGGTGTGGTACCACCAGTCGATACGCTCACCGGGTTCGCGGTAATCAGGTGTCCAGCCAAAATCGGGAGGGTAAATATCGGTGGTTAGCCGTTCTTCAAAACCGTGCAACTGGTCCGCGCCAACAAAATGCATCTTGCCAGTTAGGCAGGTCTGGTAGCCTGCGCGCCGCAAATGGTGCGCGTATGTTGGGATAGAAGATGCAAATTCGGCCGCATTGTCGTAAACTCTGGTTGCAGACGGCAGTTGCCCAGACATAAACGCTGCACGACCTGGTGCGCATAGAGGCGAAGCTGCATAGGCATTTGCGAACCGCGTAGATCGCGCGGCCAGCCGCTTCAGGTTTGGCGTATGCAACCACTCTGCCGGGCCGTCGGGGAACAAGGTGCCGTTCAACTGGTCAACCATGAAGATCAGGATGTTGGGCTGTGTCATCCTCGTGGTCCTATCAGCGTATCAAGTGCCTGTAGCGCAACAGCTTTTGCGGCCCCCGGCCTTGGTGCATCAGCAAGGGCAGAACGCAGATAAAGCCCGTCAATCAGTGCGCACATCAGATCTGCATCCGCCGCGGGCGAGGCGCTGACCGGCCGCAGCGCGTAGATCAGGTTGGACCGAAGCCTGTTTTGATAAAGGCGCAACAGGCGCAGGGTTTCAGGCTGTGTTGTCGCTTGCGCGTAAAGTGTCATCCACGCGCTGACCGTGGCAGGCGCAAAGCAAGACGGCGCAAAGCTGGCGGAGATCAGCGCCTCGGCCCGAGCGCGGGGCGTGCGCGCATGATGTAGGCCAACGACGACCTCGGCACCGAAGTCGCGCAAGATCTGGCGCATAGCGGCCAAAAATATCTGATTCTTGCCGCCAAAATAGTGGTGTGCCAGTGCCGTCGACATGCCTGCACGCCGTGCGATTTGGCCCACGGTTACATCCAAAGACCCAGCGGCACTGATTTCGGCTATTGTTGCCTCGACCAATGCGGCGCGGCGAATGGGTTCCATTCCAACTTTCGGCATAAATTCCCCCAAGCCAGTACATGGTGAGGGTTTTTTATTGACTCGTCAATCAGTAAAAATCACAGCTTGGTTTGCGGCGTTGTCGGTGTGATTGGGGCGCGTTTCAGAACCGCCTCGCGCCAAGTGATAAAGGTGACCGACGCAAGAATCAGGCCTCCGCCCAGAATGACCCAGATGTCGACAGGTTCGGCAAAGACAAGCGCGCCCAACAGAACTGCCCAGACCAGTTGCAAAAAAGTTATGGGCTGTGTCACAGTGACGGGCGCCGCGGCAAACGCCAGCGTCATAGTATAATGACCCGCCGTGGCAAAACTGGCCACCGCAAAGAGCATTCCCAGATCATTCCACGACGGTGTGACCCAATTGGCCAGCGCAAATGGGGCCAGCCCTATGGTTACAAAGATCGACAGCATCGCCACGACGACTGTGGCCTTGACCTCATCGGCCATGATCTTTGCCAGCAGGTATGAGCCAGCAAAAACTACAGCCGCGACCAGCATCGCCAGATGCCCCGGCTCAACCACCCGAAAGCCCGGGCGCAAGATCACCGCAGCCCCAACCAGCGCGATCACAACGGCTGCAATCCGCCGCACCGCCAGACGTTCGCCCAAAAACAGCGCAGCCCCCAGCGTCACATAGACCGGCGCGAGGTAGTTCATCGCTGTCACCTCGGCGATCGGAATCCGTGTCATGGAATAGAACCAAAGGATGACACCTGCGGAATGCAATATGCCGCGCAGGGTAAACAGCTTCCATTGCCGCAAGGTCAATCGCGCGTCTCGTACTGCGGGCAGCATAGGCAACAAGAACACCAGCCCCAGCATATAGCGAAGAAAGGCCGCCTCGGCCGGGGGCACGCGCGGCCCCATGTACTTCACCAGCGCCGTAACCGCTACAAAGCACAGCCCCGTCACCAGCATCCAGAAAATACCGACCAGTGGTTTGTGTTCGACCTGCTGCATGGGCTATCAATGCGGTCTGAACGCGGCAGAGGCAAGCCCCTGTCGCACGTGTGCCAGCCAGCACGCTAAGACAAGAGCAACTTCATAGCGATTGCCCACATCGTAAGAGCAATAATTCCATCCAGTATGCGCCATGCTCGCGCAGTGGCAAAGATCGGCGCCAACAGACGCGCGCCGTATCCAAGCGCAAAGAAAAATACAAAGCTGGCAAACACAGCCCCCATCCCAAACAGCAGCCGGCTGTCATATTGGGCCGAGATCGAACCAATCAACACCACCGTATCCAGATAGACATGTGGGTTCAGCCAGGTGAGCGCCAATACGGTCAAGAGGGCGTCGCGCAGGGGCTGCGCGCCGTCACC
>JABITU010000329.1 GCA_018668195.1 Tateyamaria sp. | reverse complement strand
CGTAAAGCTTTTAGTCGGGTTTTTTCCACGTCTGAATTGCGATATGCGTCAATCTCTTCCTCGGTATAGCCCAAATCATGAGCCTGTTTCTTGACGCCAAAGATTACACGCGTCGCCCGAAGGATCCGAGCCGAAATATCCGGACAATTCTTGCGAATGGAATTGGCAATGCCAATGTGCAGCAAAGTGCCGTCAATTTCGGGCACATCGCGCAAATGTGGCTTTGCCGAAGCCCCCGCCGTTGTAATACAAAACATCAAAGCTATAGTCATCGCGCGCATCACGTCTCTCCACTTGTTACCCCGTAGCAACGCCATGTTGGAAAGCACTGTTTGGATATGCAATAGCAACCCATTGCACAAGCTGCCAGCATGAAATGCAGCGTTGTGCGTACAGCAGGAGATCAAGGTGCGCAGGTACCACGCATAACAAGACGATCGTTGTTAATTATCAACGCTTCGTCTGGAGCATCCGGGCCGTCTTGCCAGTCCACTCTCGATGTTCCTTGGTTCTCGATGCAGAACCGCGTCGCCTCGTAACGCCCTGCCTCGCGCGCTCCCGCGATCGAGGATGAGGCCGGCGCGACCGAAACCTCAAATCGATAACGCTTTTTGTCAAGTTTGTTGGCCGTCGATCGGAAGTAAACGCCATCAAAGGCGATTTTGTCCGCCTTGCGTTGCTCGCAAGCTGTCAACATCAACGCCGCGAGCAAAACTGTGACAACCAAAAGCGTCGAGCGCATGTCAGTCAGGGTAAGGGTTTTGATCTTGATCATTTTCTTGTTATCTCCGCCAATGCGTGCGCCTTGGATGGGTAAACCTTGCACATCTTACAAATGTATCCAACCAAAGACGTGATCTGTTCTGCCGCAGGATTGCAAAAGAAAAAGCTGCCCCCTCATGTCTTGGCTAAAGGATATAGCAGCACATAAACCCGCAAAAGCCCTAGCAATTAACCTCATTTTGCAATGCTCGTCTGTTCGACAGGCTTCAATTCGATACACCCGAGCTAATGCAACACAAACGCCTGAAAAAGATTATGGCGGCTTGCAACCCGATAAAAGGCCAAACGCAAAATCTATTCCGCAGCGATGCGCTTGTGTTTGATCCGGTCCTCAATTTCGCCCCGGAAGTTTTTGATCAATCCTTGAATCGGCCAGGCCGCCGCATCCCCAAGCGCGCAAATGGTGTGCCCTTCGACCTGTTTGGTCACATCAAGCAGCATATCGATCTCTTCCACTTCCGCTTCGCCGCGGACCAAACGATCCATCACACGCATCATCCATCCAGTGCCTTCGCGGCAGGGTGTGCACTGGCCGCAGCTTTCGTGTTTATAGAACTTTGACAACCGCCATATCGCTTTGATGATATCGGTGCTTTCGTCCATCACGATAATGGCGGCGGTACCCAGCGACGAACCTTTTTCCTTGAGTGCATCAAAATCCATGATCGCGTCGCGCATGTTTTCGCCGCGCACACAAGGCACGGACGAGCCGCCGGGAATAACCGCCTTGAGGTTGTCCCACCCACCGCGAATGCCGCCGCAATGTTTGTCGATCAGTTCTTCGAATGAGATGCTCATCGCCTCTTCGACGACACAAGGGTTGTTTACGTGCCCCGAGATCGCGAAAAGCTTGGTGCCAGCATTGTTGGGACGGCCAAATCCCGAAAACCAAGACGCACCTCGACGCAAGATTGTTGGTACGACCGCGATCGATTCCACATTGTTCACAGTGGTCGGACACCCATAAAGCCCAGCACCCGCAGGAAACGGTGGCTTCATCCTTGGCATACCTTTTTTGCCTTCTAGCGATTCCAGCAAAGCAGTTTCTTCACCACAAATATACGCCCCGGCGCCGTGGTGCAGATAAATGTCAAAATCCCAGCCCGACCCGGCAGCGTTCGGGCCAACAAGACCTGCGTCATAAGCCTCGTCAATGGCGGCTTGAAGCGCCTCTTTCTCGCGGATGTATTCGCCGCGAATGTAGATGTAGCACGCATGCGCATTCATCGCGAACGACGCAATCAGACAACCTTCGATCAGGGTGTGCGGATCATGGCGCATGATCTCGCGATCCTTACAGGTGCCCGGCTCAGATTCGTCTGCGTTCACAACAAGATACGCAGGACGCCCATCGCTTTCCTTTGGCATGAAAGACCACTTCAGTCCAGTCGGGAAACCAGCGCCGCCACGACCGCGCAAGCCACTGTCTTTCATCTCTTGAACGACCCAGTCGCGGCCGTTCTGGATCAACTTGTCGGTTCCATCCCAATGCCCCCGCGACTGCGCGCCCTTTAGCGTTCTGTCGTGCATTCCATAAAGGTTGGTAAAGATCCGATCCTTGTCAGCAAGCATGCGCACTTAATCCTTGTCATTCTGGCGGCTGCGCCAGATCCCGATTGCAATCCAAAATGCCCAGCCAAACCCGGCCAAAGCGGCAAGGTCAAACAAGGCACGGGTCCGATTGGACCAGCCCAGATACGACCCCGCAAAATTCGAGCAGACCCAAAGCACACCCATGCCCGCAATGACCAGCGCCAAACGCCGGCTTGCTTTGTTGAATGGCCTCTGGCCCTGCCCCATAATATTCCGACGTTCGTAAACGCCCCTTTGTTTGGCTTAGCCTTTAGCTAAGGCTTTGGCCTGTTCGACCCAGTTGTCACGGGTTGCACGGCCCTTGAACCCTTTGAGGCTTTCATCAGCCCATTTCACATCATCCGCACCCCAACGTGCGATCTGATCAAAACGTTCGATGCCGTTTTCATTCAGCACCGCCGCGAGCTTGGGGCCAACACCCTTCATCTTCGTCAGATTGTCTGACCCACCTTCGCCTGCAGCATTTGATGCCGCGGGCGCGACACTCGCTGCTTGGCTCGGTGCACCAGTTGCGCCGCTGTCAGCGTGATATTTCCACTCGCCCTTACGGGAAGCGAGGTCTAGCTGCCCAAGCAGCTGTTTAGACGGCGTCACAGCTGGCGCTGACGCTTCCTGTTCCGATGCAGCAGCATCAGCCGCAGAGCCGGCTGCAACGCTGGCTGATGTATCATCTACAGATGTTTTTACGGTTGTCGCGCCAATGGCAGGCAACGGACGGCACATCATAACGCTGAGCAGCAAACCGCCCAAACCAAACACCACAAAACCAATGAAAATGCCTTGGGTAAAGCTCCAGCTTCCCAATGCAATCAAAAGGCCGGCCGCCAAAACACCACCGAGAAGTGCCACAAGCCAACATCCTACCGCGCAGCTTATCATACCTTGATTTTTGTCCATCACTGTCCCCTTCACGTTGTCAGGATTTATCAAACATCATTGTTAGCGTCTTTTTTTGCATTGTTGGGAATTTCTTTTCAGCCTCATTCAGCCAAGCCTTTGGCCTGCATGACCCATTTGTCACGGGTGGCACGGTCCTTGAAACCCTTCAGGTTCTGATCGATCCAAGCAACCTCGTGCGTTGTCCAAGCAGCAATCTGGTCAAAATGATAAACGCCCATTTCATTCAGCAGGAGCGCAAGCTTTGGTCCGACACCTTTGATATCCGTTAATGTGTCTGCACCACTTGCGCGCGCGGCGCTCAGCATTGCAGGTTTTTTGCCCGCGACTTTAGGTGCCGTCTTTGCCTTGCCTGCTGTTTTTGTGGATTTCGCGCCTGCGGGCTTTGCAACCATATTGGCGGAATTGGCGGATTTGCCCTGCCATGGGGCCAACAAGGGCACTTCGGTGCCGTCGATGCGTTTGACAGTATCACCTATATCAGTTGCCAACTGAACCGAGGCGTTGTATTTGGTTTGCCCGCTGTCAAATTCCTTGAGCGTTGTCAGTCCGTGCAAAGGCTCTGCCGCATAGCGGCCATTTTGAGGGCCGGGTGTGGGTACATCACCTGCGGCCAAAGTATCGATCAGCGCGCTCATCTTTTCCGCTGTCAGGTCTTCGTAGTAGTCTTTGCCGATCTGGGCCATTGGAGCGTTGGTACACGACCCAAGGCACTCTACTTCTTCCCAGCTGAACTTGCCATCGGCGCTCAGTTGATGTGGTTTTGGCGCAATCTTTTTCTTGCACAGGCCAACCAGATCTTCGGCGCCGCAGATCATGCAGGACGTAGTACCGCAAACTTGTATATGTGCCACAGAACCAACGGGTTGCAACTGAAACATAAAGTAGAAGGACGCAACCTCAAGCCCTCGGATAAAGGCCAAGTCGAGCATGGTGCACACCGCCTCGATCGCTGGGCGGGTCAACCACCCTTCCTGCTCTTGTGCCCTCCACAGCAGCGGAATGATCGCGCTGGCCTGCCGGCCCTCAGGATATTTGGTGATCTGCGCTTCGGCCCAAGCCTTGTTGGCGGGCGTAAAGGCAAAGGTTTCGGGTTGATCGTGGTGGAGACGGCGGAGCATTCTTATGAACCCTTAGTGTGGCTGAGGCGTCGGAGCCTCCGGCAGTAGTTTACTTAGCAAGATGAAGTTAGATCACCGGTCAATTTCCCCAAAGACGACATCCATTGTACCGATGATTGCGGCAACGTCTGCCAGTTGGTGCCCGGTACTGATATAGTCCATCGCCTGCAAATGCAGAAAACCGGGCGCGCGGATTTTGCATCGGTAGGGTTTATTGGACCCATCGGCCACCAGATAGACACCGAACTCTCCCTTTGGAGCTTCGACGGCGCAGTACACTTCGCCCGCGGGGACGTGGAACCCCTCGGTGTAGAGCTTGAAGTGGTGGATCAAGCTTTCCATTGAGGTTTTCATGTCCGAGCGCGCGGGCGGCGTGATCTTGCCCCGCGCGAGTACGTCACCGGGGGCCTCACGCAGTTTGGCGATGGCTTGTTTGATAATACTGACCGATTGGCGCATCTCTTCCATGCGGCACAGGTAACGGTCGTAGCAATCACCGTTCTTACCCACCGGGATCTGAAAATCAAATTCGTCGTAGCATTCATAAGGTTGTGACCGGCGCAAATCCCACGCTAGTCCCGACCCGCGCACCATGACACCGGAGAAGCCATAGGTCTGGATGTCTTCTTCGGTAACGATGCCAATGTCGGCATTGCGCTGTTTGAAGATGCGGTTTTCAGTCAGCAAACCATCGATATCGTCAAGGCGCGCTGGGAATTCATGCGCCCATTCTTCAATATCGTTCAGCAGGTCGTCGGGCAGGTCCTGATGCACACCGCCGGGTCGGAAATACGCAGCATGCAGCCGCGCACCGCAAGCCCGTTCGTAAAAGAACATCAACTTTTCACGCTCTTCAAAGCCCCAAAGCGGCGGCGTCAGGGCGCCCACATCCATCGCTTGTGTTGTAACGTTCAGCAGGTGATTTAGCACGCGACCGATCTCGGAATAAAGAACTCGGATCAGTGACGCACGACGCGGCACTTCAACACCCGTCAGCTTTTCGATTGCAAGACACCACGCATGTTCCTGATTCATCGGAGCGACATAATCGAGGCGGTCAAAATAGGGCAGGTTTTGCAGGTATGTCCGCGACTCCATCAACTTTTCGGTGCCCCGGTGAAGCAGACCGATGTGCGGATCACAGCGTTCGACAACTTCACCATCCAGCTCAAGCACCAGCCTCAGAACCCCGTGTGCTGCGGGGTGTTGGGGGCCAAAATTAATGTTAAAATTCCGAATTTTTTGTTCGCCCGTGAGAGCATCATCAAATTTCGAACCGTCCATCATATCGATACCCCTTTACCGCTGTTTCGGTGCTGTAAAATAATATTTCCTCGCCACCGACCGGTCCAAGCGCTGAGGGCGAATAGCGCGACAGGGGCACTCTGTGAGCTGTGAGAACACAACCATCAGCTTTTCTCCAGTTCTTGCAGCTTCATCGCCATCAGCCATAGCAACACGATGGTGCCAACAGGCAAAATGCAGAACAGCGCCCAATATTGGTTGATCCCAAAATGTGGAAGCAGCTTGAACATCGGGATGATGCTTGCCGCTGCAATCAAAAGCCACCAAAGCATGCCCACTATTTCGCCTCCGCTTCTTTTTCATCTCCGGGCAGGATATATTCGGCTCCTTCCCAAGGTGACATGAAATCGAATTGGCGGTATTCCTGCACAAGGCTTACAGGTTCATAGACCACCCGTTTTTCAACTTCGTCATAGCGCACCTCGGTGTAGCCGGTCGTGGGGAAATCCTTGCGCAATGGATACCCGCGAAAACCATAATCCGTCAGGATGCGGCGCAGATCGGGGTGGCCGGAAAACAAGATGCCGAACATGTCAAAAACTTCTCGTTCAAACCAGTTGGCGGAGGGGTGCACATCCACGATGGACTGCACCATCTGATCCTCGCGGATCGATACGCGCAAGCGGATGCGCTGATTTTGGTACATCGACAGAAAGTGATAGACGACATCGTACCGTTTGGCCCGACCGGCATAATCCACCGCGGTGATATCAACCAATGACGAAAACCGGCATGTGGCGTCGGCTTTGAGAAACTCAACCATTCCGTTGATGCTGGACGGGGCAACATCAACGTTCAGTTCGCCTTGAGAAACATTCCAAGACAGAACGCAGTCGGGGCGTTTGGCATCGATATAAGCGCCAAGCTCTTTCAGTGCTTCTGACATTGTCACTCCTTACTTTGGCGAACCCGACCCCGGATTACCTGACGATGGTGCCCGTGCGGCGGATTTTACGTTGCAGCTGCATGATGCCATACAACAGCGCCTCGGCCGTGGGCGGGCAGCCCGGCACATAGATGTCCACCGGTACGATCCGGTCACAACCACGCACAACCGAATAGCTATAGTGGTAATAGCCACCGCCGTTGGCGCAGGACCCCATCGAAATGACATAGCGCGGCTCTGGCATCTGGTCGTAGACTTTGCGCAGGGCGGGTGCCATCTTGTTGGTGAGGGTGCCCGCGACGATCATCAGATCCGACTGACGGGGCGATGCGCGCGGTGCCGTGCCGAAGCGTTCCAGATCATAACGCGGCATTGACGTGTGCATCATCTCGACAGCACAACATGCCAGCCCGAACGTCATCCAGTGCAACGAACCGGTGCGCGCCCAGTTAATGATGTCATCCGTCGAGGTCAGCAAAAAGCCTTTATCTTGAAGCTCGGCATTAAGCGCTTGGGTTGCATGATCCTTGTCACCACCGGCATGGGCGGGCGCAAGCGATACGGTGTCCGTTATTGCCATTCCAGCGCCCCTTTCTTCCACTCGTAAGCAAAACCAATAGTCAGCACTCCAAGGAACACCATCATCGACCAGAAGCCGACCATGCTCACGTCTTGGAATGCGACGGCCCACGGGAACAAAAAGGCTATTTCCAGATCAAAAATGATGAACAGAATCGACACAAGGTAGAACCGAACATCAAACTTCATCCGTGCATCATCAAAGGCGTTGAAACCGCATTCATACGCACTCACTTTTTCTGGGTCCGGGTTGCGCACCGCAATGATGACAGCAGCCAGAATCAGAACAAGACCTAGGCCGATTGCGACCGCCAGAAAAACGAGAATTGGGAGGTACTCCCGCAGCATCTCTTCCAAGTGTGGCTCCTTTTCTGCGCGCAGTAACGCGCGCCCATGGTCAAGCGACAAAGTTGACTGGAGCAGGGTGTACGCCCCACGCTCGGCAGGGTCAATAAAGGCAAGGTGCCGCAGCGGTGAAAAACTGGAGGCGTTTTGATTGAAATGCCCCGCGATGGTCAGCTTTTAACCATTCACTAATCTGACGCGATCAAATCTGTACCATCTTTTAATTTCAGGGCGTGCGGTAGAATTGATAAGTACAGGGCAAGTGCACAAAACACAGCAGGGCAGCCAATCAAAACCACTTGGATCACTCTGATTGCTCTAATCGTATGGCTTTGCGGTCTTTGCGCTAGTTTAAAGCTTTTCTACTCTACCGCGGGCTGTTCAATCCCGCCCTTGATCGCAGCTTATTACTTCACAGACGTTTACAGGGCTGATCTGCCTGCGGCAAGTGACAGTTTTTCGTTGAAAAATATAAGATTACACCACCCATGCCGCTTTGCGTTTTCCAAAGAACGCGTCGATGCCTTCTGCTGCTTCAGCGGTTTCCCATTGGGTTTTCAGCGCCTCAATGGTCATGTCAATTGTTTGCGCATCAATACGTGGCCCAAGGCTTCGCGCCAATGCCTTGGCCGCAGCAACCGCACCCGGCGCACAAGACAGATAGGGTGTAACCTCGGCCTCGATAGCCGCTGCAAGCGCATTGGCCGGGACAACGTTGGCCAACAAGCCCAGATTTTGTGCCTCCGCGGCGTCGAACAGGCGCGACGACATGAATACCCGTCGCGCGCGACCTTCGCCCACCCGCGCAAGCACATAGGGGCCGATGGTTGCCGGAATAATACCGAGCCGAGTCTCGGTTAGACCCATTTTGAGATGATCCACACCAATCGCCACATCACAAACAGCCGCCATACCCACGCCACCACCAAATGCGTTGCCCTGAAGTGCCCCAATCAGGGGCTTGGGCATCGTGTTTAAAGCCTGCAGCATATGTGCGAGTTTGGCCGCCTCGCGACCGCGCGTTTCACGATCTGCGCGCATCTGCTCTTGCATCCAGACCAGATCACCGCCTGCACAAAAGCTTTTACCAGCCCCGGTCAAGACGACCACGCGCACATCACTTGACGCGCCAAGATCGGCAGCGGCCCGGGTTAATTCAGCAATCATTTGGGCGCTTAGAGCATTGTGCTTGTCAGGCCTGTTCAGTGTCAGCAGTGCAACGCCGCGCGCGTCTCTAGAGATAGAGAGTGTCTCGGTCATGTGGTGCTCCTTTTGCTCAGCGCGGCAACGATTTCCGACCGGGAACCAATTGAAAGTCCGTTAAGTTTTCGATGCGCTAGCGGCCCATTGCCCGCGCCATATCTGCCGCCTGTTCAATCTTGTCCAGTGAAAGGCCGGTGTCATATCCAAGCCGGGCCAGATGCGCGGCAACCGTTTCGGTCGCAACATTTCCAGCGGCACCCGGCGCAAAGGGACACCCGCCCAAACCACCGACGGCCGCATCAAATATCCGCATGCCCAAGCTGAGAGAGGCGTCGATATTGTCAATCGCACGCCCTTCGGTGTCGTGATAATGCCCTGCCAAACGGCCCACAGGCACCACGTCACGCACCGCAAGCAACATCCGCGCAATCGCGTCTGGATGACCGCGACCGATTGTATCGCCAAGGCTGATTTCATGGCATCCCATGGCAAAAAGCTGGTCGGCAACACGCGCCACGTCACCGGGATCAACGGCGCCATCATAGGGGCATTCCACCACGCAAGACACATACCCACGCACCGGTAAATCAATGGCACGTGCCGCATCAATCACGGGGCCGAACCGTTCCAACGATTCAGCAATCGATGCGTTGATATTGGCCCGCGAGAATCCTTCACTCGCTGAGCCAAACACAGCAATCTCATTTGCTCCAGCAGCACGCGCTGCATCAAATCCTTGCATGTTTGGGGTCAGGGCTGCATAGCGCACGCCCTTGGCGCGGGTGATACCGGCCAGAACGTCGGCACTGCCCGCCATTTGCGGCACATGTTTCGGACTTACAAAGCTTGCGCATTCGATCCGACGAAACCCGGCCTCGCTGAGCCGGTTCACCAAAGCAACTTTGTCTGCAACCGTGATCTCACCGGGTTCGTTCTGCAGACCGTCGCGCGGCCCAACTTCATATATTTCGACCGCACCAACCATTTATGCCTCCCAAGCTGGATAGAAGCTCTGACCATAGAGCCGTTCATCATCCGTTGGCAAACTGACTTTAAAGGACGATCTTTTTGTTATGTTTGCATACCATTTTGCCACCGCAGGGTGATAATCCAAAGGCGTAAAGTGCTGCGCCATATAGACTGCCTGCCCCACCGAAATATCTGCAGCCGAAAACCCTGAGCTTAACAGGTACTCGCGATGCTCTTCCGGGTCCGTCAGACATGCCTCAAGGGCGTCATAACATTTAGCGATTCGCGCGGCTTCGATCTTCATCACAATTGGGCTGCGCATGTGATCTTGGTAAAGCACAACATGTTGCTGCGTCAGCGCAGCCGCGTGTTGGCTGATTGTTTCGGCAAAATGGACCCAAATCAGCCAGTCCATACGATCCGGGCTGCCGGCAGGGCGCCCCAAGCCCTCGGGGCTGAACCTTTCGCACAAGTATTCTGTAATAGCGCCGGTTTCGAACATCCGCTGCCCCCCGATCTCAAGCGCGGGCACCCGTCCAGCGGGGCTGACGCTTAAGTATTCCGGCCGGCGCAGCGATTTATCAAAAGGGTGCACAACCACCTTAAATTCAACAGGCAACTCGTTCAGCAACCACAAAGTTCGCATCGATCGCGACTGCGGGCAGTGGTGCAATGTGATCATGTTTGTTCCTCCAAACGAACGAGCGCTGCACCCGCCGTGACCTGATCGCCTGTCTCGGCAAGAACCTCGGTCACGATACCATCGCGCGCCGCCAACAATGCATGTTCCATTTTCATTGCCTCTAGAATAGCAAGACGGTCACCTTTGCATACCGTGTCACCTGATTTTACGAACATTTCTTTCAAAAGCCCCGGCATCGGAGCCTCGATCACCGAACCGTCACCAACAGCGCTTGTCACTACATCTAACAGGTCGACCTCCCGAAACCCAAAGGCTGCGCCATCGAACACGGTCACATCCGCGCCTGAAACAACGACCTGCGCCGCCCAATGACCATCGATTTTCCATCGCCCATCGTGGCGTTCGGCGGTGATCTGGGCCCCATCCACGTGCCACAGTTGCCAATCCGGCGCACGTACTTCTACTTGTAGATCAAGACGCCTTTCGCCCGCAGCAAGGGCGACTGCATGACGCAAAGGTTGCCACAAACAGAACCCAGCCGCTGCCTGAGGCTTGTCCAAACAGGTCAGTGCCATTGCTGCCGCTACGATGTGATGTGCCTGCGGTTGCGTTTGTTGCGTCAGCGCAGCGATATCTCTGGCAATCAGGCCAGTATCTACCTCTCCTCGGGCAAAGCCTTTGTGATTGGCCAGTGCCCCAAGGAACCCCAGATTGGTGACCGTTCCAGCCACTTCGGTTTGCGCCAAAGCACGTGACAACCGCCTGAGCGCGATTGCACGGGTTGGCCCATGCACGATTACTTTGGCGATCATCGGATCATAGAACGGGCTGATGGCATCGCCCGCGCGCACGCCGCTGTCGGCGCGTGCCATATCTGGGAATGACAGGTGGCTCAGGGTGCCTGTTGCGGGCAGGAAACCGGCTGGCACGTCCTCTGCATACAAGCGCGCCTCGAATGCATGTCCGGTAATGGTCAGATCCTTTTGCTGGGCGGGCAAACCCTCACCGGCTGCAACGCGCAATTGCCACTCAACAAGGTCAACGCCTGTGATGGCTTCGGTGACCGGGTGTTCGACCTGAAGCCGCGTGTTCATTTCCATGAAGTAAAACCCGTCCGTGCGCAGTGGGCCGGACCCGTCAACGATAAACTCGACCGTGCCAGCCCCAGCATAACCGATAGCCACGGCCGCCTTGACCGCAGCCTGCCCCATGGCATCGCGCATGTCACGCGTCATGCCCGGTGCGGGTGCTTCCTCGATCACCTTCTGGTGGCGTCGTTGCAGCGAACAGTCACGTTCAAACAAGTGGACGGCCGTGTTGCCATCTCCAAAAATCTGAACTTCGATATGGCGGGGTTGATTCACGAATTTTTCAACCAGAACATCTGCGTTGGCAAACGCTGTGCGCGCCTCGCTACGGGCACTGTCGAGCGCTGATGCGAAATCTGCGGGATGCGCCACCAGACGCATGCCTTTGCCGCCCCCCCCTGCAACCGCTTTGATCAGAACCGGGAAGCCTATCTTATCCGCTTGCGTGGCCAAAACATCGTCTGACTGGTCCGAACCATGATAACCCGGCACGACCGGTACCCCGGCATTGATCATCAAGGCCTTGGCCGCATCCTTGAGCCCCATGGCGCGGATGGCCTGCGCCGAAGGGCCAATGAAGGTCAGGCCTGCAGCCTCAACCGATTCAACGAAATCCGGATTTTCGGAAAGAAACCCATAGCCCGGATGGATCGCCTGTGCCCCGGTGTCCAATGCCGCCTGAATGATGGCATCGCCACGCAAATAGCTGTCAGCCGGAGCTGAGCCGCCGATATGCATCGCAACATCCGCCATCGCCACATGTTTGGCCCGTGCATCCGCATCCGAATAAACGGCCACGCACCTCACCCCCATGGCCTGCGCCGATTTCATCACCCGACAGGCAATTTCGCCCCGGTTGGCAATCAGGATCGTGTCAAACATAAGAACCTCTTGCGGTTGGATACGGCTTTTTTGCGGTCTTTAGCCGAATGCGCATGATCACATCCGGAACACGCCAAAGCGTGTTTCCTCTATCGGGGCATTAAGAGCAGCATTTAGCGATAAATGCAGAACATCTCTGGCTTTGCGCGGATCGATGATGCCATCATCCCAAAGCCGCGCGGACGCATAAAGCGGATGGGCCTGTTCTTCGAACATATCGATGGTTGGCTGTTTGAAGGCCGCTTCTTCTGCGTCTGACCACGACCCGCCGCCGCGCTCGATTGCATCGCGCTTCACGGTGGCAAGCACGCCCGCAGCCTGCGCCCCCCCCATGACGCTGATCCGCGAATTGGGCCATGACCACAAAAAACGCGGAGAATAGGCGCGCCCGGCCATGCCGTAATTGCCCGCGCCAAACGATCCGCCCACAAGCATAGTCACCTTGGGAACTGACGTGGTGGCCACTGCCGTCACCATCTTGGCACCATGCCGCGCGATACCTTCGTTCTCATATTTCCGGCCCACCATGAACCCCGTGATATTTTGCAAAAACACCAGCGGAATGCGACGTTGCGAACACAATTCGATGAAATGCGCACCCTTTTGGGCCGCTTCGGAAAAGAGCACGCCGTTGTTTGCAATGAGACCAACAGGACAGCCTTTGATATGCGCAAAGCCGCACACCAGCGTCTCTCCAAACCGCGCCTTGAACGCATCAAAGCGCGACCCGTCGACAATGCGCGCGATAACCTCGTGGATGTCATAGGGCGTGCGCAGATCCGCAGGCACCACGCCTAAAATTTCGTCCGGGTCATAAGCGGGGTCTTCAGGGCTTTGCAGGGTGACGCCGGCGGGCCGGTGAAAATTGAGGTTGGCGACGCTGCGCCGGGCCAGTGCCAGTGCGTGCGCGTCGTCTTCGGCCAGATAGTCTGCAACACCCGACAAGCGTGTGTGCACATCGCCACCGCCCAGATCTTCGGCGCTGACGATCTCGCCGGTTGCTGCCTTGACCAAGGGCGGACCGGCAAGAAATATGGTGCCCTGATCCTTAACGATGATTGTCACGTCAGACATTGCGGGCACATAGGCCCCACCCGCCGTGCACGACCCCATGACAACTGCGATCTGCGGAATGCCCTTGGCGCTCATCTGCGCCTGATTGAAAAAGATACGGCCAAAATGATCGCGGTCAGGAAAGACTTCGTCTTGATTGGGCAGATTCGCCCCGCCGCTGTCCACCAGATAAATGCAGGGCAGGTGGTTTTGCTCGGCAATCTCTTGAGCGCGAAGATGTTTTTTGACACTCATCGGGTAATACGTACCGCCTTTTACGGTGGCATCGTTGCACACCACCATGACCTCGCGCCCCATGACCTGTCCGACCCCAGCAATAACTCCTGCACATGGGGCCGCGCCGTCATAAAGACCGTGGGCTGCCGTCGCCCCTACCTCAAGAAAGGGCGAGCCCGGATCAAGAAGGTTTGCCACCCGCTCACGCGGCAGCATCTTGCCACGATTGACGTGACGCGCCCGCGATCTTTCGCCACCACCCTGTGCGGCTGCTTCCGCAGCTGCCTGCACCTCTTTGAGCGCGGCAAGATGCGCATGCGTGTTGGCACGAAAGGTCTCTGAGCCGGTCAAAGCCTGCGAGTTCAGTTTCATGACGTCTCTCCAATCTCTTTTGCTGCACGCGCCTTAAGCGCCCGGCGGATCACCTTGCCCGTCACTGTCATCGGCAGCGCATCAAGAAAATCAATTTCTCTTGGGTATAAATAGGTTGCAAGCCGTTCTTTTACAAAATCCTGCAGCTCTTTTACTGTCACCTCCGCCCCAGGTTTGCGCACAACATAGGCTTTTACGATCTCGTTGCGTGTCACATCAGGCTTGCCGACAACACCAACCGTCGCCACGCTCGCATGGGTCAGAAGGCAATCCTCAATCTCTGCCGGGCCGATCCGGTAACCGGCACTTGTGATTACGTCATCCTCGCGTCCGACAAATTGTATTTCGGGCCCGTCTCGCCGCCCACGATCCCCCGTGAGCATCCAGTCACCACGAAACTTGGCTGCAGTTTCGCGTGGCCTATTCCAGTATTCGAGCATCATTGAGGGTGCCCCCCGGCGCACGGCAATGTCGCCTTCTTGACCTGTTGGCCTGCCATGCGCATCAATCACATCCACGTCGAACCCGGGAACGGGTCGCCCCATGAAACCAGGGCGTGGCGCAAAGCGCGCAGCACAGCTTGACACCACCATGTTGCATTCGGTCTGGCCATAAAATTCGTTTATTGTAACACCAAATGCCGCGCGACCCCATGCCAACATCTCGGCCCCGAGCGGCTCGCCACCGCTCGCAATAGATCGCAAACCTTTGATACAGCAGCCGGCCGCTTTCATTATGCGCAAAGCTGTTGGAGGAAAAAATATATTGCGAACAGAGGCTTCAGAAATGATATTCAAGCAATCGTCTACATTAAATTTTGGCATCCGTGCGGCAACCACAGGAACCCCAAATGCAAGCCCGGGCATCAAAACATCAAACAGCCCGCCGATCCAGGCCCAGTCCGCAGGTGTCCACAAACGGTCATCTGGCGCACCCAGTTCATCGTGGCTAAGCGAAACGCCCAGCAAATGGCCCGCCAGTATGCCGTGGCCATGCAACGCCCCTTTGGCCGCACCCGTTGTGCCCGATGTATAAATCAACACCGCAGGCGTTTGAGCGGTGACGTTAGCGAATGGCACGGGCTGGCCACCTGTACCAATCTCATGCGCCAGCAACGGTTCCGCAAGATCACCAAGCAGTTGCGCGCCACCAGCATCAGTCAACACCAAACGAACATCAGCATCCTGAACCCGCGATGCCAACGCATCGTGCTTGAAGAGCTTAAACAAAGGCACTGATATTGAACCAATTTTCCAGATCGCAAGATGGGCCGCAGCACACCACGGGGTCTGAGAAAAAAGCACGCCCACCCGATCGCCCGGTCGCACCCGCTCCATTAATATCCGGGCAATACCGTCTGTCATTTCAGCCAGGTCACCATACGTAACGTAGCGTCGTCCGCCGGTCAGATCGACGATAGCCACCCGATTATTCGGATGCGCAAGGCACTGTGCCGCCATATTTTGACAAGACGGCTCAGTCGCAGATTCTTCACTGACCGGTGACGTTTCCATCATGTTTCAGGTGCCCCCCTCGTCCGCGGTTTTATACCTGCTGAACTTGGGCTCCATCCGCGAATAAATTGTCCAATGCGGTTCACTTCGTATTTGTAGTGGCGGGACGAGTCAAAAGGCGTTGGGCCGCATGAAATATGCAGCCATATCCCTGATTCTTGGCCGGGATATGCCACACAGTCTAAAAGGCTTGCGCCTTCAATTGTTCCATCATTCAAACGGTCGTCTAAGTATTTCTCAGCATATCGCGATATTACTTCAGCCTCTGTCGTCGTCATCGCCAACCATCCATATCGCAGGCCAAGACCTGCCGAAAAAACTATGAAAAGGGCTAGGGGCAACCACCAAAGCAACCGCTGCATTAATCCATCGCCGTGACCAGTTCACGGCCGACCAACATACGCCGGATTTCTGACGTGCCTGCACCGATTTCCATCAGCTTTGCGTCGCGAAAAATACGAGCCACTGGGGCATCGCTTAAAAACCCTGCCCCACCCATGGCCTGAACGGCCTGATGCGCCTGTTTCATTGCCTCTTCCGAAGCATACAGGCAACACGCCGCCGCATCCTGCCGGGTCACATCGCCCCGGTCACAAGCCTTGGCAACCTCGTAGACATAGGCCCGCGCCGAATTCATCGCAGTGTACATATCAGCAATCTTACCCTGCATCAGCTGAAACGATCCAATGGGTTGGCCGAATTGTTTGCGCTCTGCCATGTATGGCATGATCTCATCGAGGCAGGCGGCCATAATCCCAAGCCCGATTCCGGCCAGCACGACGCGTTCGTAATCCAGCCCCGACATCAGCACGGCCACGCCACGCCCTTCATCGCCGAGGACGTTTTCAAAGGGCACTTCAACATCATCAAAGATCAGTTCAGCGGTGTTTGACCCGCGCATCCCAAGCTTGTCAAAATGCGGCGATGTGGTGAAACCAGTCATCGATTTTTCAATCAAAAAGGCCGTAATCCCGCGCGATCCTGCATCCATGTCGGTTTTGGCATAGACCACCAGCGTGTCGGCGTCGGGCCCGTTGGTGATCCAGTATTTATTGCCGTTCAGAACGTAGCGGTCGTTGCGTTTCTGAGCGCTCAACTTCATCGATACGACGTCTGATCCTGCACCAGCCTCAGACATGGCAAGCGCGCCCACATGTTGGCCACTGATCAGGCCCGGCAGGTATTTTGCCTTTTGTTCCAGCGTCCCATTCAATTTGATCTGGTTCACGCAAAGATTTGAATGCGCCCCGTAACTTAGCGAAACTGACGCACTCGCGCGCGCGATCTCTTCAACTGCAACGGTGTGTGCAAGATACGACATCCCCGAGCCGCCAAATTCTTCTTCGACAGTGATTCCCAGAAGACCAAGATCGCCCATTTCCGTCCACAGTTCAGGCGGAAAACTATTGCTGGCGTCAATCTGGGCCGCCATCGGCTTGACCCGCTCCTGTGCCCAACGATGTACCATATCGCGCAGCGCATTGACGTCTTCGCCCAGGTCAAATTGCATGGAATGAGTGAACATTGCGCGCCTCTCAAATTTAATGAACGATCGTTCATTAATAGGATAGATGAAGTTAACTGTCCAGCTTTGTAAACGCGCCAAAGATCAAGAATTTGGAAAATGGAAAAATCGAAAGCAGCAATCAATTTCAACAATATATTCGTAGACGAAAAACTTGCCCAATCGACCAAAGCAATGCTCAGGTCATTCGGGGCATCCGTTTTGGGTATCAGTACCGTGCAGCGACCTACGCCTGTGCCTGATAGACAGCAGAAACTTCGCTCCGGATGATCCGAGCTATGAGCGCACAGTCACCCAGACTGAAGGTCAATGGCACCCTCATGTCGACGATGCCTGCCAAAATTCGGTCGCTATTCGGCATCGGCGCAGATGGTGCATAGCGCCAACTGTCGTATCGGCTGGTAAAGGCTGTGGGTTCCGCAGCACCGAACCACTTCATTTCTACACCGCGTACTAAGCACCGTTTAATCACATCCTGCACGGCATCTGCATTCCAATCCAACAACAGGAACTGGATGGATGAACCTACGATGGTTTCTTGCGGCGGGCGCTCAATCACGGTCAGACCAGGCGTGTTGCGCAGCCCTGTTTCCAACGCGCAATACCGATCGTTCCATCGGGCACACTGAGTGTCCAGATCGGCCACCTGCGGGCGCAGAATCGCAGCGCGCAGATTATCCATGCGGCCCGAAATATTTGGCGTGGTGTATTTCAAATCGGCAAAGGCCTCGACCGGCGGCGCTGCGAGGTGACGTTCAAAAAGCATGTAACTGCCCGATAACATCACGGAAGTCGCAGCCAAATGCGGATCATCCGTGACCAGCAATCCCCCCTCGCCCGCGTTTACATGTTTATAGGTTTGGCAAGAATAGCATCCAATGGCCCCATGGCGCCCGGACGGGACACCATTCCATGCGGCACCCATGGTGTGTGCGCAATCCTCGATCACAATCACACCTGCTGCATCGCAAATCGCCATAAGACGATCCATATCTGCAATATGACCGCGCATATGGCTGAGCAAAAGAACACGCGCCTGACCCGCCTTGGCCTCAAGATCCTCAAGATCGATCGTAAGGCTTTCGGTGACACCAACAAAAATCGGCACTGCCCCCACCGACGCTATGGCACCTGGCACAGGGGCCAATGTAAACGCGTTGCTTAAAACCGGATCTCCCGGTTTGACCCCGACAGCGCGCAGGGCCGTGCCCATGGCGTAACCACCCGACGCCACAGCAAGGCAGTATCTCGCCCCGACACGCGCGGCGAACTCCTGTTCCAGCTGTGCCGTTTCCGAAATTTCATCGGGTGCTGTGTTGTAACGGTGCAATCTGCCATGGCGCAGTATCGCCACAGCGGCCTCAATTCCGGCCTCGGGGATCGGCTCTTGCTGGGTGAAGCTTCCAGTAAAAAACTCTGTCATTGCGACTGTGTGAAGCGTACCTCTAACTTCGTCAAGGTGCACGGACGCGATTCCAAATTCGGAAGTTCACAACACAACATCAGCGCGGCATGAGTGCGGCAGTCACCGCAGGCAAGGCGGAATAATCGTCCAGCAACGCCTCGGGTTCCAGCGCGACCATATCACCACCCGCTGGTCCAAAGGTAACCAGTACCGATGGCACCGCTGCTGCGCGGGCCGTATTGCGGTCAGTATCACTGTCGCCGATCAGAATACAGGCGCGTGGATCGCCCCCTAAACGACGCGCAGCTTCTAACAACGGCGCGGGATCGGGTTTGCGCACGGGCAAGGTATCTGCCCCCACAAGGCTGCCAAACACGTCACGCACGCCCAAATCACGCAACAGCTGATCTGCCAACCCGGCGGGCTTGTTAGTGCAGATGCCCACGCCATAGCCTTGTGATTTCAGAACTTTTATAGCTTCCATTGCACCCGGATAGATGTAGGTATGCACCGATATCGCAGCGCCGTAAGCATCCAAAAGAATTGGGTAATATCGATCAACCACAGCATCATCCAGATGATCAACGCGGGTCAGACCAGCACGCAGCATCGCCCGTCCACCACGCAGGGCAATGCCCGCATCTTGCGGCCCAAGCACGTCACCCAACCCCATATCGCGGAAACAATGGTTCGCTGCAGCCAGCAAGTCACCACTTGTATCCGCCAAGGTCCCGTCCAGATCAAAAATCACCGCCGCCATGCCAGCCCCCGCTTCGTGAGTGCAGCACAGGCGATGAATCGCCAATCCGTGTTGCAACCCGCAATTATGTTTGATGTCGTCCGCGCTTGCACGTGGCCTTCAAGCGGATAAACAGGACTCACGAAAAAACAAAGAGAATTCGTATGAACGTTGCAATGATCATCCTCGCCGCGGGTAAAGGCACACGGATGAATTCGGATATTCCCAAGGTCCTGCACCCCATTGCAGGTGCGCCGATGCTGCATCACGCGATGCGCGCAGGCACCATTTTAGATCCTGCTCACACCGTCGTTGTGGCGGGGTTTGGTGCCGATCAGGTGACGGCATCTGTATCGAATGTCGATCCTTCAGCACGTGTCGTTCTGCAAGCGGAACAACTGGGCACCGGCCATGCAACGGCTCAAGCCCGCGACACATTAGACGGCTTCGAGGGCCGCGTGATCGTTCTATTCGGCGATACACCTTTTGTGCGCCCAGAAACCCTCGAGGCGCTCGCACAAAGCTCCGCCGATGTAACCGTGCTTGGGTTCGAAGCGGACGACCCAGGCCGCTATGGCCGCCTTGTAATGAATGGCGGCCAACTTGAACGGATCGTGGAATACAAAGACGCCACTAAGAGTGAGCGTTCGATCACGCTATGCAACTCTGGTGTATTGTGTGCGCCTGCACCGATGCTGTTTGACCTGATTGGCGCGCTCGACAACACAAACGCGCAAAACGAGTATTATCTAACCGACCTACCCCGGCTGGCACGAACAAGAGGCCTTGCAGTAGCCGTTGTCACTTGTGACGAAGACGAAACTCTTGGCATCAACACGCGGGCCGAACTTGCCGCAGCCGATCAAAAATTCCAGATGCGCGCTCGGCAGGCATTGATGGACAGCGGTGTCACATTGATGGCACCTGACACTGTCTATCTTGCGCTGGACACTGTTATCGGTCGCGATGCTGTCGTGGAACCCAACGTCGTATTTAGCCCCGGCGTCACAGTCGAAACTGGTGCCACAATCCGCGCCTTTTCGCACCTTGAAGGGTGCCATGTCGCGCGCGGGTCCATCGTAGGACCCTATGCCAGACTGCGTCCTGGGGCGGAATTGGCCGAGAACGTGCGCGTGGGTAACTTTGTCGAGATAAAAAATACGACACTCGATACCGGTGCCAAGGTCAATCACCTGAGTTACATCGGCGACGCCAGCGTAGGCGAGGCCAGCAACATTGGGGCGGGCACGATCACCTGCAATTATGACGGCGTCATGAAGCATCGAACCGAGATCGGCGCACGTGCATTCATCGGCTCCAACACTATGCTCGTCGCACCCGTTTCCATTGGCGAAGAGGCGATGACAGGGTCGGGTTCGGTAATCACCTCAGATGTCGAGGACGGTGCACTTGCGCTCGCCCGGGCACCTCAAATTGAAAAGCCGGGCATGGCACGCAAATTATTTCAAATATTAACGGCTAAAAAGGCCAAGCACCAACGAGGCAGTTAAAATGTGTGGAATTGTGGGAATTCTCGGCAATCATGAAGCCGCCCCGATCCTTGTTGAAGCGCTCAAGCGGCTCGAATATCGCGGCTACGATAGCGCTGGCATAGCCACTGTAAATGCGGGAAGCTTGGCCCGCAGGCGTGCCATTGGCAAACTTGCAAATCTCAGTGACAGGTTGGTGCACGAACCGCTGGCTGGCAAGGCAGGCATTGGTCACACCCGATGGGCAACCCATGGCGCGCCCACCGAAGACAATGCCCACCCCCACCAGGCAGGTTCAGTGGCAGTTGTCCATAACGGCATTATTGAAAACTTTCGTAATCTGCGCGCCGAGCTTGCGCAATCAGGCATTGATTTCAAGACTGAGACAGACACCGAAACAGTCGCTCTTTTAACGCAGCATCACCTGACACAAGGCAAGAGCCCCGTAGATGCGGCCTTTGCCACGCTTGACCGGCTACAGGGCGCTTTTGCGCTGGCCTTTCTGTTTCACGGCGAGGACGATCTAATCGTGGCTGCACGCAAAGGCTCTCCTCTGGCCATTGGGCACGGTAATGGAGAAATGTTTGTTGGTTCGGACGCCATTGCGCTGGCACCGTTGACGGATCAGATCACCTATTTGGAAGAAGGTGATCGGGCGGTTGTGACCCGTGCAGGCGCTGTTATCAGTGACGTACACGGCACCGTTGTGCACCGACAGGTCCAGCAAATCCAAATCGAAGCCACCCGCGTTGACAAAGCCGGCCACAAACATTTCATGGCCAAAGAAATCGCCGAACAACCTGCGGTGCTGGGCAATACTCTGGCCAACTATCTGGCCAACGGTGACACCATGATTATTCCCGAACCCGGCATCGATTTCACAGCCTTCGACCGTGTGACAATGGTGGCTTGTGGGACTGCTTACCTGGCTTGCATGACCGCGAAATATTGGTTCGAACAGATTGCCCGCCTGCCGGTTGAAATCGATGTGGCCTCTGAATTTCGCTACCGCGAGCCGCCAGTCCCGGCGCGTACGCTTGCCGTCTTTGTAAGCCAGTCGGGCGAAACCGCAGATACGCTCGCGGCTTTGCGCTACTGCAAAGGCAAGGCGGACCGAATTGTCGCGGTGGTGAACGTTCCCGAAAGTTCGATTGCCCGCGAAAGTGACATCGTGCTTCCAATCCATGCAGGCGTTGAGGTCGGCGTAGCTTCGACCAAGGCATTCACCTGCCAATTGACCGTCCTATTGATGCTCGCGCTGAAGGCCGCTCAGGTCCGTAGCACGCTAGACGCAAACGCTCTGGCGGACCACATTTCCGCATTGCGCAGCGTACCGGCGCTGATTGCTCAAGGGATCGATTGTAGCAGCGCAATGCAGAACACAGCCCGAAAGCTGGCCGAAGCGCGTGACATCCTTTTTCTGGGCCGCGGAGTTATGTATCCAATCGCACATGAGGGCGCTTTAAAGCTAAAAGAAATCAGCTATATACACGCTGAAGCGTATGCATCTGGCGAATTGAAGCACGGGCCAATTGCGCTGATCGACAAACATGTACCTGTTGTTGTCATGGCCCCACGAGACACATTATTCGACAAGACCGTTTCAAACATGCAAGAGGTCATGGCGCGCAAAGGAAAAGTGGTCTTGATATCCGACACGCAGGGCTTGTATGAAGCCGCCGACGGCGTTTGGGAGACAATCGAAATGCCCGCCTGCCCTGATGTTGTAGCGCCCATCCTTTATGCTGTGCCCGCACAACTTTTAGCCTATCACACAGCCGTTGCCAAAGGGACCGATGTCGATCAACCGCGCAACCTCGCTAAATCGGTAACCGTGGAGTAGCCTCCAACGGACGACATTTCCTTCAGGGTTTCCTTTTTTTACAGTGACTTTAAGGACGTCTCACCTTTGGTATTCACACGGCTTTGTTGCACAAATCGGTCTGAGATTGTGCTTCCCCTTTCCCCGGATGGACTTAGCCTACGGCGCCGGTACATGGTATGCCAAGAGCTGTGAAGCCGTTTAGGATCGCAGCTCGGATCTGGATCTCCGTAAGCGCTTCGCCGATCCCACCTATTTGGTGTAGTTCCACGGTAGCAGATCGTTGATCTGGCTTTGCTTGTGACCAGCAACGATGGCTGTGAGCGTGTCGGCTAGGTAGG